>NZ_JBEXDG010000021.1:0-158699 GCF_040605635.1 Dactylosporangium sp. NPDC005555
CCGGTGGCAGGACGTGGAGCCAACCACAAGACCCACCCCGGTGGGCAGGAGGCGAAGAAACGTCAACCCGGCACCGCAGCACACCCTGCGGGCAAGACCGGGACCGTCCCGTCGCAAGACAGGACAACCACATGAGCGCCAAACAGCACTCAGTGGAAACGGTAGGTGCTCAGGCGCCGAAGTTGGACCAGCGCTGGTTGAAACCGCCGACGTCGGCGCGTTGCGTGACCCGGGTTCCGCTGCTGCCGCCGTCGGCTGTGGCGATCAGGCCGCTGTTGCGGTTCTCCAGCTTCAGGAAGGTCGCGTTGACGCTGAAGTCCCGGATCCACCGCTGGCTCAGGGTTCCGTCACATGGTTTGACGACCAGCGCCGCGCCGCTCTGCAGTGAGTCCGCGTTGACGTCCAGGCAGCCGCCGCTGCTGCTGGTGTAGGTGAAGGCGAGCCTGCCTCCACCGAGGTTGGCGACCTGATCCATGGTCCATTTCTGATTGGCGAAGGGACCATCTTCCTGCAGCACCACGAGGGAGAAGGACGCACTGGGGCCGGCCTTGGCCAGCGCCAGCTGCGGGGCGTTCTGCGGGGAGGTGTTCACCACGGTGCCGGCGGCCGAGGCGGCCGGCGCGCCGGCCAGGACACTCACGACAGCGGCTACCACCGTGGTCAACATGCCCAAGCGACGGGCGGAGCGAACAAACACAAGCTTCTCTTAACCAGAGCAGACAGGACGACAAAGGGCGACACCGGATCTGTGACAACTGATCGAGCTGATCGCGCCTGTCTCTACGGGCCGGACCCGGCATCGGTTCGAGGTCGCGCCGGCTGGTGTCGTCGGTCTCACCACACCAGAGGGGTCACGGAGCGCCGGCTCGCCACTCCGGCACATCACTTTTGATCGGGTGCGCTCATCTGCGACAGCGTTCATCGCCGTCAGCGACGCACCGTGATGTATGGCTGCCGTCATCACCCCAGCCGTCAGCGGCGGGTCCCCGATCGAGCCCGTCCTCCGTGCGGCGACCACCGTGTACCTCGGCCGCAACCGCGGTCAGACCCGGCTGCACCGCGAGTCCGACCATCGGGTCTTCCTTCGCTGGTGCACCGCGCAGGACCTCGATCCGCTCGTCACGTCAGGGTGGACATCGAGCGGTACCAGCGCTGGCTGCCGGACGTGCGCCAGTACCAGCAGCCGACCGTGGCTCGACGGCTGTCGGTCGTGGTCGGCTTCTACAGGGTCCGCGTCATCGACGGCATCCTGCCTCACTCGCCCGCCGACGACGTCCGCCGGCGTGCGGATGCCAAGGATGCACCCGCACACGTTCGTCACGACCATGCTGGGCGCCGGCGTCAGCCTCCGCGACGTCCAGGTCGCCGCCCGCCGCGCCGATCCACGCGCCACGATGCGATACGACCGAGCCTGCAACGACCTCGCACGTAGCCAGAGCTCACGACAAGAAGCCGATGTCAGCGCGCACAAGCATTTCGGTCCCCGCTCTGCGGCGCGTGTGAGACGTGGCATCAGGCCGAGCGGTCACGCGTTGATCGGCGCCGCCGAGCGCAACGTGTCTGGGGTCCGCAACGGTTGGGCCGCAAGCGCCGCACTCTACGACTGTTTGGCCAGCCGGGCCGGGGTGTGCTCGATACCGCCGCACCAGACGCGGCTGATCGACCGCGCAGCGCGGATGTCCTGCAGCGGGTCGCCGTCGACGAGGACCAGGTCGGCCCGGCGGCCCGGCGCGATGACGCCGCGGTCGGTGAGGCCGAAGTGTTCGGCGGGCAGCACCGTCGCGGCGCGCAGCGCGTCGATGGTGCTGAGACCGGCGTCGACGAGCAGTTCCAGCTCATGGTGCAGGCTGTCGCCGAAGCCGTAGTTCCCCGCGGACTCGGCATCGGTGTTGGTGTCGGTACCGGCCAGGACCGGCACACCGGCACGGTACGCGGCGGCGACGCTCGACCGCGCGCTGTCGTAACGTGCGCCGGGCATCGCCCACTGCGCCAGCATCTCCGGCGGCGTCGACGGCGCCGTCAACGCCTCCATCATCGCCAGCGTGGGGATCAGTATCCGGCCCTCGGCCGCCATCCGGTCCGCAGCGGCACGGTCCAGTGGCCGGTCCAGCGGCGTGTGGGTGAGCGCATCGACCCCGGCCGCCTGCGCCACCTCCGCGGCCTCGTACGACAGGGCGTGCGCCACGACGAGCCGCCCGAGCCTGTGCGCGGTGGCGACGAGCGCGTCGATGGTCGCCCGGTCGGGGCTGGGCCCGGGCAGATCGATCAGGATCTTCAGGTAGTTGGAGCCCTCGGCGAACCGTTCGGTCACGAACCGTTCCGCTTCGCCGGCGGTACGGATCAGGCCGCGCCGGCCGATCTCCGGGATCTGCGAGTGGATGCTGCCCGGGGCGAGCGCAGCCGTGCCGGCGCTGCGGATGTCGGTGAGGCCCCGGATCCGGCGCATCGAGTCGACGAACTCCGGCGGGGCGTTGGCCATGTCCAGGGCGGTGGTCACCCCGAAGCGCACCAGCCGTTCGAGCGCAGACCGCCCGTCGAGGTGCACGTGGGCGTCGGTCAGCCCGGGCAGGAGCACCGCCCCCGCGCCGTCGACGACCGAATTGATACCCGAGGCGTCGGATCCGATGCGGTCGCCGTCGAGCACCACCGTGCCGGGCCGGAGAAGTTGCCTGCCGTCGAACACGCGGACGTTGCGCAGTGCAGTCTTCATAGGCCTGCAGATGCCCACTCCGCACCGATGAACACCCGTCGGGCGGTACGAGGGTGGCTGCTACCGCGACGATGCCTTCGGGCAGATCGCCGCAGCGCGTTTCGGCACCGGCGCAGGTGCCGGGTGATGTGCGGGCGAGCTGCCCGCTGTCACAACAAGACCCGCCGCCGATCATGGGCGCACAATCCCAGGCGTCGGTCACGTCGACGTCCCCGACCTCGATCTCGTGCTGCCCGACAACGCTGCCGGCCTCGACGACGACGCGCACGACATCGCCGCGCAAGCGTCGGCCGCGTGGGAAGCCGCTGTCTGCTGGGACGACGAGTACGCAGTCAAGCGGCTCGCCGAAGTTCGAGCGGTCTGAGCACGCGTTCGGAGCCGGGTCACGGCCGGCCGGGCGTCACACCGGGCCGGGGCCGCCCCCGCAGCCCTGCACGATGTAGGTGGAGTAGCCGGCTTTGATGCCCCAGTCGAGCACGACACCTTGGCAGTTCGTGGTGTGCCCGCCCTGCTGCTGGGTGCGCGCGGCATCGGAGAAGTAGAGCCAGCCGCACATCGTGCCAGCCGAACACGCACTGTATGCGGCAGCCGGCGTGACCGGCGCCAGCACAAGCGAACTTACGCCAACTGCGGATACCAGCGCGAAGCGACGGAGCAATGAAGTCATGAAATGATGCTCGCCAATGTACTGCCGAAGCGCAAGAGTTCGAGACCCTCGCGTCAGCGATCACTTTTTCTTTACCCGACCAGCGAATCCAGCGCCGACGCATACCGCACTCAACTGCCGCTATCAGGCCAATACGGCATGTTAGCGAGAGTACTTCCAGGCGCCCACCGCAGTCAGAGAGCCAGCCTGAACCGCGTGGGGCCGCCATCGGACGGATCGATGACCAGGTCCACGTCCTGCCAGGCGGGGAGGGTCTTCATGTAGGCCAGGGCCGTCTCGCACAAGTCCGCGGCCTCGTGATGGCCGCCACGGTCCGCGCTGGTCATGGCGATGAGCACACCGAACGCCACGGACTCGGCGTCCACGTCCTCGCCGGGAACCGGTTCGGGGCGGCCGTGCAGCAGCGACCAGAAACAGTGCTGCATGCTGTCGGCGTACCACAGCTCCGGTGGCGTGTACGGCCAGTCGGCGGCCGCTACGGCGAGGTCGTGCAGGAAATCGCGCACGCTGATCTGCTGGCCGTCGCCGATGTCGCAGACGGTGTCGGACACCTGATCCAGTGCGTGCTGGGCCGCCTGCATGAATTCCTGCGGAGAGTCCAGCATGGCGCTCAGTGTGACAGCGCAATGCACGACCGACCGCTTGATCGTGGGGTCTCGGCTCCTCAACATCCGCTGAAGATTTGTTCAGGTTGAGTTGGCGGATTGGGTCCGTCGGCGCACCGCTTCAGGGGCGGGCGAGGATGCTGTCGTGCGGACGCTGCTCATCCTTGACCCGCCACCGCATCGGCGAGCGCCGACTCGATGTCGGCGATGGCTTGCGCGTTGTCCCGGTATTGGACCGCATGAATGCCGGCCTCCCGGGCGGCGGCGACGATCGACTCGACATCGTCGAGGAAGAGCATCTCCTCGGGACGGATGCCGAGCCGCGAGCACGTGAGTGCGTAGATCCGCGGATCAGGCTTGCTCGTCCCGACCTCGTGCGAATAGACGATGACGTCGACCAGGTCCTCGAACCCGTATGTCTTCTGTTCCCGCTCCCGCGCGCCGACGAAGCTGTTGCTCAGGATGCCGGTCCGGTAGCGCGGACGGAGTCGCCGGACGTACTCGATCAGCTCGCTGTTTCCGACGCCCAAGTACTGCGTCCACATGTCGGCCATCATCGCGTCGACCTGCTTCGGGGTGAGACGCAACCGATCGCCGATCTCCTGGTGAACCAGCTGCTCAGTGAGCGCGCCGATCGCACCGCCTGCCCAGACGTCGGCGAGTCGCTGGCGGACGGTGCCGGGTGGCAGGCCGAGTCGAGCCTCCCACCGACGGTCGAAGTCCATCTCCGGGGTGAACTCCAGGACGCCACCGCCTGGATCGCCATAGCCGCCAGCCTAGATGGGCCGGCCAGCGGGGCGGGTGATTGCGGCGGTCTTCTTGCTGCCGGTGAGGCGGTGTTCGGTGTCGGTCATGGGTCGCCCGCCGCATGGTTGACGCGCTTCGATCCGGTCTGGCCAGGGTGCTGGGCTGATCGCGGTGTCGTGGTAGTCCGAATGCGCTGGGAACGGACGCAGGAATCGATGTCAGTAATCGTTGAGCCTCGGTGCCCGCGTGGGTGCTATGGCCCTGGTCATGACGTGGTTCGGGCGTCCGGGTTGGAACCCGAGCGAGCGGTAGAACTGTGCCGCAGGTCCGTCTGCGGCGGTGAGCAGATAGAACCTGCTCACGTCGTCGAGGCCGGCAAGAAAGGCTTGCAGGAGGCGAGTGCCGTTGCCGGATCGCTGGGCCTGCCGCCGCACGGCCATCTCGGCGATGTAGAAGTGATCGCTGTCGTCCCACCAGCGTTGCCGGTAGCCGCCGACGAACGCGGTCAGTCCGTCGTCAACGAGCAACGCTGCCCCTTCGAAGCCGGGCGTGGCCTGCAAGTCGCGCAGCCGGCCGGTCGCCGAGTCGACCGACCAGCGATCGTTCCAGGGCTCGGCGTTGAACACATCGACGAACAACTCCACTGCGGACGGGAGCAGTTCAGGACCCCATCGGACGACGGACTCGACCATGAGGCCATCATCGTCGCAGTCGGCCATGCAGCAAAGTAGCGCTCGACCAGCGGCTTGAGCGGCAGTTACCAGTCAGTCCGTCGACGCGATGGCGTCTTTGATCGCTTTCGCGTCGCTGTCGAGGAGCGACCTTTCGCGTTCCGGCGAGTCGGCCTTGAGGGTCCAGCCGTCGCCTGCGTAGCGAGGGATGACGTGAAGGTGGAAGTGGAAGACGGTCTGGAAGGCGACTTCGCCGTCACAGAGGAGGACGTTGATCCCCTCGCAGCGCATGCTTGAGCGGCGCAGGGCTCGTGCCATGTCATGACCGACCGACCAGACGTGAGCGCTCGTGGCTCCGTCGAGGTCTTCGAGGCCCACCGCGTGCTCGCGTGGCACGACGAGCAGATGGCCGGGCGTGACGGGGTTCAGGTCCATGAAGACCACGACGGTCTCGTCCTCGTGCACCACACTGGCCTCGGCCTGTCGGGCCACGATGGCGCAGAAGATGCACCCTTGCGCCGCCGATGCCGCGTTCTGTGTCATGCGCGCAAGAGTCCCAGGGCGCCCAGACAGGTGCAACGCAGTTGTTGCTGGAGCCTGACCTCTACCGGCCGCTCGTCGGCGGATGGCGGGTGCCGTGCTGGCCGGGCAAGATACCGGTTGTGCGTAGGGAGCGTCTGAGTTTCTCCGTTGACTCGGTCCAGGCAGTGCCGGGAGGCTGGCGGCTGGAGGGTGAGCCGGATTATCACCCGCGGCATTGGGCTCGTCCGGGAGACCGCTTCGACCGTGCCTGCCGCGAGCACGGCCGCAAGCCGCGGGATGTGGACCTGGTCGTGGTTGAGCTCACCGGGTCGTTCGCCGTCGTCACCGGCGTCGGTGGCGACCTGCTCAGGCCCGACGACATCGTCTCCGGTGAGCGTCTCGTCGACGACGTCGGCCGGGCCGGCGAAGGGCTCGACCGGCCGGGCGACGCCACTGCACACCTGTCCCAGCTGCTGGGTCTGCCGGCGCTCGCCACGGCAGCCGGGCCCGGATGCGATTGGTCGTCGGCCGAGACAGCGCTGGGTGTGGTGCTTCCGGGCGACTACAGGATGTTCGTCGACGCGTACGGGGCCGGAATCGTCGATGACCACGTCATCGTCTGCGCTCCTGACGCGGCCCACGACTGGGCGGACCTGCTGCAGCACAACACCTGGGCGCACGAGTGCATCCGCCCCGAGCTCGCGGGACTCGGCAGCGGGTCCGGAGACTGGTCGCTGGGTGACGCGTCGCGTTGGACACCGAACCGGGAAGATGTCCCGTCCTGGTTCGAGCCCGGTGACAATCTGATCTCGTGGGGGTGCTCGGTCAACGGTGACTTCCTCCTCTGGCACATCAGGCCCGGCACGGCACCTGACGACTGGCCTGTGGTGCTGAAGGAACGAGGGCCGTACTGGGAGCAGTACCACGTCGGGTTCTCCGCAGCGCTGACCGGCCTGCTCATTGGCGAAATCCAGTCCGGGTACCTCAGCCGTTGGCTCGGCGGACCGCACTCCTACGCTCCCCTGACGACGTGATCGCGGCGCACAGCCACCGTCACACTCATGTGCACGACCTGCCGCAATTCGCGCCAAGCAGCGTCCGCTTGGCCGATCTCCCCGCCGGGAACGCCACCAATCTCTCCCGCCTGGCCAAGACCAAGCTCAGGAAGATGCAGGACGTCGACGGCCTCATCGACGGCTTCTTCAGAGCCACCGGACGCTCGTCACCATGATCTCCAACCCTGACAGTTCAGAGTCTCTAGCCGGGCGGGTCGGTGTCGTACGGGAGTTCGGCGTGCAGGGTGGTGCCTCGGCCGGGTGGACTCAGTACGTTGAAGGTGCCGCCAAGGGTCTCGACCCGGTCCTGCAGGCCGAGCAGTCCAGAGCCGCCCTCGCGGTAGGCGCCGCCGACGCCGTTGTCGCGCACTGTGAGCCTCAGGCGGGCCTCGTCGGTCTCGAGGTGTACGTGCACCGAGTTCGCCTGCGCGTATTTGGCGGCGTTGGTCAGCGCCTCAGAGATGATGTAGTACGCGGCGACTTCGATCCGCTCCGGCAGCCGCCGGTCGACATCGAGGCGGAGGTCGACCGGCAAGCCGCTGCGCCGGGCCAGGGTGCGTGCTGCCGGGCCGAGCCCACCCTGCGACACGATCGCCGGGTGGATGCCCCGGGACAGCTCCTGCAGGTCATGCGAGACCGCGGTCAGCCCTTCGACCGCCTGCCCGAGCTGCTGCCGGACGTCGTCGGTCCCGGGTGGCAGCCCGGCCTGCGCGACCCGCAGTTCCAAGCCGAGCGACACGAGCCGCTGCTGGGCGCCGTCGTGTAGGTCGCGCTCCAGGCGCCGACGGGCATCGTCCATGGCTGCGACGATCCGGGCGCGGGAGGCGACGAGCTGCGCGCGGCTCTCCGCGTTGGCGATCGCGTTGGCGACAAGCTCGGTGAAGTCGGCCATGCGGCGCTCCGCGTCGGGCGGTGGCTGCTCCGGTCCGGTGGACACGACAATGGCCACGCCCCAGATGCGGCCCTCGACCAGGACCGGCACCCCGACCCCGGAGCGGGCGCCGACGCTGCGGGCGATCGCCGCGTTGGCCCCGGCCGCATGCGCATAGCTGCTCATCCGCGCAGCCCGGCCGGTGCGAAACACCACGGCCACGAGGCTCTCGTCTTCGACCGGCACGCGGTCGATGTCGGTGGGTTCGCTACGTCCGGTGACCCGGGCGGCCGTGCCGTCCGGCTCGTAGCGGATGAGCACCACGGGGAAGCCCCGGCCGAGGACCCGGCCGAGTTCCTTGGTGACCGCGTCGAACACGTCGGTCGGCTCGGCGCCCCGCGCGACGAGCGTCGCCACCCGCCGCAGCCCGGCCTGCGCGGCGGCGAGTGAGGTGGCCTCCTCACGGCTGGCGCGGAGCGAGTTGCTGATCGCCTCGCGGTCCAGGGCGGCGCGCAGCACCGAGTCGAGGGCCGGCACGATCCGCTGTCGGATGCGCTGCAGCGCCGGTCCGGGCAATCCGGCTGGGACCAGCAGCGTGCCGCCCTGCAGCGGGAACCGGGTCCAGCACCCGTCCGGCTCGGCATCGCCGAGTACGATCCTGGCGGTCGGCAGGTCAAGCGCCGCGGCGACCTGCCGGGCGGCCGGTGGGAGCACCGAGCTCAGGTCCGTGGCGCGCAACACCAGGCGGGCGAGGTCGGCGGCGAGGTCGGCCTCCTCACGGCGCAGTGCTCCCTCAAGGGCGTGCCCGCGGGCGATGTTGGCCAGCCCGCTGACGACCAACGCCGCGGCTAGGAAGATTGCGACCTGCCGCAGGTCGCCACCGGACAGCGTCCGAGCACCGAACGGCACGGTGTGGAAATAGTTGAACGCGGCAACGCTCGCCAACGCCATGGCGACACCGAGCCGGGCGCCCCATACAGTGGATATGGCCAGGACGCCGATGAGGTACACCATGCCGCTCGTCCACTCGTAGGTGCCGCCACGCAACGGGAAGAGCGCGAGCGTCTCCAACGCGACGACTCCGACAGCCACGATGACCCCGATCGCCAACGGCGGCGCCGGGCGCGCTAGCAGGGCAAGCAGACGTGTCTGCATGAGCGGCCGTTCCCCTCGCGCGACGACCTCAACTCATTCGAGCACCTTCCCACCGCTCCCGCATCACCCGCGCCGACCACCCGCCGGTCGATACGCTCACGGAGCGGGTAGCCACAGAATGTTCGGGTAGTCGTTCCGAAGTGTGGCGATGCGCAGACACCGTCGCAAGGGTCGGACGTCTTTGCTGGTGTCGGAACCGGCGCATTCCGGCCCAGGCCGCAATTGGTGTGCCTTGCACTGCCGTAGTCGGCGCGACGTTCGCCCCTACCCGGGCAGCGCGGACACTGCCGCTGCCACCGCGTCCGGGTGCGAGATGAACGACAGGTGGCGGGCGCCGGGGATGACCGTCGGTGCCGGCGCGCCGATCCGCGTCGCGGCGGTGTACGGCGCCGAATGGTCGAACACGTCGTCGTTGGCGCCGAACACGACCGCCTTGGGCACCGGTACGTCCGCCAGTTCGGCCACCCGGGACGCCGGCAGGCCCACCAGGCCGGTGAACTGCCAGATGGCCCGCTCTGCGCCGGGCACCTCGAACGGGCGCCGCCACTGCCGGACCCCGGCCGCGTCCAGTGGCGGGCAGGATGGCCCGCAGTTGGCCGAGTAGACGCTGCGGATCAGCCGGTCCGAGTGGATGGCCAACCGCAGCAGCGTGGTGCGGTACGGGTCGACGAGGCCGGATCGCAGCCCACCGAACCTGGACCCGGCACCGATGTTCAGGGCGTCGCCGTCGAGGAACACCACGCCGCCGACCCGCCGTGGGTTGCGCAGCGTCGCCTCGGCGACAACGGCCGCGCCGGACGAGTGCCCGACCAGCACCGGCCGGCCGAGATGCAGCGCATCCAGGAAGCCCAGCAACTGCGCCGCCTGGTGCTGCGCGTCGTACGGCCCGACCCGTTGGCTGTAGCCCCACCCCGTGAGGTCCAGCGCGTACACCTGGCGGGTCTTCGACAGCGCCCGCCCGAGCGGGTCGAACGTGTCGGCGGACTCGGCGAAGCCGTGGACGAGCACGATCGGCGGGCCGGGTCCGTCCCACTGCCGGTACCGGGTGCGGATCCCGTCGGCGGTGACGAACCGCAGCCCTGCCGGGGCGCTGGCCCGACCCGCGGTGGCCGCGTTGTATCCGAACGAGAACACCGTGACCAGCACGAACCCGGCCAACACGGTGATACCGACCCGGCGCAGCCACCGCGGCGCGCGGGCGGCGCGGCCGAGACGCGTCACTCCCCCAGTCTGCCAGGACCCATGGATCGCAACGTGGCCACGCACGCGGTGTCAGCCCCAGCGACGAGTCACGCTGCATCACGTCGATCCCGAAGTGGCGCCGTGCAGCGAGTGGCATGCGGTGAGCCCGCCTGTTCGCCGCCCACCGCGAGCCCGAACGGCCCTCACAACGGGATCTGCGCGCGGTCACCCGCCTGAACGACCCGTCCGACGGGTACGATGCACCCCGTCCACGCGCCGGATGAGCGCTCCCGGTTGGGCGCGACGTTTCTCACAACTGGTACACATTCGACGCCCGTGTGCCTGCCAGGGGCCGGAGCTACCGTTGGGCCGTGGCCAGGGCAACGGGGCCAGTTGACGAGGAAAGCACCGCTGGGTGCCCTCGATGGCTCGTGACCGGGCAGCGGTTGCTGCGTGGCGGGGGAAGCGAGCCGGTGTGGGCTCGTCCTGCGCTGATCGTCCTGTTGCTTGCGACCGCGGTCCTGTACGGGTGGGGCCTCGGCGCGTCGGGGTGGGCGAATTCGTTCTATGCGGCGGCGGCCCAGGCCGGGTCGGCGAGCTGGAAGGCCTGGTTCTTCGGGTCGTTCGACGCCTCGAATTTCATCACCGTCGACAAGACGCCGGCCGCACTGTGGGTTTCGGGCCTTTCGGTGCGGATTTTCGGCCTGAGCCCGTTGAGCGTTCTGGCGCCGCAGGCACTGGAAGGCGTTGCCACGGTGGCGTTGCTGTACTCGGCCGTTCGCCGCTGGTTCGGGGCCCGCGCGGCACTGCTGGCCGGTGCGGTCCTCGCCGTCACGCCGGTGGCCGCGCTGATGTTCCGGTTCAACAACCCCGACGCGCTACTCACGCTGGTGCTCGTCGCGGGTGCGTACGGGGTGGTCCGGGCGCTGGAGCATGCGCGCACCGGTTGGCTGGTGCTGGCCGGGGCCTGTGTCGGCCTCGGTTTCCTGACCAAGATGCTGGAGGCGGCGCTGGTCGTGCCGGCGTTCGCGATCGCCTTTCTGGTCTTCGCGCCGACGCCGGTCCGGCGCCGGATTCGGCAGGTGCTCGTCGCCGGGGCGGCGATGGTGGGCTCGGCGGCCTGGTGGGTGGCGGTCGTGGAGCTGACACCGGCTCGGTATCGGCCCTACGTCGGAGGATCGAGAGACAACGACGTCCTGCAACTCGCGCTGGGATACAACGGCTTCGGCCGTCTGACCGGGAACGAGACGGCCGGTTTCGGCGCCCCGCGGATCGGTTGGGGAGAGCCCGGTTGGGGGCGCATGTTCAGCGCAGCGGTGGGTGGTCAGGTCGCTTGGCTGCTGCCTGCGGCGCTGGTGCTGGGCGTCGCCGGCTTCGCCTGGGTCGCCGGGCGGGGCGGGGCGTCGGTACGGGCTCACCAGCAGCGGGCCGCGTTCGTGCTGTGGGGCATGTGGCTGGTGGTGGCCGCGCTGGTGTTCAGTTTCATGGCGGGGATCTTCCACCCGTACTACACCCTCGCCTTTGCCCCGGCCGTGGCCGCGCTGGTGGGCATGGGAGCGGACACGCTCTGGCGCCGGCGGAGCGATGCCTGGGCGACGGCGCTGCTCGCGGCCACGGTCGCCGGCACCGCGGTCTGGTCGTACGTGCTGCTGGACCGCAGTCCGCGCTTCGAGCCGTGGCTGCGGGGCGCGGTGCTGCTGACCGGACTCCTCGCGGCGGCGCTGGTGCTGTTCACCCGCCGGCCGGGGACGCTGCGGACGGTCCGCGTCGCCGCTGCGGCCGGCGCCGTGATCGCCGTGCTGGCCGGCCCGGCGGCGTACAGCCTGCAGACCGCGTCTGTACCGCGATCGGGCGGTGCGGACACCGCAGCCGGGCCCGAGGTGCCCGCGGCGCGGCCCGGGCCCATGCGGGGTGGCGCGGCGGACGGTTTCGGAGGTGCCACGGGTGCTCGCGGCGGCCGGCCCACATGGTTGGTCATGAACCGGCAGCTCAGGCAGCCCAGCCCGCAGGTCCTCGCGCTGCTGAAGCGCGACGACGATTCGTACAGGTGGGTCGTCGCGGCGGTCGGCTCCCGGACCGCCGCGACCTACCAGCTGTCCACCGGCCGGCCCGCGATGGCCGTCGGCGGCTTCAGCGGCCGTGACCCGACCCCGACCCTCGCGCAGTTCCAGCAGGACGTCGCCGCCAAGGAAATCCACTACTTCGTCGCCGGCGGCCCGTTCGGCAGCGACTTCGGCACGGCACGTACCGGCGACAGCGCGCAGATCGCCAACTGGATCCAGCGGCGGTACACCGCCACCACCATCGACAGCGTCACCATCTACGACCTTTCGGGGTAGCACTGTGGCCGATGTGCGGATTCCTGGTGCGACATGCCCGGTGCGGACCGACGTTTCGGGTCCCGACGAGCCTGTCCTCGACCTCGTTGTACCCGTCTACAACGAGGAGACGGATCTGGCGCCGTGCGTGCGGCGCCTGCACGCCAACCTCACCGCGACATTCCCGTACCCCTTCCGGATCACGGTGGCCGACAACGGCAGCACCGACGGCACGCTCCACGTCGCGCACACCCTGGCAGGGGAACTGCCCGGGATCGGCGTCCTGCACGTCGCGGAGAAGGGTCGCGGCCGGGCGCTGCGCGCGGCGTGGACGGCGTCGCACGCCCAGGTGCTCGCCTACACGGACGTCGACCTGTCCACCGACCTGGCCGCGTTGCTGCCACTGGTCGCGCCACTGCTGTCCGGGCACTCCGACGTGTCCATCGGCACCCGCCTGACCGGCGGCGCCCGCGTGGTGCGGGGGGCCAAACGCGAATGCATCTCCCGCTGCTACAACCTCATCCTCCACGGCGCGCTGCACGCCGGCTTCTCCGACGCACAGTGCGGCTTCAAAGCGATCCGTAAAGACGTCGCCGACAAGGTGCTCCCGCTCATCCAGGACACCGGCTTCTTCTTCGACACCGAACTGCTGATCCTCGCCCAGCGCGCCGGCCTGCGCATCCACGAGGTCCCGGTCGACTGGGTCGACGACCCGGACACCCGGGTCGACATCCTGGCCACCGCCCTCGCCGACCTCATGGGCATCGCCCGACTCGCCCGCGGGGTGCTCACCGCAACGCCGTCCCTCACCGATCTGCGCGCCCAATTCGGCCGCGCACCGCTCCAGCCGGACATCCCAGGCGTACCGGTCGGCATGCCCGGCCAACTGGCGCGGTTCACGACGGTGGGAGTGCTGAGCACAGCCGCCTATCTCGCCTTGTTCGCGGCGTTACGCCTCACCGCCGGCGCCCAGCTGGCGAACCTCCTCGCGCTGCTCATCACTGCGGTTGTCAACACCACCGCCAACCGGCGCCTGACATTCGGCGTCCGCGGGCGGGAACGGGCCGTCCGGCACCAATTCCAGGGCATGCTCATTTTCACGCTCGGGCTCGCCATGACCAGCGGCGCGCTCGCCGCCCTCAACCGGTTCGACCCGCACCCGACCCGAATCCTGGAAATGGGGGTGCTCGTCGTCGCCAACCTGAGCGCCACCCTGGTCCGGTTCCTCCTCATGCGCAGCTGGGTCTTCCGCCCAGCCGGCTGAACAGGTCGTGGTCACGATGTGGTGTACCCGCAAAACCACCCTCACCGCGACAGTGATCGTGGTGCTCCTGGCCGCCGTCTTCGCCGCGTATGCCGGGCTGTTCGACGACGTGCCGCTGCTCAACCCCACCGTCGCTCACGCCGTCGAACTGCTCGCCCTGGCCGGCCTGATCGGCTCCTGGATCCGTCGGGACCGGCGATGGCTGCTGCGTACCCTGCCGCTGCTGCTGGCGTCGGCGACGGCCCTCACCGCGGCGACCGTCGTGCTGCTGCGGCTGACCGAGACGGTCCGCGACCGCTACCCGCCGATGTTCGACCTGTGGTTCGCCGCGATCGTGGCAGCCGTCCTCGGCATACCCCTCGCGCTATCGCGCCCCGGGGCCATCCGCCGGATCACCGCCGTCGCCGCAGTCCCGTTGACACTCGCCGGCGGACTCCTGTTCGCCAACCAGATCTATGCCGTGTGGCCGAACGTGGGAGACCTTCTCGACCACACCGGCGCACTGAGCGGCGGCAACCTCGAACAGACGCTCCGCGGCCCGTCGCCGGACGCCCGCGCCGAGGGCGTGCTCGGCGCGTTCGACATGCCGGCCACCGCCTCACACTTCGCGCACCGGCCAGGCTACGTCTACCTCCCACCCGCCTACTTCACCGCGCCCCGGCCGGACCTGCCCGTCCTGCTCGTCCTCGCCGGCGTGCCCGGCTGGACCAGCCAATGGCCGGAGGCCGGCCAGGCCGTGACCACCGACGCCACCTACGCCGCCGAGCACCACGGCGTCGCCCCGGTACTCGTCTTCGCCGACCAGAACGGCGCGACGAACCGCGACACCGAATGCGTCGACGGCCAAAAGGGCAACGCCGAAACCTTCCTCACCGTCGACATCCCGGCATTCGTCACCGCGACACTGCACCTCGGCCACGACCCCGACACGTGGGGCGTCGTCGGCTTCTCCGAGGGCGGCACCTGCGCGGCCGATCTCGTGATCGCCCACCCCGACGTCTACCGCCACCTCATCGACCTCGGCGGCGAGCCCCGGCCCACCCTCCGCAACGCCCAGACGACACTCCAGCTGTACAACGGCTCGGTCACCGACGAGCAAGCCCATGATCCAGCCCGGCTGCTCGCCACGCACCACTACGACGGGGTCACCGCATGGTTCGCCGCGGGTGTCGACGATCCCCGAGGCATCGCCACCGCTCGAGAGCTTGCCCGCTCTGCGGCGACCGCCGGCATCACGTCACACGAGTTCACCGGAATCGGCGGACACAACTGGCGCTTCGCCAGCACAGCCTTCGCCCGCGTCCTACCACCACTCGGAAGCGATCTCGGCATCCGGTAACGATCACGCTGCTGCCCACTCGCGGAGCTCGCTCGGGCCTGCTGTCCGCACGCGTCGGCATGCGTCGGCGAGCGCCAGCCGACCTACCGGTCTGGAGCCGGCCAGGGGCGGATGACCAGGCTGCCGTCGGGTTCGCCGAGGACGAGCATGGTGTGGCCGGCGTCGGCGTAGACGGCGCAAGCGGTCTGCGGCAACAGGTCGCGGGGCTCGACCCCGGTCTCCAGGTCACAGCGGACCGCGATGAGGTCTCCATGCGCGTCGTCCGGGTTCTCGCCGAGGATCAGGGCGGCGGGCCGGCCCGCCGGGTCAACGAACACCTGCAGCACGTCGGCGCGGGCGAGGACCGGCAGCGGCGCCCGCAGGACGTCGCCGGTGTGCGGGTCCCACTGGTGCAGCAGGCCGGAGTCGCAGCAGCCGGCCAGGATCTGCCGGCCGTCGGCGCGGATGAGCACGGCCAGGCCGGCGAGGGTCTTCGCGGCGGTACGCCACGGTGCGCCGATCGGCGTGCCGCCGGCCCCGTCCCAGCGGCGCAGTTCGCCGGTCTCGTCGCCGGAGATGATCGTGACGCCGCCGTCGGGGCTGGTGACGGTGGTGATCGCCCGCAACGGCAGGGAGTGGCCGGTCAGGGCCGGGCCGAGGCGTTCGCCGGTCGCCGCGTCCCAGCGGTGCACCCCGCCGTCGTCGCCGGCGCCCGCCGCCAGGACCCGACCGTCCGGCAGCCGGGCGACCGCCACGTCGTACAGGTCCACCGGGTCGGCACCCGGCGGCAGGACCTCGCCGGTGGTCAGGTCCAGGCGCTCGAGGCCTTCGTCGGTGGCGGCGAGCAGCAGGGTACGGCCGTCCGGCAGCGCGGCACCCGCCAGCCGCATCGCGCGCACGTACCAGGGACGGTCCGGGTCGTCGACCCGCGCGCCGGTGCGCGCGTCGACGCAGCGCACCCGGTGACCGGCGAGGGTGGCGAGCAGGATCCGGCCGTCGGCGGCGTGCACGACGGAGACGTACTGCGCGGGCTGCCCGTGCGGGAACACAGGCTCACCGGACACGGCACCGCTGCGCGCGTCGAACCGGTGGACCGCGCCCTCGGCATCCGCGACCAGCACGAGCGGAGCGTCGCCGCCGGTGACGCCGAGGTGCGTGACCCGCGGCCCGGCGAACGGCAGCAGCAGACCGGTCGGACGGGCGCCGGCCGCCAGGTCCCACACGGATACGGTGTGCCCGTCGACGCACGTCGCGGCGATCGCGCCGGCCGCCGCCAGCAGCGGAGGCGCACCGGCCGCCAGCCCCGGCTCGATCGGCAGCGGAACCGGCGCGTCCCCGGGCCCGGTCGCAGCCTCCCACCAGTGCGCCTCGCCGCGCCGGCCGACGGATACGACGTACCAGCTCCGCTTGAACGGCACGGTCAGCAGCGCCCGCACAGGCGACGGGGTCACGGCCGGGATACGCACCCCGCAAGCTTGGCAGAGCCGCCGGACCGGCGACCAGGCAGTGCCTGGCACGAGAACCTGGCCGAGGTGCACCACTTCGCGTCCGGGACAGAACTCTTGATCAGACGCTCACCTGCGTCGTGCATGTCACCGCCGGGGCGGGTCCGGGATCGCCATGCAGGCCGGCACGGTGCGGACGACTGCGGGGACTGCGATCGTGGTGCGGCCTCCGCGGTCGTCGCGCATGGCGTACCCGAAGGCCAGGGTATCGGCCGCCGGGATCTTGTCGGGCCGGATCGTGATGACCACGCCTGCGTCCTGGACCTGATAGGAGACCGGATAGCGGTCCAGTTCCGCGGGAGTCGCAGTGGTGAGAAACGGAAACAGCGGATCGATGTCGAGCGGTGTCCCGCACTGATCGGCTGGGATCATCCGCATGACGACCGTCCGCGCACCGGCCCGCGCGAGTTCGGCGTTGAGCTTCTTCGTATCCTTCAGGCGAGCGGCGCGGAACGCGACGGCAATCGACCCGTCGGCGTGTTTGTCCACTGTGTACGCCACGGCCGGTTCGGCGATGAAGAACGCGGTACCGGCGGCGGCCACGGCTGCAGTGGCCACGGCGACGGCGAGCCGGCGACGTCCATGCCGACGGGGCGACGCCTGCGGCGCGGCGAGGACCCGTTCGAGCAGGGCCCGCGCTTGCGGGTCGCGCGGATCGGCGTCGGTCATCGTGAGGGCGGGGTCGGCCGCGCGTAGGCGGTCCAGGGTGTGGTTCATGGGCTGGTGCTCCCTTCGGGAACGATGGATGGCCGGGTGCGCCGGGCCGTCGAGGCGTGCTGTTCGTCCGTTGCCAGCAACCGTTGGGCGAATCGCCGCCGCGCCCGGTGCAGCCGCACCTTGAGGGCGGTGCGAGTGCAGTGCAGGACGAGTGCCGCCTCGGCCACGTCCAGCCCTTCCCACTCGATCAGCCGCAGGACCTCCTGGTCGGCCGGGGACAGCTCGGCGAGCACCGCACGGACGCGGATCTGCTCGTCGACCCGCGCGGCATGGTCCGCCACGTGGACGTCGCCGCCGGCAGCCGCCTTGGCGGTCAGTCGTTCCAGCCGCGTACGCCCTCGCAGCTCGTTGGCGATGACCTGCCGGGCGGTGGCGTAGAGCCAGGCCCGGGCGTGGTCGGCCGGCAGCTCGCCGAACCGGCGCCAGGCAGTGAGGAACGTGCCGGCGACGATGTCGCCCGCCGCGTCGGCGCCTACCCGACGTGTCGCGAAACGCGTCAACTCCGCGTAGTGCGCCTCGAACAGCTCCTCGAAGCGCCTTCTCGCGGCCGCGTCGTCTGGTTCCATACCTGGGAATGTCCACCTGGAGCCGTCTGGTTACCGGTCATACCGTAACTTCACGCGATCATGGATCCGCTGAGCTCCACCGGCGGCGGTAGCTGACCCATCCTGTTCGCCCGCGCCACATGGACCTCGCGCCGTCGAACCCGGCCCGGTGCTGCGGGTGACGAGAACTACCGACACCACGTCTCGACGAATAACTCCCTGGTTCCGAATACAAGCACTTCGCCAGTTGATCAGCGCACCCACAGGTCGGTCGCCAAGCAGCAGCACGACCCGCTACAGCAGGTTGGCCACAGCCTGCATCAGTGCAGCGGCCGAGTCCTGCCGCAACAGGAACGTCCGGTCGTCCACCGGCTCGGCCAGATACCACGGCACCACAACGGGCAGCTCCACCGCCGTCAGCTCGATGCTCTCGTCGGTACCGTCCGCTTCAGCGAACCGGTGAATGAAGAGCCCGATCGTCGGCTCGCTGGTCTGGACCACCAGCGGCTCCGAGCGATGCCACCGCTCATACCGGTCGCTACTGTCCCCGTCGACGCCGTAAGCGGTGCACGCCGCACGCGTGCACCAGTCCGGGTGCTCCTGCAGTACCAACTCGAACTCCCCCTGCCGCGAGATTTGTGGAACGGAGCGCTCTACCCGACCTGGGAGCATTTGCGGTCGCTGGCCCCGAGCAAGCCGAAGCCCCGGCCCATCCCCGCCGCCGCAGATGCCGGCCTGCCGAACCCGACAGACAACCGCTGCTCCGTGCTCATCGCCGTCGTCCTCCCATTGGTCAACATCGCCGCAACCACGAAGGCAAGCGGGCATATCTCATCAGCACGCGTCACTGCCTAAGCGCGCAAACGATCGAACTTCGCAACCGGCGCCCTAGACTGTTCGCCACTCACAGCCAACGCAGGAGCGGCGAACAGTGCTCCAAGGTGCCAGCGAATTCCGAACGATTACACGTTCGGATGTCAGCGGCAGCAGTCAACAGACTGTCGCCGATACGCCTGCCAAGGCCACCGCGGCGGCAGGACTATTGCCTGCCATAAACCTGACCTCTGCCTGCCATTTCCAGACATATCTCTGGGATATCGCACACCGGGCCGTACATCCCGTACGGTGATCCCATGGCTTCGCCCCAGTACAGGACGCTGCTCGAACAGCTCGTTCGGGAAAGTCTCCGTACGATGGAAGAGACCTGCTCTGCGTTTGAGGCCAAGGCACGCGAACTAGGTGAGCAGGCAACACTTTCCCCACGGCAACTGGCCCGCTGGATGGGCGGAGACGTGAGCCTGCCACGCCCGGTCGCCCAGAGGATGGCAAGGGCGTTCTGGGGGCACACGTTCCAGGAACTGCTCGGCGCACCGGAAGCGGCCGGTCGTCACGAGAACCATGCGTCATCCATCGTTCCAGCCAATGTTCAGGTCGTCGTGTTGACCGACGACGGCGACAGTAGCCACCCAAGCGATCCGGAACATCACGAGTTTGAATCTGTTGATGCTATCGACCATCGACGGCTTACCGCCTCGGAGTCCAATGTCGACAATGCGATGCTCTCGTACATCGACACCATGATTCACGACGTCATCGGCACTTACGAACAGCGATCACCGCTTCAGCTCGAACCTCAGATCCGCGCGCTACGCGCGCGGGTTCACGACCTGATCGGAGGCCGTCAGCCGCCGCGCCAACGATGGCGGCTCTACACTGCCGCTGCCCAAATCTCCGGCATCCATGGAGTTCTGGCACTGGATCTCGGCGAACTCGTACTCGCCGAGCGATACGGCGCTGAGGCATACGCATTCGCCGAGGCGGTGCATGACCCAGATCTCTACGCATGGGTGAGGGCTGGACAAAGCCTCATCGCTTACTATTCAGGGAAGTATCACGACGCCGTAGCCTTCGCACGCGACGGCTACACGCGGAGTCCCCGGGGTCCTCAAGCAGTCCGCCTCGCGGTCAACGGTGAAGCCCGAGCGCTTGCGCGGCTCGGTGACGGACCAGGCGTGGATGATGCTGTGGGACGAGGGCTTGCGGTCCTTGAGTGTGCCCGCGGAGACACAGTCAGCCCGAGTATGTCGCTGAGCTCATATTGCAGTGCCCGGGCAGCAGCAAACGCGGCTACTGCCTACCTGGTTCTTGGTCGCCACAGCGACGCTCGGAGCCATGCACAGCTATCCCTGACAGCGTTCGATCGGGCGGAGTTGCACGGTCCCCGAGCACTCAGTCGGCTCGACCTCGCCACGGCGGAACTTCAACGGCCGCGGGGAGATCTCGACCTGGACTATGCCTGTTCGGTCGCTGTCGAGGCACTTACCTTGTCCGGCGGTTACACCTACGAATCGGTCGCGCTCCGGGCAATGGAGTTCCTCAACACCGCCGAACCGTGGTCAGGCAACGCCGCCGTCCGTGACGTCGCCGGACTCGTTGAGCAGCTCAGCCGACGGAAGCTGCCCGCCATACCATCTACGCCATGACCGCACCGGAGCGAGACAACTTCAACCAGCGCTGGCAGGCGTACCAGGCCCTCGAAGCCCTGCGAACCCACTGGTACTGGCGCCCGGGCTGGCGCGACGAACGCGCCTTCTACACATGGCACATCACTTTTGAAGGACAAGACGCTCTCGCCGAGCTCGTCACTGCTGTGCAGCACCACCTACGGCTTCCAGAACTCGACCTCGTCCCGCTCGAAGGGCTCCATCTCACTACGCAAGGCGTGGGATTCACCGATGAAGTGTCCGACGAAGACCTGGCGGCCATCATCGCTGCGGTGACCTCTGAATGCGGTCGGCTGCCGCCTTTCAACCTCGGCCTTGGCCCAGTCGATCCCGACGCTGAGGGCGTCGGACTTCTTATCCAGCCTTGGCAGCCGGCAAGGGCCCTCCGCACCGCGATCCGGGCTGGCATCGGCACGGTGTGGTCCAACGTGCCCGAACCGGCGGAAGGATTCCGACCTCATGTAACCGTCGCCTACAGCGGAGCGGACGTTCCGGTCCACACAGCAGTCGCCGCGATCGCTCCACTAAGGAACATACCGCCAGCCATCGCGCGAATTGCGGAGGTTCAACTCATCGCGCTGCGTCGGTCTGGCCGCACATACTTGTGGGACGTCATCCACACCGCACCGCTTGGCTCCCATAGATCGGCCGAATGAGCGGCCCGTTGTAGCCCGGCAATCAACCGCTCTAACCCAGGAACGCAACGTGATCGATCAATATCGGCTCACCCAAAACCCGAAATATCTTTAAGGCCTCTGGTCACCGAATGTCCACGACGTCGCCCAAGCCATCGATCCGGAAGCACGGGTCGTCTACGTCGACAACGACCCACTCGTCATAGTCCACGCCCTCCTCACCAGCCCCATCTCGAACAGCACCCGCATATATCGAAGCTGACCTACGCAACCCCGACATCATCCTCGATAGTCCCGAATTGCAGGAGGTCCTCGACTTCACCCAGCCCGTCGCGCTGCTGCTCGTCGCCGTCCTGCACTTTGTCGACGACGACCCGCTCGCCTATCAGGCGGTGGGTCGGCTGATCGCCGCACTCCCGCCAGGCAGTTTCGTCGCGGTCAAACATGCACCTTCGACCCGCTCCCGGACACCGTGCGCGTCAGATTGACGGGCTGGCCGGTCCGGACGCCGGCCACGGTCCATTCCGCCCCCGCGACCGCGCGGGCATCACCAAGTTCCTGGCCGCGACCGAGCTGCTGGGCCCCGGTCTCGTGTCAATCGTGGACTGGCACGCAGGTGACCATCCGTGTCCCGAAGCGATTGCGGCCGAGGCCGTCGCGTACGACGCGGTTGGTCGACTGCCCGCGAGGATCTGTCCCCGACCGGTCGAGGGAGGTGCCGCGGGCCTCTGCGCCGAACCGATTTGAGGCGCGTCGCACCCCCCTACCACCCGCCCGTCACAGGAAGGAGAAGCTCATGCTCCGAGATCTGCCGCATATCGAATACCATCGCAGCGTTGTTGCATGGCTACGGAGAGGTTTCACACTTGATTGGATCGGTCGGCATCCCCGACGCAGCATCGCACTCCTGGAATGCGGTGAACATGGGATGGCCGATGCCTTGACGCTAGATCCACAGCTCTTGGCGATCGGATACGGACCGATGATCCGCGCGTTGAACGAGGTGCACTACGCCGGCGAGACCGGCTTCTACCGGAACGCGCCGCTGCGCCGGTGCGAGGACCGGCTGTTCGCCCGGCTCAGTGCTGGGAGCCGGATCCTCGACGTGGGTTGTGGTGCCGGCCGGGTCACGCGGGCAGTCGCCGCACAGGGCGGGAACATCACCGGCGTCGACGTAAACCTGCCCGCCCTAACGGCTGCTCGCGTAGCGGCCCCGCAGGTCGGGTTCGTCCACGCCAGCATGACCGATCTGCCGTTCGCGGACGGGAGCTTCGAGCAGGTCTGGTGCTTGCGGTTCTCGTTCAACGCGCTGCCGACGCCCGACGAGCGCCTTGCGACGCTGCGGGAGTTGTGGCGGATCTGCGCGCCTGGCGGAACCGTGCTGGTCGAGGCGTTCAATTGGTACTTCCGAGGCCGGTTCGGGCTGGTCCGCGCCGCGAATCTGCTGGAGCGACTTGCTCGCTCCGCGCGCCGCTGGGGTGGCAGCAGGTCGCTGCCGCTGCCGGCACGCGACATCCTGTACCTGGCGAACAAAGCCAACGGCGCCGCGCCCGGCTACGCACACCTGACCACTGCGCGGGAACTTCACCAGCTCGTCACCGCGTGCGGGCTGGATGCGTACGCGACCGTCACCAGCGAACTCGATCTGCTTGCCGGCTCCCGAGCCCCGGTCCGCGCACGGCACGGGGCGTACTCGATGTGGCTGGTGCTGACCAAACCGACCGTGGCGCGATCATGAAGCGGATCCATGTCGGCGGGTTCGTCGTTGATGTCGACGTGGATGGCGGTGTCGTCGCTGACTTCGTCGACCGGATCGCCGACTCCGGCGGAGTCGACCGGCCGACCCATCGATTGATCGTGCGGCGCACGGGCCGTGCGCGCCTCGTCATCGACGCTGAGCGGCGGCTGGTCAGCTTGACGCTGCCGCCCGACGCTGCAGGCCCCACGATCCTGATCGGTGTGTTGCAGGCCGTCATCCGCGGTGTCGCCTACCTGGAACGATCGGCGGGTACTCGGGCACTGCTGCACGGCAGTGCGTTCACGTTGCGCAGCGGTGCGGGAGTCGCCGTCCTCGATGGAGGTCTCGGCCAGGGCAAGACTTCCCTGGCGTTGGCGATGGCCCGCCAGCACGGCCATCTCCTGGTGGACGAGTTCGCGTTCGCCAGCACCGCGGCCCGTGACGTGGTCCTGTCGGCGGCGCCCACACTGCCATGGCACGTCCGGACCGACATGGCGCCGTACGCCGCCCCCTCGTCCAGCACGAACCCGCTGCGGTTCCCGCGCGAGTTGCAGGCGATCGTGGCAACGGCACCAGGCGATGCGCCGCTCCGGCTGATCCTGATCCCCGACGAGGAACTGTCAGCCGGGCGGATCACGCCGGTCGACGCGGACCAGGCCCGGGTGCTGTTGCGCTGTGCCGTTGCCGACCACCTCGCCAAACTCGCCGATCCGGGCCTCGACCATGTCTCGATCTTCGCAGGCATCGAGCAGGTGGTTGATCCGGCTGGACGTCCACTCGCTGAGCTGCCTGTACCCGTCGAAGAGCGGAACATCCTGTTGCAGCGGCTCGCGTCGCTCCCCACGTACCGGGTCGGGGTCGGCGCACCCGCCGACCTGCCGGCGAGTGTCGCTGCCGCCAGCGTCGCGGTCGAGAGTGTGGCGACATGAATCGGCTGCCGTTGCTGCTGCTCGCCGGAACCAGCGAGTCCGGCAAGTCGACCGCAGGCGCGCATCTCGCGTCCCGCGGCGTGTACCGGGTGAAGATCCGGACGATCCTGACCGCGCTCACCTCCGGCGTACCGGTCGTCCACGAGGGCGTGCCCATGCGCGAAGGCTTTGACCACACCGAGTTCGTCGACCGGCTGCTCGGCCTCGACGTCCCTAACTGCCGTCGGGCGGCGCTCGTCGAAAGCTTCATCGACACAAGTCTCGCTGAGACCACGAGGCGCGCCTGGCCGGTGCGATGCTGGATCGTCTTCATCACCGCCACACGAGCGACCAGGCTACGACGGATCGCCGCCGATCGGCATCTCGACACCGACCAGGCCCAGAGCATCCTGGACGCCAAAGACGCCCGGAAAAGGGTCACCGAACAGCTCGACCGATGGCGCCTCATCGCCGACCGCTGGATCGATAACGACGCCAGCCGGGACGACTACCTCATCCACCTCGACCTCATCCTCGACCAGCTGACCCGCCACGAAGGACCCCAATGACCCGCCTGTACGCCTCCGCCGGCGCCGTCGTCGCCACCGCCGTCACCGACCCACGGCTGCTGCTGCTCGACCAGATTCGTGTCAACGGCGAGCGACAGACCGTGGCTCCGAAGGGCCGCCTCGAACCCGGCGAGGCGCCTCTGGCCGCGGCCCTGCGCGAAGTCACCGAGGAAGCCGGCCTGACCGGGCTCCGCTACGCCGGTTACCTCGGCCGCGAGCAATACCAGTTCACCGACCGCGACTCCACCCCAGCGATCAAAACCGTCGACTGGTTCCTGCTCACCGCCGACAACACCACAACCACCGCGCACACCGGGGAAGGGTTCACCGAGGCGCGGTGGCACACCCCGGCGGACGCCGCAGCAGCAGCCAGCCATCCCGGCTTCATCCCGTTCCTGGAGCGTGCGGCCGCCATCGCCGCTTGGCGCAGCGACGGTCCGCTACCGTTCAGCATCACGCTCGACCGCGCCGTCCGCGACATCGCCGCCGCCGCGCAGCCGCTCCTTGACTCGCATCCCGGAGCCGGTCTGGCCGTCTGCGGATCCGCCGCCCGCGGCGACTTCATCGAAGGCTGGAGCGACATCGACCTCATCGCCTACGGCTTGCCCCACAGCCCCGACCTCACCGCCACCTTGACCGCACTCGTCGGCGAAACCGCCACCCGCCTCGCCGCGCCGATCTCGCTGCACGTCGCCGACTCCGTCGGCCGGCGCATCCCCGCCGCCGGGCCGCTCTACGACATCAAACTGCACACCGCGCTCCGCCGAATCGGCATCGACGTCGCGGTCATCGCCGGCGCCGCACCCGCTACCCAGCCCTCGCCAGCCGCACATGAGACGCTCGCCGCGCTCGCCGCGCTGCACGCATTCGCGGCCGATCGCGGCGCCCAACCTGCCACCGACACCCCCGGCCGCCGAGACCGGGCACGGCGCATCCTGTCCGTGACCTGCAGCGCCGCCCGCATCGTCGCCCTCACCACCGACGAAAAGGCCGATCTTCGTCTACCAGCGCTCGTCGACGTCCTCGACCGGCACCAACCCGGCGCAGCTATTCAACCGCTGCTGCGCGACTACGACACCTTCCGGCGAGCCGGCGCCCCCGACCTCGACACCGCAGAGCACCTCGCCGACCACGCCGCTGACGCCATCGACGACCTCATCCGTCGACTCCACGCTCCCAAAGCAGCTCTGTGAGCCGACAATGGTGGTCATCTACGTCGATGGTGTCGACGGCACGGGCAAATCCACCCTGATCGGCCAACTCGTCCGCCACTACCCTGCCCACCTCGCGATCACCGCTCCGCCGCTGTGGAGGTACCTGCCTTCCGTCCCGACACCTCAGGCGTTCCCGACCTGGGTCACCACGACACCGGCCAACGACATCGCCGCCGAGCTGCTGTCGGCGCAACGCAACCGAATCAACGATCTCCATGCGCTGGGCGACCATTGTCAAATCGTTCTCGTCGACCGAGGTCCACGAACCGTCGAAGCCTCCGCACGAGCCCACCTCGCCACCAAGCCGCCACCCGAGCTGTCCGAAGCGACCGCCGACCTCATCGCCGAACTCCACACCGCGGCGCGCCGCCTCTCCGCCGTACACCCATGTCTGTCCATCGAACTCGCAACGACGTCCTACGACGAAATCATCCATCGCCTGACCATCACAGAACGCCACGACGCCGCCTACCTGCGCTACCTCCGCGCATTCCTACACGAGTTCCAGAGCAGTGCATCCACCAGTGACCCTGCACCGCTCGTCCTCCGTGCCGACGCACACCTGCACCAGAACGTCACCGTCGCATTGAGGGCCGTCCAAGCCCTTGCTTGACCAAACACACATCGCGGGCGATTGCCGCCCACCCGACCAGGAAGCATCGTCAGTCAGATGCCGAATCAGCCCAACCAGCGACCGGCCAGTACACCCGCTCGATCAACGGACCATCCCGAGCATCCGCGGAGCGCACCAAGCGCATCGACGGCCGCTCGCCGGCCTGCGGGGACCATCCCCGCGTCCGCGGGGAGCACGCACCTTCGTACACGCGCGCGAATGTGGTGCACGGACCATCCCCGCGTCCGCGGGGAGCACCCGCCGTACCGATCGGCTCCACGTCGCCCACACGGACCATCCCCGCGTCCGCGGGGAGCACTCGCCGAGCTCGCCGTTCACGCCGTGCGGGTGCGGACCATCCCCGCGCACGCGGGCGTGTTCCCGAGTCCCACTGGCGGCACACGCCCGAAGCTGCCTGCTCCCCGCGCACGCGGGGGTGTTCCGTCGTCGGCGGCCGTGCCGACGCTCGCACCCGGCGAAAACCCCTCGAGTAGGTGCCGTAACAGCACGAACAAGCCAGCCCTCTGTTTCTGTCACCCAGCGTTCTGAGTTGTGATTCTGGTGATTCTGCGGGCGAGGTGCGCGAAAGCGTTGGTCAGTTCGACGGGGCTGACGACTTCGATGTCGGCGTCGTAGCGGGCGATGGCAGCCGCGAGGCTGACCCAGGACCATGATCCGAGCGTGAGGCGGCAACGGTCGGGGCCGGCTTCTTCCACGAGGCCGTCGCGGGTGTAGAGGGCCACTGTGGCGGCGGGCAGGTGGAGGATCACCGTGCCCTGGCAGGGCCAGGCCCCGTTGTCGGACCCGCGGAACTTGCCGACGACGTAGGCGGCGACGTCTCCGCCGGGGAGTTCGCGCGTAGTGAAGCGTGGCCCGTTGGGGGTGCGCAGGGTGATCCGGTCGGCGCGGAAGGTGCGCCAGTCGTTGCGGTCGAGATCCCATGCGATGAGGTACCAGCGGCCGTCCCAGGTGATGACGTGGTGGGGTTCGACGCGGCGCGGGGGCGTGTCCGCGCTTTCGGGGCCGTAGTCGAAACGGAGGATCTCGCGGGCGTGGACCGCGGCGCTGAGAGCCAGCAGCACGTCGCCGTCGACCGGGGTGGCCGGTCGGGTGGTGGGCCGTTCGACAGCGGTGACCCGCAGCGCCTCGATGCGGCGGCGGAGCCGGGCGGGCATGACCTGGCGGATGGTGTTCAACGCCCGGGCGGCCGCCTCCGCGAGGCCGTCGCCGGAGGCCGGGGTGGTGGCGGCGATCTGCAGGGCGATGGTCAGGGCGATGGCCTGCTCGTCGTCGAACAGCAGTGGCGGCAGTTCGGTGCCGGCGTTGAGGCGGTAGCCGCCGTCCGGGCCCTTGACCGCCGCGATGGGATAGCCGAGCTCGCGCAGCCGGTCGACGTCGCGGCGCACGGTACGCAGGCTGATGTCGAGCCGGTCGGCGAGCAGTGTGCCGGGCCAGTCCCGGCGTGCCTGCAGCAGCGACAACAGGGCCAGTAGTCGCGCGGAAGTCTTCGGCATGAGCCTGATTCTCCCGGAAGTAGGTGACGCATCCTGGCACCTACCCCTGCGAACCTTGGACTCACGCCGGACAGCACGGCAACCCACGACGACGGAGTCGACACATGGTCGACGTTCTGGACGGCAGCGCGCGGAGCTGCCGATCCAGCGTCCACGTCCCTCTACCTGCGTACCGGGCGAAACGCTCGAAATATCAAGAAGGAGTCATCGTCATGACGATCACCACCACCACGCACCTGAACTTCCGCGGCGACGCCCGTCAGGCGCTCGAGTTCTACCAGTCCGTGTTCGGCGGGCACCTCACGGTCGTGGCGTACGGCGACTTCGGCATGCCGAAGGAACTGCCCGATGCCGGCAAGGTCGTCTTCGGGCAGCTCACCGCCGAGACCGGCTTCAGCATCGCGGCGTACGACGCGCCCAGCCAGTCTCCGGCCGCCGCGGCGCCGACCGTCACCACCCGGGAGAACGGCCTGACGCTGACCGGCGAGCGGTTCTTCGTCGCCGTCGGCGGTGAGACCGCCGAGGAGGTCAGTGCGCTGTGGGACAAGCTCTCCGACGGCGCGGAGATCGTCGAGAAGTTCGGCCCGGCGCCGTTCGCCCCTGGCTTCGGCATGCTGACCGACCGTTTCGGCGTGACCTGGATCCTCCAGGTCACCGCCGCCTACAACGGCTAACCTTCGATCTGGTCCGAGGCGGCCTCACGAGGCCGTCTCGGGCTTCCGCCCCCGTTTGATGAAGGAACAGCAGACATGCGCATGCGTCCCCTGGGCCGCACCGGCATTCAGGTCAGCCCCTACTGCCTGGGCACCATGATGTTCGGCCCGTACGGCAACCCCGACCCCGACGACTGCGTCAGGATCATCCACAAGGCACTCGACGCCGGCGTCAACTTCATCGACACCGCCGACGTCTACGGCGGTGACGGCGAGACCGAGCGAACCGTGGGCAGGGCGCTACGGGGCCGGCGCGACGACGTCGTGCTCGCTACCAAGTTCAACGGGCCGATGGGCGCCGACCCCAACCAGCGCGGCAGCTCCCGCCGGTACGTCATCACCGCCGTCGAGGCGTCGTTGCGGCGCCTCGGCGTCGACCACATCGACCTCTACCAGGTGCATCACCCCGACCCGGGCACCGACATCGAGGAAACCCTCGCCGCCCTGACCGACCTGATGCGGGCCGGCAAGATCCGCGCGATCGGCCACTCCAGCCTGCCCGCCGCGGAGATCGTCGAGGCGCAGTGGGTCTCCGAGCGGCGCGGGCTGGCCCGCTTCCGCACCGAACAACCGCCGTACTCCATCTTGAACCGCGGCATCGAACGCGAGGTCCTTCCGGTCTGTGAACGCTACGGGCTGGGCACGCTGGTCTGGAGCCCATTGGCGATGGGCCTGCTCACCGGCCGTCACCGCAAGGGCGGCACCGATCAGGTCTCCAATGCCCGCATGCACTGGGTGCCCAGGCACATGACCGACGAGAACAAGCTCGACGCCGTCGAACAGCTCCTCCCGATCGCCGAGCAGGCGGGCCTGCCGCTCACCCATCTCGCCATGGCCTTCGCGATCACCCATCCCGCGGTCACCTCGGCGATCATCGGCCCGCGGACCATGGCGCAGCTCGACGACCTGCTCGCCGGTGCCGGTACGACCCTCGACGACTCGGTTCTCGACGAGATCGACAAGGTCGTCCCGCCCGGCGTCGACCTGGGCCCACTCGACGTCTCGTACGTGCCACCCGCGCTCACGCAGCCCGACCTACGCCGCCGCCGTCATGGCGACCGCGCCGCGACAGCGTGACAGACGCAGATAGAGACGAAGACCGAGCCGCGGACGCAGCCAGCGTCGCCATTTCAGGAAGCGGCTGCGAGGTCGGTTCCTGGGATCAAGAGGCGGCCGTCGTGGACCTCGGTGATCTGGTCGGCGGCGGTGAGGTGGGCGCGGTCGTGGGTGACCAGGACGGTGGCGGTGGCTCGCTGGTGGGTGAGTCGGGTGATCAGGTCGATGATCGTGGCGCCGCGTTCGTGGTCGAGGGCGCTGGTGGGTTCATCGACCAGTAGGACGGTGGGGTCGTTCATGAGGGCCCTGGCGATGTTGACGCGTTGGCGCTGGCCGCCGGAGAGCTGGTGTGGGCGCCGGTCGGCCTGGGCGGCCATGCCGACGGCGTCGAGCAGGTCGAGGGTGCGGCGGCGGGCGGTCGCCGGGCGGCGTCCGTCGATGACGGCCATGACCTGCAGTTGTTCGGCAGCGGTGAGCGCGGGTAGCAGGTTGGGTTGCTGGAAGACGATGCCGATGCTGCGGCGGCGCAGAGCGGCTTGGTCGCGACGGCTGAGGTCGGTGACGGTGGTGCCGTCGATGGTCACGGTGCCGCTGTCCGGGGTGACGAGGGTGGCGGCGACGGCGAGCAGGCTGGATTTGCCGGAGCCTGACGGGCCGACGACGGCGGTGAGGGTGCCGCGGGGAACGTCGAGGCTGACGTGGTCGAGGGCGGTCAGGCGGGTGTCGCCGTCGGGGTAGGTGAGGGTGACGTCTTGCAGGTGCAGGGTCATCGGGCGCTCCCGAGGGCGGTCAGCGGGTCGACGGAGGTGATGCGGCGGATGGACAGGGCTGCGCCGAGCACGCCGAGCCCGATCATGATCGAGGCGGGCACGAGCATGGTGGCGGGGCTGAGGAGGAACGGCACGGTGGTGCCGGCGACGAGAGCGCCGGCAGCGGCGGCGAGGGCGGTGCCGGTCAGGGTGCCGGCAGTGAGCAGGACGGCGGCTTGTCCGAGGGCGTCGCGCAGCAGGCCGGCGGTGGAGGCGCCGAGGGCTTTGAGGACGGCGACGTCGCCGCTGCGCTGCATGGTCCAGACGGTGAAGAAGGCACCGATGACCAGGGCGGAGATGGCGAACAGGAAGCCGCGCATCAGTTGCAGGGAGCCGTTCTCGGAGGTGTAGGAGCCGATCGCGGACAGCGAGTCGTCGCGGGTGACGGTGCGGGTGCCGGCCGTCTGGTCGCCGGCGGCGATGTCGGCTCCGCTGGTGGTGGTCAAGACGATCACGGTCGCGGTCGCCCGGTCTGGGTCGCTGGTGGGTGGGGTGGTCTGGCGCCAGGTGGTGAGGCTGGTCCAGACGACTGGGGTGTGGCTGAAGGAGGCGTCGCCGTGGACGGCGGCGACGGTCAGGCTCCGCCCGGCGAGGGTGACGGAGTCACCGGCGTCGAGTCCGAGGTCAGCGGCGGCGGTGGTGGACAGCACCACGGATCGGTCGTCGATGCGGTCTGCGGCGGGGGCGAGCGTGGAGCGGGGTTGAACGCCGAACACCGACACGGCGACGGTGGTGCCGCCGGTGGTGGCGCGGGTGATGCTGATGCCGAGTGGTTCGGCGCTGGTGACCCCGGGTGTGCGGGTCCAGTGCTGCCATTGCTGTGCGGTGACGGTGGAGTTGGCGTAGGACAGGTCCTGCCCCGCCGAGGGGGCGTTGAAGGCGATCCGGTCGGCGGGCAGGCCGGTGATCGCGGAGATGTTCTGTTGCCCGAGTCCGGCTGTCAGCCCGGACAGCAGCCCGACGAGCAGGGTGATCAGCACGATGACGGCGCCCATCAGGGCGAAGCGGCCTCTGGCGAACTTCAGGTCGCGCCATGCGACGAACACGGTGTGGTACGCCCTTTCCTTCGGCGTGATCTGGCGACTTCCACGGTCGCCGCCGACCGGGGGTTCGGGCATCTGCCGCAAGACCGGATGCGGCTTGCATCTTTTGACAGAGGCCCGCCGGGCGTGGCTCTCCGTACGCTGGACAGATCATGTCTTCGACCGCGTCCCACCTGCCGCGCCCGGCCCGTGGCCTGTTGTGGTGCCTGCATCTGCTCCTCGTCGGGCTGCTGATGCTGGTCAGTGGCCGGGCGGTCGCCGGCGGCGGCGCGCACGTCTGGCTGGTGGTCGCGGTGGCGGGTGTGCTCGCGCTGACCTATGGCGGCGGGGTGTGGTTCGGGCGTGTTCGCGCGTCGCGCCGGGCGGGCAGGGTGTGGCTGGCCGCGGTCGTCGCGGTGTGGCTGGTCCTGCTGGCCCTGTCCGCGGACGGGGTATGGGTGGCTTTTCCGCTGTACTTCCTGCAGCTGCACCTGCTGCCGCGCCGAGCCGGTGTGGCCGCGGTGCTGGGCACCGCGATCGTGGCGATCACCGGTTTCGCCGCCCACGCCGGGGCGCTCACGCTGGCCATCGCGGTCGGGCCGATACTCGGCGCGGCCGTCGCGGTCGCGGTGGTGCGGGGCTACCAGGCCCTGTACCGGGAGAGCGAACGGCGTCGGCAGCTGATCGAGGAGCTCACCGCCACTCGCGCGGATCTGGCCGCAGCCCAGCACGCCGCGGGGATGCTGGCCGAGCGGGAACGGCTGGCCCGCGAGATCCACGACACCCTGGCGCAGGGGCTGTCGAGCATCCAGCTGCTGCTGCGGGCCGCCGAACGTGCGCTGCCCGACACCGCGTCAACGGCCGCTCGGCACGTCGCGCAGGCTCGGCAGGCCGCCGTCGACAACCTCGCCGAGGCCCGCCGCTTCGTCGCCGCGCTCGCCCCACCCGCGCTGGACGACGCCGGCCTGGTCGAAGCCCTCGAGCAGCTGTGCGCCACCACGACCGCACGGCACCGGATCACCGCCCGCTTGCACCGCACGGGCGAGCCGGTGCCGCTGTCCTCCGCGACCGAGATCGCGCTGCTGCGCATCGCCCAGTCCGCCCTGTCCAACGTCGTCCGGCACGCCGGCGCCGACACCGTGGACGTCACCCTCAGCTACCTCGGCGACCAGGTCGCCCTGGACATCGTCGATGACGGCACCGGCTTCGGCCCCGCCCAGCTCGCCGCCACGGAGCCGAGCAACGGCGGATTCGGGCTCGCAGCTATGCGCGCCCGCGCCCACGCGCTCGGCGGCACCCTCACCATCGAGGCCACCGGCGGGCATGGCACCGCGCTGGCCGTTCAGGTACCCACCGGCGCCGGGACCAACGCATGACCGCCGCCGCGACGATCCGCCTGCTGATCGCCGACGACCACCCGATCGTGCGGGCAGGCCTGCGTGCCGTACTGGAGACCGAACCCGATCTGACGGTGGTGGCCGAGGCCGCCACCGCCGAGCAGGCCGTCACCCGCGCCGCGGGCGGTGACATCGACGTTGTCCTCATGGACCTGCAATTCAGAGGCGGCATGACCGGCGCCGAAGCCACCGCCGCGATCACCGCACACCCTGGCGCACCCCGCGTGGTGATCGTGACGACCTACGACACCGACGCCGACACCCTGCCCGCCATCGCCGCCGGCGCCACCGCCTACCTGCTCAAAGACGCCCCACCGGAAGAGCTGGCCGCCGCCGTGCGCACCGCCGCGGCCGGCCGCACCACCCTCGCCCCCGCCATCGCGGACCGGCTGATGAACCGCCTGCGCCAACCCGATACCGCACTGACCCGCCGCGAGACCGAGGTCCTCACCCTGGTCGCCCAGGGCCTGTCCAACCGGGCGATCGGCGCCCGCCTGCACCTGACCGAAGGCACCGTCAAGTCGCATCTGGCCCGCATCTACCTCAAGCTCGGCGTCGACTCCCGCACCTCCGCGGTCGCCACGGCCACCACCCTCGGCCTCATCCGTCGCTGACCGGCCCTGTTCGCGACGCCGGCGGTAACAGGCATAGCCGACCAACTCGGCCGTCGGCACCGAGCTGTGGGAGCTGAAGGCTCGCTTGCTCAACGCTGCCCGGCACGCAGCAGGTTGAGCCATGGTGGTCTCCGCGCACTTCTCGGCCTATGGTGGGCGGATGTATCCGGTCGGCACACAGGCCCGCACCGTCGTCAGCATGCTGCCGACGGTGGTCGCCGGCTGCCGTGCGGCATGGTGCGCGCCGCAGTTCCGTGCTGCTGCCGTCCGCGTGGAGTTGCCCAGCCCACCGCAGTCCGGTCGTGGTCCTCCTCGTGGTCGTCATTCCGTTGCGGGTAACGACCACCAGGGCGAAGCTTCACAGCTTCGGCCCTTTTTTGTTTGTAAAGAGAGTGGGCATGATGAGCAGGGATACACGCATTGCGGCCGACCAACACTGGATCGAAGAGCTGCGGATGACGCTCGTCGAACAGTTCGAAACGCAGACCGCCAGGCTGACGCAGCTCACTGCGGACACCGGCGACCCGTCCGAGGCGCACACGCAGGCGGCGCTGCGGGCCAACGTCCGGCAGCAACTGGACCAGATCACCGGCGCGCTGGGGCGGATCGCGCAGGGCCGCTACGGCAACTGCGACAAGTGCGGCGTGCCGATTCCGCAGGAGCGCCTGCAGCTGCTGCCCCACGCCCGCTTCTGCATGCCCTGCCAGCAACGGCACAGCAGCTGACAGACCGCCGGGCTGCCGTGCGGTCAACACCGCACGGCGGCCTGTCGGCGGCAGTCGGGCGACGACCGGCTGCCGTACGGTGTCGAACCGTGCAGGCTGACCTGAGCGTCGGACGCCAAGCTTCATGACCTGGCTCCGCGCCGCCCTGCCCGTGTCGCGACGATGCCAAGCGGACGCCGCCCCGTCGCGCACTTCGGTCTGGATCGGCCGCGCCGCCGGCCCCACGATGTCGGTCGAGTGCGTGTGTGTGGACGCCCGATCGCGGTGCGGGTGACGATGAACGTGCGCCAGCAAGCTCGGTACGCCCACGTACGGTCGCCGGTCGTCGTGGAGTGAGTAAACCCGGACTGATTGACTTGTTTCAACCGCTTTGGTCATGTTGCAGATATGGGTCTGCGTGGAAGCCCGGGATTGCTGGGCGAGCACGACTTCCGGCAGTTGTTCGTCGCTGACACGATCAGCCAGTTGGGCAGCCAGATCAGTGTGTTGGCGTTGCCTTTGGTCGCCGTGGTTGCGCTGGACGCCTCCAACTTCGAGGTGGGTGCACTGACCGCCTGCGGCATGATGGCGTTCCTGCTGATCGGCCTACCTGTTCGGCGATCAGCTGCTACGCGCGATCGCGCTGTCCATCTCGTCGTACAACCTTCTGTCCGGGATCCGGAGCGCGATGCTCATTGTGCTGCTGGCCGGAGTCCTGCATCTCCCCGCCGGGACGATCGGCGTGTTCTTCTCGATCGCCTCCGTGGGAGCACTGATCGGCGCGCTGACCGCCAGACGGGTCGCCGCGCGAATCGGGCAAGGCCCGGCGATCTGGATCCCGGTCGCGGTGACCGCGCCGCTGCAACTGGTGATTCCAGCGGCCCAGCCCGGGTGGCTGCTGTGGGCAGCGGCCGCCGCGTCATTCGTCATCTACTGCTGCGTCTCGGTCAACAACATCACCCAGGTCAGCTTCCGCCAAGGCATCACCCCGGAACACCTGTTGGGCCGGATGAACGCCACCATGCGCTTCCTCGTCTGGGGCACCGCCCCGCTCGGCGCTCTCATCGGCGGTGTCCTCGGCCAGCTCCTCGACGCCAGGACAGCACTGTGGATCGCCGCCGCAGCAGGGCTGCTGCCGGTATTGCCTCTGCTCTTCTCACCGCTGCGAACCATGCGCACGCTCCCGGCCCAGCCTGAACGGGAACCAAAGCCTACGTCGCCGTCCCACGCCGCCAGTTCCGACGCTGCCGGATAGGAAGCCCGATCCGCTGCTGGACCTGGCGGTGCAGCCCGAGGAGAGCTTTCTGTCCGACGCTTACTTCGTCTCCGGGAAGCTGTACCCGAACGTCGACTTCTACACCGGCCTCATCTACAAGGCGATGGGCTTCCCGACCGCAATGTTCACCCCCATCTTCGCGCTCGGCGCCGGCTCCGGGCGTCAGCAGAGGCTGTCCCGTACCTGCGAAGAAGCTGGTGGGAGCGCTGATGCTCCTCAGCCGACCTGGCGACGGCCGATGCTCAAGGTCGGGTAGCTCAAGGACATCGGTAAGGCGCCGTCAAAAAGCTCCACGCCCTGAGCGGTGCATACCCCCTCAAAAGCTCACAACGGACCGGAAGGAGGAGGCGTCGGAGCATGTGGATGACGGTGCGGATGTGTCGGTAGAGCGTGGGACCATCCCAGACATGACGGCGGCGGACGCGACGCACATCGTCATCGCCCTGTTCAGCGGCGGTGGCGTGTGGCTGCTCGGTCGGGAGATCGCCAAGCAGTGGGGTGAGACGAGACGTGAGCGGATCCGCCAGGATGCGGAGACACAGCGGCTGACGATCGTGCACGTGTTGCCTCTGCCGGGAGCAGTCAGCCAGCCGAGCACCTCTGAAGATCAGCCCAGAGCCGCCTGAGTCGACGGTCATCGGTCCCGTGCGGCATCCGCTCGTCGCAGTTGGCTGCCCAGCTCGGAGCCTACGAGTCACGTCGGCAGGAACATCCGGCGCTGGTCTGCTCGGTGACGGTGACGTCCACGACATGGAGCTCATCCAGGAGCCGGGCAAGTATGAGCGCCTCGTTGCGGGTCAAGGTGAGGCTGCACATGCGGTCCGGATCGGTCGTGACTCCATGGACCAGTTCGCGACGGTCGCCGGTGTGGTGGGTGACCACCCCGACGCGACGGCCGCTCGCAGTGGTGAAGATGTGCTGCAGCCCGATGCCGGGCAGCGGCGTCAGCTCGACGTCCATCGGTGCTCCGTAGTGGGTCGTGAAACGAGAATGGCGGACAGCGGTTGGACTTGCCCACGCTGAAGGGTGACGGTGCGCACGATGCGGCACGTCAAGTGCTCTGTGATCCTGCCGCTGGTGCCGCATCGCCACGATGGCGCGCGAACCTCGGTCACCGGATCGGCGCCCGGTCCTGCGCGGCGACCCGATCAACGACAGCGGTATGAGCACGACTGTCGTCGCGGCGGCTGACAGGTCAGGCGACCATCGAGAGCGTCGGCGGAGCCCGGTCGGCAGACCACGCCGGCACACAACCCGGTATGGCACGCCGTGCCAGCCGGAAGACGATGCACAGACCCACGGCACGCGTAGCGGTCAGCACCGCTACGAGCACGGCCAGCACGAACCACGTCGCGAGCGGCCTGCGCTGCTCGACGGGGCCGGAAGCCTGGCGGGTGTGCATGGGGGTCACCATAGCCGCCCGGCTGGCAGGTGGCCACCGCCGGTCCGACGCATCGTGCTCCCGGTCATCCGCCGTCGGGACGGCGGGCCGGCAGCAGCGACGACGGTTCTGCTCCGGGCCGCAACGCGCCACGCCGCAGCCTGGTCGCGCGTATCTTCAGCGGGCTTTCAGGAAGGTCGGCCTACGTTTCCACCGAATTCTGTGGGGTCGACGTGTGCGGCCAGTCCTGGAGGAGAGTTGTGTCCGTTACCGCCGACAGGCTGGTGAGTTCGCGCGGGTGGCTGACCAAGGTGCCTGCGATTACCGCCACCTTCTGGGTCATCAAGGTCCTGTCCACCACGATCGGGGAGACGTTCGCGGATTATCTGGCCGTGAATGTCGGTCTCGGTCCTCTGGTGACCGACGCGGTCATGTTCGTGCTGCTGGCGGCCGCGCTGGTCGTGCAGTTCCGCACCCGTCGCTACACGCCGTGGATCTACTGGCTCTGCGTGGTGCTGGTGAGCATCTTCGGCACCCAGGTCACCGACTTCTTCACCGACACCCTGGGTGTGCCGCTCGCCGTCAGTACCGTCGTGTTCTCGGTCCTCCTCGCTGTGGTGTTCGCGGTCTGGTACCGGCAGGAGCGCACCCTCGCCATCGCTTCGATCAATACGCCGCGCCGCGAGGGCTTCTACTGGGCGGCGATCCTGACCACGTTCGCGCTCGGGACCGCCGCCGGTGACTTCGCCACCGAGGCGCTCAACCTCGGCTTCCGCAACGGTGCGCTGCTGTTCGGCGGGCTGATCCTGGTCACCTGGATCGCGTTGCGTCTCGGCGCCGGCCAGGTGCTGACGTTCTGGATCGCCTACGTGCTCACCCGGCCGCTCGGCGCGTCGCTCGGCGACCTGCTCACCCAGGACAAGGACCTCGGCGGCCTCGCGCTGGGCGCGAGTGCCACCAGCCTGCTGTTCCTGGCGGCCATTGTCGTGCTCGTCGTCCGCGAACAGGTGCTGGTCAGCCGTCACGGTGTCGTCGACAAGGGCGCCGGGCCGCGCGGTGGCCACCGCTGGGACTACGCCTGGGCCGGTGCCGCCGCTCTTGCCGTTGCCGTTGCCGGTTTCGGGCTCAGCGTGGCGTACGGCTCCCAGCCGGCCGCCGGCACCCAGGCCGACGTCGCGCAGAACACGGTCACGGCGGGCGCTTCGGGCTCCTCCACGGCGGCCCGTCCGGTGCACCCGACGACCAAGCTGGGGAATCTCAGCAAATTCGCGGTGATCGTGGCCGACGTCAAGGCCAAGGTCACCGGCAACGACCTGGTGGCTGCAAAGACCCGCGTCAAGGACCTCGAGGTGGCCTGGGACGACGCCGAAGCCGGGCTCAAGCCACGCGACGCCACCAAGTGGCACCAGGTCGACGACCAGGTCGACGCCGTGCTCACAGCCCTGCGCGCGGCGCATCCCGCCCAGGCGGACTGCGCATCCGCTGCCGCCGAACTGATGAACACGCTGAACACGTTCGACGGGGTCTGACACAGGATCTTCACAGGCGATGAACCCCAGGCGGCACACTGACCTGAGCCACCAACCGGGTCCAACCCGCGGAGCAGGGGGTCACGAGTGACACAGCATGCCGTCTGGGGTCTGGGTACGGCCACGTTCATCGCCGCGTTCGTCGAGTTCGTCGAGGCCCTCACGATCGTGCTGGCCATGGGTCTGACCCGCGGCTGGCGCTCCGCACTGATCGGCGCCGCCGCCGCGCTGATCGCCCTGGCCGGGTTCACCGTGGTGGTCGGCTACGCCCTGGCGACCTGGCTGCCCCGGTCCGTGCTGCAGCTCGTCGTCGGGGTGCTGCTGCTCATCTTCGGTCTGCAGTGGCTGCGCAAGGCGATCCTGCGCAGCGCCGGTCTCAAAGCGCTGCACGACGAGGATGCCGCGTTCGGGCGGGAGACCGCCGCCGCGCGGACCGCCGGCCGCGACCGCCGGTTCGGGTTGGACTGGTTCGGGTTCGTCGTGTCGTTCAAGGGCGTGTTCCTGGAGGGTGTCGAGGTCGTCTTCATCGTCATCACGTTCGGGCTCAACGCCGGGAACGTGCCCGTCGCCGCCGCTGCCGCGGTCACCGCCGGGATCGTGGTCGCCGCCGCCGGCGCGGTCGCCGCGAAACCGCTGTCCGTGGTCCCGGAGAACACGCTGAAGTACGCCGTCGGGCTGCTGCTGGCCACGTACGGCACGTTCTGGGCGGTCGAAGGGCTCGGGGCGCTGCACGGCGGGACGAGCCTGGCCTGGCCGGGTGGCGACTGGACGCTGCTGGTCATCCTCGCCGGGTGGCTCGCTCTGTCCCGGCTCCTCGTCCTGGTCCTCCCCCGGATCCGCCCGGCACACGTGACGGGCCCTGTAGCGAAGGAGCCCGCGGCATGACCGTCGTGCGTGGCGTCTTGCGGTTCCTGTACGACTTCGTCATCGGCGACGACTGGAAGGTCGCCGCCGCCGTTGTCTCCGCTCTCGGCATCGGCCTGGCGCTGCTGGCTCTCGGCGCTCCCCCGGCGATCACGGTGGTCCTCACCGGCGTCGCCGTCGCCGCAGCGTTCACCGCTGCCGTCCTCATCGACGTACGCCGGACCGGCAGCTGAGCAACGGTCAACGTGCCGCTGCCGTGCTCCGGCGGTTAGCTCAGTGGGGCCGGGCGGCGGGGTGCTGACGCCGGAAGGTGAGGATCGCGATGATGACACCCAGCAGCACGGCGGAGGCGGCGTAGCGGTCCAGGGCGAGGCCGCCCTTGGCGAGTGGTTTGTCGAGGAAGTCGCCGACGACGGCGCCCAGCGGCCGGGTCAGGACGAACGCCGCCCAGAACAGCAGTGCGTGCGGTAGGTGTGTCCAGCGGTACGCGGCGGCGATGGCCGCCAGCAGGGCGGTGAACAGCAGGGCGCCGCCGGTGTATCCGAGCCCGGCCGTGTCGGCGGTCCAGTCGCCCAGTGCCGTTCCCAGCGTCTGTGAGCACAGGATGGTCAGCCAGTAGAACCCTTCGGTGCGCGGTGTCCGGACGCTGGTCACCGCGATCGTGCCGGTCGCTCTGTGCCACAGGCCGAAGGAGGCGAGCAGGCAGATGAACAGGATCGTGGCGCCGCCGGGGTAGCCGATGCCCAGGTCCCGGTCGACGTAGTCGGCGATCGTGGTGCCCAGTGTCGTTGTCGCGGCGATCGTGAACCAGTAGATCCACTGGTTGAATCGTGCCGCCCGGATCTGCAGGATCACCGAGGCCGCGAAGGCGAGCGCGAAGATCAGGCTGCTGGTCAGGTAGCCCAGTCCCATCGACATGGACAGCGAATCGCCACCGGTCTCGCCGAGGGTGGTGGCGAGAATTTTGACGACCCAGAATCCGAGGGTGATCGCCGGTACCTTCGCGATGAAGTCGCGGAGTTGGCCGGCCGACGCGTCAGCCGGGCCGGCTGCCGAGGGGGCACCTGTCTGCGGCGTTTCGAAGGGCAGGCGCGGGTGAGGCATGAGCGGACTCCGTTCTGCCGGTGACCCCGGAAATTGGACAAATCACCACCAGATGGTATACCTACAATCTGTAGGAGATGGTCACTCGCTGCGGACCAGGGTCAGGTCGGGACGGCGGGTCCGCAGGACCAGGACGGTCACGGTCACGGTCACCGCACCGGCGATCGCGGCCACGACACCGACGAGATACGTCCACGGCACGGCGGGCGAGTCCGGCGGCGGGTCGAAGACACCGCTGAGGGTGGTGACGAGGACCTGGGCCAGGCCTGCGCCGAGGGCGGCGCCGAGCAGCAGCGCCGGGACCGTGACGACGGCCGCCTCCGCGGCGACGAACCCGGCCAGGTGCCGCGGCCTGGCCCGCAGGACGCCGAGGATGGTGAACGTGCGCCGCCGCTCGGTCAGGTCGACGGCGAGGACCAGCCCCGCGGCGGCGACCGCGAGCGCCAGGGCGAACCCGAGCTCGATGCGGGTGAGCCCGGCGAGGTCGACACCGGTGAGGCTGGAGCCCACCAGGGCACGACCGGCGGTGATGTCGGTGATCGACGGTCCGGTGCCGACCCGGTCGCGCAGGGCGGCGGCGACGGCCGCCGGGTCGCTGCCGGTGGTGTCGACGAGGTGCGTGTCGGCGCCGGCACCGGCCTGCGCCGTCACGTAGTCCTGGTTCGCGACCAGGAAGCTGTCGGTGGGTGCGGTCGGGAACTCGTTGACGACGCCGAGGAAGTGGAACGTGACCGGGACCTGGGTGCCGGTCCGCGGGTCGGTGACGCGCAACGTCAGCCGGTCTCCCGGTTGCAGCTGGAAGTCCACCACGGTCTCCGCGGACACCAGGACGCCGTCGGGCTGACGGTCGAGGCGGTGCATGAGGTCGGCCGCGGTGCCGCCGGTGAACCAGGCGTCGGCGAGGTGCGCGCCGGTGGTCACCGTGCCCGGGTGGACGGCGTACAGGTCCTGCAGGTCGGCGCCGACGTACGCGTACCGGTGCTGCATCGTCTCGACGTGCCGGACGCCGGGCGTCGCGCCGATCGCGGCGGTGAGGCCGCCGGGTGCGGTGCCGGGCGCGGCGGTGACGGTGACGTCGGCGCCGTTGGTGAGGCGGGCGTCGACCTCGGCCTGCTGCCGGTAGGTGGCGGTGAACACCGACGTGGAGACCGCGAACGCGACCGCGCAGGCGATGAGAGTCGCGGCGGTCGCGATCGGGTGCCGGCGGCGGTGGAGGGTCGCGGCGACCGTCCCGGACAGCGGACCGGCGACGGGCCGCACCAGCGCGGTGAGCGCCGGCCGCCCGTACCGCAGCACGGCCGCGACGAGACGCCACGCCAGCAGCGCCCCGCCGAGCCACAGCAGCGCGGGACCGGCGAACGCCCAGTAGTCGACCGAGATCCGCGGCGCGCCCTCCGGCGCCAGGACGACCTGGTAGCCGTGGGCGGTGGTGACCCTCAGGATCAGGGCGGCGCACGCGAGGGCCAGCACGTCGAGGCCCAGCCGGAGCGCGAGCGGCAGCCGGCCCGTCGGCACCTCGCCGCGGGCGCGGGCGTCGGTGACGCTGCCGGTCCGCAGTGCCCGCCACGCCGGGAGCAGCACGGCGCCGGCCGCGACGAGAAGCCCTGCGGCGCCGGCCGCCAGGTACCAGACAGGTCCACCGGCGGCGCCGAAGACGGCGGTGCCGAGGGTCGCGGCGGTACCGGCGCCGAGGGCCGCGCCGGCCAGGCCGCTGATGACGGCCTCGGCCGCCGCGGTCGTCAGGACCTGCCGGGTGGTGGCGCCGCGGGTCCGCAGCAGCGCCTGCTCCCGCTGCCGGCGCGGCGCGGCGACCGCGACGAGGGTGGCGGTCAGCAGCCCGGCGACGACCACGCCGGGGGTGGCCAGGAACAGGAACAGCACGGTGGCGTAGGCGGCGTCGGAGCGGGCCGCGTCGAGTGCCGCGCCGAGGTTGTCGGTGGTGTGGCCGGCGCCGGCGAGGGTCGCGTCGAGGTGCCGGGCGGCGCCGGTGGCGGCCGTGTACGCCCGCTGCGGGTCGGCCGGCAGGTTCCTGGCGGTCCGTACGTGCAGCTGCCCGCTCACCAGGTCAGGCCGGGTGGCCCGCAGCGGGTCGAACAGCTGCGCGAACACGGCGTCCGGCAGCAGCAGCACGTTGTCCGGCGGTGCGGTGACCACACCGCCGGTCGCGCCGCCGGTCGCGAGGAGGGTGTCGGCGTGCGGCAGGTCGACGATCCCCGTGACGGTCACCTCGGCGGCGGGCAGGCCGGGCCGCTCGACGGTGAGCACGGTGCCGGGGACGGCACGCAGGTTCGCCGCGGTCTGCTGGGCGAGCACGGCGCCGTCACCGCTACCGGCCAGGACGCGCACCTGCCGGGGAAACGTGTCCCGGTATCCGGGCGGCAGGCCGAGGACGACGGCTGCGCCGGTGGTGCTGACGGTGCCACCGTCCCGGTTGGACAGTGCCGGCGCGCCGGCGTAGCGGACCGGCAGTGCCGTGGTGACGCCGGGCTCGGCGCGGGTCGTGGCGAGCGCCGCGGCCGGGTCGGCGCCGGCGTCCAGGTGCACCTGCCAGTCGACGTCGACCGGGGCGACGGCCCGGTGGGTCATTGATGCCTGCGCGCTGCCGAGGAACGCGCCGATGGTCGCGAGCAGGGCGACGGCGGTGGCGATGCCGGCGGCGGTGCCGAGCAGCCGCACGGCGCGGCGGCGCAGCAGTCCGGCGATCCAGGTCAGCATGCCGCCTCCGCCGGTGCCTGCACGACGCCGTCCACCATCTGCCAGCGGGTGCCGATCCGGTCGGCGACGGCCGGGTCGTGGGTGGCGACGACGAGCGCGGCGCCGATCCGGGCGGCGGCGGCGAGCAGGACGTCGACGAGGTGCGCGGCCGCGGCGGAGTCGAGGGCCGCGGTCGGCTCGTCGGCGACGATGAGGTCCGGTCCGGCGGCGACCGCGCGGGCGACCGCGACGCGTTGGGCCTGGCCGCCGGACAGCTCGTGCGGCAGGCGCCCGGTGAGGTCGGCGAGCCCGAGCAGGTCCAGGGCCTCCGTGGCGGCCTGCCGGGCCGCGCGGGTGGTGTGCCCGGCGAGCAGCAGCGGCAGCGCCACGTTCTCCCCGGCGTCCAGGGTGGGCACCAGCGCCGGGCGTTGCAGGACGACGCCGATCCGGCCGGGCCGGTCGCGGGGGTGCCCGTCCAGCGCCGGCCAGCGGGCGGTCCCGCTGCTCGGCTCGTCGATGCCGGCGACGAGGTGCAGCAGCGTGGACTTGCCGGACCCGGACGGGCCGGTGACCGCGATCCGGGCACCGGCGGGCACGGCACAGGTCACGTCGCGGACCGCGGTCGCCGGTCCGAAGCTGCGCACGAGGTGCAGGCCGGTGAAGGCGTCGGGGCTGTCTGTCATGTCAGTCGTCCTCCATGCCGGTGATGCGCCCGTCGCGCAGGTCGATGACCCGGTCGGCGGCGCGGGCGACGGCGCGGCTGTGGCTGGCGACCAGGACGGCGGTCCCCGCGGCGGCGCGAGCGGCGAGCAGTCCCAGGACCGCGCGTTCGGTGACCTCGTCGAGCTCGCCGGTCGGCTCGTCGGCGACCAGGACCGCCGGGTCGTTCGCCAGGGCCACGGCGAGGGCCGCCCTGGCCACCTGGCCGCCGGACAGCTCGCCGGGCAGCGCGTCGCCGCGCCCGTCCAGCCCGACCGCGGCCAGCCGGGCGGTCACGTCGTCGGTGCCGCGTCGGTGCCGGGCGAGCCGCCGGGCGAAGCGGATGTTCTGCGCGACGGTGAGGTGTTCCAGGAGGTTTCCGGACTGGTACAGCACGCCGATGTGCCGGGCCCGCAGCCGGGCCCGTGCCGCCTCCGGGCGGCGGGTGATGCGCCGCCCGGAGACCCACACGGTGCCGCCGTCGGGCTCGTCCAGGCCGGCGACGCAGGCCAGCAGGGTCGACTTGCCGGACCCGGACGGCCCGGTCAGCGCGACCCGCTCCCCCGCGTCCAGCTGCAGTGAGACACCGCGCAGCGCGAGGACCTCCTCGTCGCCGCTGTGGAAGAACCGGAAGAGCCGTTCGGCGCGGATCGCGGGCGTGGTCACGGCAGCCACCGGACCGAGTCGGTGACCGTCCGCCACGGATCGACGTTGTCCGCGCCGTGCGGCCCGGCGAGCGTGACGGTCAGCAGGTCCGCCGGTGTGTGCCAGAACGAGTACCGTTCGACGTCGTCGTTGACGACCTTGCCGGTGACCGGGTCGGGTGCGGCGTCGGCGCGGTATGTGACGAGCAGCACCGGACCGGCGGTGCGCTGCACCTCGGAGACCTTGCCCGGGGTGAACCCGGTGGTGGTCCCGCGCAGCGCGGTCAGATCGGCCTGGCCGGCCGCGGCGTCGGGTGCCGTGGCGCGGGTGCCGAGGCTGACGGTGATCGTGTTGAGTTTGTCGGTGAACGTGCTGGTGCCGCCGGACTCCGCGCGGGACCACCCCTCAGGCACCTTGATCGAGTACCGGTCGCCCGGCGGCCGGTACTCGACGAACGCCTGGTTGTCCGGGATGTCCCCGGCGCCTCCCTGGTCCGGTGCACTGGTGCGGCCGCAGCCGGACAGTGCCAGACCGGCCACGACGGTGACCGCCACGAGCATGCCGATGGTTCGCATGACCGGCACCGTAGGCGCGGCCGGCTGAAGGCACGCTGAACGTGGGCAGGCCCGCTGTCAGCTAGTACACACTGCGTACTACGGGATATGTACCATGCGGGACATGCGTCGTTCGTTGAGGATCTTCGTCGCGCTCGTGCTCGGCGTCGTGGCGGGAACCGGCGCCTACGTCGGCTACGCCGCGATCCGCAGCGGCCAGGATCTGACGTTGCCGGCGCCGGCGGGTCCGCACCCGGTCGGCCGGACGATCCTCGAGTGGACGGACCAGGACCGCACCGACCCACTCGCACCCACCCCCGGCGCACCGCGCACCCTGTCGGTCTGGCTCTGGTACCCGGCCGCACCGGCACCCGGCGCCGGGCCCGCGCCGTACGCTCCGGGCGCCTGGTCGCAGCTGCATCCCGGCGGCCTGCCCGGCCTCGCGGAGACCGGCTTCGACCACGTCCACGGCCACGCGTTCGACGGCGCTCCGGTCGCGGCCGGCCGGTTCCCGGTCGTCGTCCTCGAACCTGGGCTCGGCTTCTCCGCACCGCAGTACAGCACCCTCGCCGAGGACCTGGCCAGCCACGGCTTCCTGATCGCCGGCGTGACACCCACCTACACCGCCAACCTGACCGTCCTACATGGACAGCCGGTGCACGCCTCCGAACGCGGCAACCCCGCCGGTTTCGACGCCGCCGACCTGCACACCGGGCAGGCACAGGCCGACGGCGACCGTCTGGTGGGCGTCCTCGCCGCCGACGCCCGGTTCGCGGCCGCCCGCGCCGCGGCGCTCGATGCCGGCGGGCCCTTCGCCGGCCACGTCGACGCCACGACGATCGCCTACGTGGGCCACTCGTTCGGCGGTGCCGCGGCACTGGAGGCCTGCCGCACCGACGACCGGTGCGCGGGCGCCGCCGACGTGGACGGCACCCAGTACGGCGAGGTCGTCCGCACCGGGCTGAGCAAACCGATGATGCTCCTCGGCAGTGAGGACTCCTGCGTCACCGGCACGTGCCCGACCCCCGGGACCGACCTGGACACAGCCCGGGCACTCCTGGACGCCGACACCGCACCGGCGTGGTGCTACCAGATCCGCGGGGCGCGGCACTTCAACTTCAGTGATCTCGGCGTCCTCTACCTCGCCGCGCCGCTGCGAGCGCTACTCGCCCTCGGTCCTGTCGACGGCCGAAGCGCTCTCGCGATCACCGGCGCCTACCTCGCCGCGTTCCTCGGCCTCACGCTGCGCGCCGAGCCGCAGCCGCTCCTGACGGCCGCGACCGGCCCGTACCCGGAGGTCGTGACCAACCGGACACCCGGACGATGCTGAAAACCCGGAGGCTGCTGCGGGCGCCCGCAGCAGCCGGGAAGCTCTACCTGCCCGCGTGGGTATTCTGCGTGAAGGTGGCAAGGTCGGCGCTGACGTCGTACATGACGTTGGCACCGTCCTTCGTGCCCAGCACGTCGTAGGAGCCATCGGGATCCTTGCGGACACTGGTCACCGTGACCGTGGAGTTCTTGGCCTTCATCGCGGCGGTCACCTTCGCCGCCTCGTCGCCGGTGACAGCGGTGTCGTTCGAGCCACCCCCGCCGTGACCCCCCTTGCCGCCCCCGCCGTGCCCGCCGCGTCCGGCGTTGAGGGTGAAGGTCTTCAGGTCGGCGCTGACGTCGTACATGACGCTGGCGCCGTCCTTCGTGCCCAGCACGTCGTAGGAGCCGTCAGGATCCTTGCGGACACTGGTCACCGTGACCGTCGAGTCCTTCGCCCTCATCGCGGCCGTCACCTTCGCGAGCTCGTCGCCGGTCACGGCGGTGTCGGACGAGCCGCCCTTGGCGCCGTTGCCCGAGCCCGCGGCGGTGCTGGACGAGGCGCCCGGTGACGGGGAGGCGGTCTCGGCGCTGGCCAACGACGCGGCCCCGAAGATCATGATGCCGGTCGCCGTCAGGCCCGCCGCTGCCAGACCGATCCGCTTGATGTGCTTCGTCGACATGCTCATCGCTCCTGTTACCCCCCGGCGCAGGCCCTCTGCCTGCGCTTTCGTGATTCACAGCGTCCGGAGCGAACCTGGGTGAATGCTGTCAAGAACCTGCCGTGCACCTGGCACCCCAGGTTCTTAGACGGCGCTTACGACAGCTCTTAGCAAACCCTTATGCACCACGTCAGGCTCGAACAGGTCGGCGCCGGCGAACCGGACGCCATAATCCTCGACGTGCGGAATGCCCACCATCCTTCGGACCCTAACGGAATGGTCGACGCGCACAGGTGGATTGTCTGGTCGGCTTGCCAACGGAACAGCCGATCAGCTGGGTTACGTGGTGAGTCGGTGGGTGAGCGCGGTATGCCGCCGACCTGCCCCGACGGTCCGTACCGCAGCGGCGAGGGCACGAGGGGAGCCGACGAGGACGACGAGCTGCTTGGCGCGGGTGACGGCGGTGTAGAGCAGGTTGCGTTGCAGCATCATCCACGCGCTGGTCGTCAGGGGGATGACCACGGCCGGGTATTCGGAGCCCTGGGAGCGGTGGATGGTCATGGCGTAGGCGTGGGCGAGTTCGTCGAGTTCGTCGAAGTCGTAGTCGATGGACTCGTCCTCGTCTGTGCGCACGGTCAGGGTCTGCTCGGTGGTGGAGAGGGCGGTGATGACGCCGAGGGTGCCGTTGAACACCCCGGCCTGCCCTTTGTCGTAGTTGTTGCGGATCTGGGTGATCTTGTCCCCGATGCGGAACACCCGGCCGCCGGATCGTCGTTCCGGCAGGCCGTCCCGCGCGGGGGTGAGCCGCTGCTGCAGCAGGCCGTTCAACGCGCCGGCGCCGGCGGGGCCGCGGTGCATCGGGGCGAGGACCTGGATGTCGCGGCGCGGGTCGAGACCGAACTTCGCCGGGATGCGGGTGTACGCCACGTCGACGGTCAGCGCGGCGGCCTCGTCGGTGTCCTCACACGCGAACAGGAAGAAGTCGGTCATCCCCTGCAGCTGCGGTGGCCTGCCGGCGTTGATGCGGTGCGCGTTGACCACGACCCCGGACTTGGCGGCCTGCCGGAACACCTGCGTGAGCCGGACCTGTGGCACGTTGTCGGCGGCGAGGACGTCGCGGAGGACCTCCCCGGCGCCGACGGACGGCAGCTGGTCGACGTCCCCGACCAGGAGGACGTGCGCGCCGGGCGGGACGGCCTTGATGAGCTTGTTCGCGAGGATCAGGTCGAGCATGGAGGCTTCGTCGACGACGAGGAGGTCGACGTCGAGGGGGTTGTCCCGGTCGAAGGTGGCGTCGCCGCCGGGGCGTAGCTGCAGCAGCCGGTGCACCGTCCCGGCCGGGTGGCCGGTGAGCTCGGCGAGGCGTTTCGCGGCCCGGCCGGTCGGCGCGACCAGGGTGACTTTTGCCTTCTTCGCGGCGGCGAGGGTGACGATGGAGCGGACGGTGAAGCTCTTGCCGCAGCCGGGGCCGCCGGTGAGCACGGCGACCTTCGACGTCAGCGCGAGGCGCACCGCCTGTTCCTGCTCCGGTGCGAGGGTGGCGCCGGTGCGGGTGTGCAGCCAGGTCAATGCCTTGGGCCAGTCGACGTCGGCGAAGTGCGGCATCCGGTCGGCCCGCTCCCGCAGCAACCGGTTGAGGGCTCCGGCCAGGGCTGTCTCGGCCCGGTGGAACGGCACCAGGTACACGGCGGTCACCGGCCCGTCCGGTCCAGGCAGCTGTTCGCGAACCACGCCCTCGTCGGCGGCGAGGGTGTCCAGGCAGGTGCCGACGAGCGCGGCAGGGACGTCGAGGATCTTTGCCGCGTCGGTGATCAGGTTCGCCTGGGGTAGGTAGCAGTGCCCGGAGTCGGTGGCCTCGGACAGCGTGTACTGCAGGCCGGCTTTGACCCGTTCCGGGCTGTCGTGCGGGATGCCGACCGCTTGCGCGATCGTATCGGCGGTCTTGAACCCGATGCCCCAAACGTCCGCTGCGAGCCGGTACGGCTCGTTCTTCACCACCGAGATCGATGCGTCGGTGTACTGCTTGAAGATCCGCACTGCGAGGGACGTCGACACCCCGACACCCTGCAGGAAGACCATCACCTCCTTGATCGCCTTCTGTTCCTCCCAGGCAGCGGTGATCTTCGCGGTGCGTTTCGGACCCAGGCCGGGGACCTCGATCAACCGGCCCGGTTCTTCCTCGATGACCCGCAGCGTGTCCAGACCGAAGTGGCCGACGATCCGTTCGGCGAACACCGGCCCGATACCTTTGACGAGGCCGGAACCGAGATAGCGTTGGATGCCCTGGATCGTGGCCGGCAGCACGGTGGTGTAGGACTCGACCTCGAACTGCCGACCGAACTTCGGATGACTCGACCACCGCCCGACCAGCCGCAGACTCTCCCCGGGCTGCGCGCCGAGCAGCGCCCCGACCACGGTCAGCAGCTCATCGCCGCCACGGCTGGTCGCCACCCGGGCGACCGTGTAGCCGGTGTCCTCATTGACGTAGGTCAGCCGCTCCAGCACCGCCTCGAGGACGGCACCCTGCGGACGGGTCGAGGCGGCGGTCGCGGTCACGGCGACCATCCTGCCCGCTCACCCACCCCACCCGCCAGCCCACCCAGTCCGCCGGTGCCGGCCGCGCGGATACCAAAGTTGATCTTGCCGTAGGAGCAGAACCATCCGGACGGGCAGTCCGCACCGGCAAGGCTCGTGGCGGGGCGGGCGACGGTGACGACGAATCTGCCGACGCTCTAACTGATGTCGGACGGTCCGGTCTGGACGCCGCCTGCGACAGAACCGGAATCCGTGACCGGTAGCGGCCGTGCTGCGGTCAGGCTGCCATCCGGCGCGGGTGACGCGGCCGGCGGGCGGGCCGGGAACCCTTGACTGGTACGTGCAACCGTCTGGTGTCATGCGCCGTCGAAGGTGTCGCGGTGTGTGGCCGGACCCGTCGACACAGGGGTGTCCATGACCAGTTCCACCGCCCAACGTGGCCGGACAGAGACCAGCGAGCGGGAAGGCGAAGAAGGTCCGCTGCATCCGTTGCTTCTCGCCGCGTTGATGGCGCGCCGCGAGGACCGTGGCGACAGCATCATCGAACACCCGCTGCTGCTCGCCGCGCTGGCCCAGCGCCGCCGTGACGACGAAAGCGAGGGCGGCATCGAACACCCGCTGCTGCTCGCGATGCTCGCCCGGCGCCGCCGCGACGACGAAAGCGAAGGCGGCATCGAACACCCGCTGCTGCTCGCCATGCTCGCCCGGCGCCGCCGCGACGACGACGCCGAGGGTGGCATCTTCGAACATCCGCTGCTGCTCGCCGCGCTGGCCCGCCGTGGCCGCGACGACGACAGCGAGGGCGGTATCGAACACCCGCTGCTGCTCGCCATGCTTGCCGGCCGCCGCAAGCGGCGGGGCGAGAACCTCGTCGAACACCCGCTGCTGCTCGCGGCCATGCTGTCCCGCCGGTAGCCGGCCGGTCGCCGGTCAGCCCCGCGCGACCCGACATCCGAACGCGATCCGCCCTCCGGCCCACATGTCCTTGAGGGCGGGTCGCGCCATCCGTGCAACTGAAGGAGCCATCTGCCGTGGCGGCTGAATCGTCAGCATCCAACGACCCAGGACAGCATCAGCAGGTCGAGGCGTTGATCGACGAGCTCATCTCGGAGATCCTCAACAGCAGCGACGCCGGGCAGTCCACGAAGTCCGCTGGACGGGGCCGTCCCTCGTCGCCGGCGGGCCTGTTCGACACCCTCCGCTCCATCATGGCCCGTACCGCCCCCGGCGCATCCATGCTGGAACGGCTGCTGCTCGCCGAAGCGATCGCCGGCATCCTCGCCGACGCGATCGCACCCGCCCTCGCCGACGCGATCGCGCCCAGGATCATGAAGGCCCTGGAACCGACCGGCGAGGCGGAGGCAAAGCCCACGGCCGCCCGGTCCCATCCGACCGAGCGGACCCGCAAAGCCGACGCAAAGTGACAACGAGCAAGGGCGGCGGGCCGGTACCGTGAACTGCTTACCGGCCCGCCGCACAATCAAAGGTCACGGAGACATGCCCGATCGAGGCGGCGCCGAGCACGAGCAGCCAGATGCGTGCGCTGCCACAGGAGTACAGGCCGAAAATGATCTCGGCCGAGCGCCGTCATCCTGCCCGGGTGAGGCACCGAGACGGGCCGAGCCGCGACCGTCACTCCCCGTGGGCGAGGCGGCTCGACAGCGACCTGGTGACCGTTACAGGTGGCACAGCTGCCCGCACGGACAGCATGCACGGATGAGGAGGACAGATGTCTTCGTATCCGCTGTTCGATGTGTTCCTGACCATGGTGTGGTACTTCGTCTGGTTCCTGTGGATCTTCCTGGTCGTCACCGTACTCGTCGACGTGTTCCGCAGTCATGACCTCAGCGGGCTGGCAAAGGCGGGCTGGACGATCGTCGTTGTCGTGCTGCCGTTCGCGGGCGTGCTCATTTATCTGATCGCGCGGGGCGACCGGATGTTCGTGCGCAAGGCCGGCGATCTGCAGGACCGAGAAGCGCAGTTCCGGGCGTACGTCAGAGATGCAGCCGGCGGCGGGGGAATCGCCGAGGAGCTGACGAAACTCGCCGAGCTACGGCAGCGTGGCGTGATCAACGAGTCCGAGTTCGAACGCGGCAAGACCAGGATTCTCAGCTGATCGGCACGATATAGAAGGAACCACCACGAGCGAGATGATCGCAATCGAGTACAGCGACGTCGCCACCGCGAAGACCGTCCGGTGACGGCGCTGCGCGAGGAGCGCCCCGCTTGAGGTGGTTGCAGACGGTGACGCGGGGTATACCGCACCGTTGGCGATCTCCTGGACGGTCGTGTCTACCCGGCGGAGGCTGGGCGCAACCCGGCGGAGCTCGACAACCGGTTCTCCACCATGACCGAGGTCCGGCGGGTGACCTGGTCGGCATACGAGGACCCGCAGTGGTCTGACCCGGGGCGGTTCCAGCAGGGGATCGCCGGCTCGCTCGAGCTGTTCTTCTGGGCCTGGGTGCCGTTCCAGGATTTCGTGACGGAAACCACCGGACATCCGGTACCGGTGTACCAGCGCATCGACCAGGCCGGGTTCCAGACCCCGCTCGACGAGCGGGTGCTGGCCGACACCGACACCCTGTTCGTGTTCGGCCTCGATCACATGGTCACCGGACAGGACGCCGCGCCGGAGGAGGTCGAGGCGTTGCGGAAGTGGACCGAGCGGGAGGGCACCTGCCTGGTGCTTGGCCCGCACCACGACGTCGGGGCGGGCGACGACCTGGCCGTACGCGATTTGGAGTACCACCACCACGGCGACGCCCTCGTGCCCCGCCAGCAGCGGTTCGGCCGCTACACCCGGTCACTGATGGAAGGGCTCGACATCCCCGTCGAGAACCGCTACGGGCTGCGCCCGGCAGTGGTCGAGCCGAACCGGATCGCGCCCCTGTCCATCAGCCGCGACCTGGACACCAAGGGCTGGCTGACCGGGGTGACCAGCTTCAACTTCCACATGCACCTGCCGCACTACGCCGTGACCACCGCCGACCCGAACGCCGTACACGTGTTGGGCAGGCAGCCGATCGACCGCTCCCGGCCACATCCGTTCACCGAGGCCGGCAACACCGAGTTCAACATGTTCCTGTGGCTGCCCCCGACCGGAACCCGGGCCGGTGACGTGCTCATGGCCGACTCGACGATCTTCAGCTCGCTGTTCGGCGGCGACGAGAGCCTGCGCAACTTCTGGCGCAACATCGTCACGCCGAGATAGCCGCGAGCGGGCATGGAAGCGGCCATGGACCTGCACGACATCCAGCGCGGGGTGCTCAGCCCTCGCCCGTCGCCGTACGCGGCGACCTACATCGCGTTCCGTGTCGATGACCGCAAGGACGGACGGGAGCTGATGCGCCGGGCGAGCGCGGTGGTGACGTCGGCTGCGGACACCGTAAGCCCGCTGGATGAGGCATGGGTCAGCGTCGCGGTCACCCAGCACGGACTGCGCGCGCTCGGCGTGCCGCAGGAATCGCTCGACACCTTCGCCTGGGAGTTCCGCCAAGGTATGGCAGCCCGGGCGACGCAACTGGGCGACAACGGCGACAGCGGCCCGCAGCACTGGGAGCCGCCACTGGGAACACCCGACGTCCACGTGGTCCTCGTCGCGCTCGCACCCGACGCACCGCGGCTGGACGCGGCGATCGACCGGGCCCGCCCGGCATACGAGCGGCTGCCCGGGGTGACCGCGATCTGGCGGCAGGACTGCTCCGCGTTGCCCACCGAGACCGAGCCGTTCGGCTACCGCGACGGCATCAGCCACCCGGCGGTCGAAGGCAGCGGCATACCCGGATCCAACCCGCTGGAGGAACCGCTGAAAGCCGGCGAGTTCGTGCTCGGCTACCCCGACGAGCTCGGCGGCATCCAGTCCCCCCAACCGGAGGTGCTCGGCCGCAACGGCAGCTACGTGGTGTTCCGCAAACTGCACCAGCGGGTCGCGGCGTTCCGCCGCTACCTGCAGGACACCTCCACCGGCCCCGACGACGAGGAGCTGATCGCCGCCAAGATCATGGGCAGGTGGCGCAGCGGCGCCCCGCTGGCGCTGAGCCCGCTGCACGACGACCCGCCCCTGGGCGCGGACCGTGCCCGCAACAACGTGTTTCTCTTCCAGCGCGACGATCCGGCCGGATTCGCCACACCCGGCGGCTGCCACATCCGCCGGGCCAACCCCCGCGACGCCGCCGTGGCCGGCGCGCCACGCCTGCACCGGATGATCAGACGCGGCACCGCCTACGGCCCGCCGCTACCCGACGGCGTCCTGGACGACGACGGCGCCGACCGGGGCCTGATGTTCGCGTTCGTCGGTGCCCACCTCGGGCGCCAGTTCGAGTTCGTCCAGTCACAGTGGATGAACGACGGGGTCTTCTTCGGCGGCGGCGACGCCCGGGACCCGATCGTCGGCTCCAACGACGGCCCGGGCCACTACACGATCCCCCACCGGCCGGTCCGACGGCGCCTGCAGGCCATGCCCAGATTCGTCGTCACCCGCGGCGGCGAGTACTGCTTCATGCCCAGCCTCAGCGCGCTGCGGTGGCTCGGCAACCTGACCGGCTGAACCACGGCGACCGGGAGGGGGAAGGGCCGATGGGCACGCTGCATCTGCTGTTCAACGCGGTCACCGTCATCTTCATCGCGGCCACCATGTTCGCCGCCGGCCTCGGATCGACCCTGTCGGCGCTGCGGACCGCCGTCACCAACCTGCCCCTGCTGCTCCTGGCCCTGGTGGCCAACCTGGCCGTGATCCCGCTGCTGGGCTGGGGCCTGGCCGCGATGCTCGGCCTCACTTCCGCGCCGTTCATCGCGATGCTGCTCGCCGCATCCTCACCAGGCGGACCCTTCGGCGCGAAACTGGGCATGGTCCAGCACGGCGACGTCGTCACCGGCGCAGCGATGCAGGTCTTGCTCGCCGCCATCGGCAGCATCACCTTTGGTATCACCGCCAACGCCCTGCTCACCGCAGCGAACGTCGGCGGCGCGATCACCCTCGACGTCGGCGTCTTGGTGCGCACCGTGGCGATCCTGCAACTCGTGCCGTTCGCCATCGGGCTGCTGCTGCGCCACTACGCACCGGATACCGCACTGGCGTGGCACCCCGCCGCGGTCAAGGTCTCCAACGTGACGTTCCTGCTCGTCCTGGCAGGCATGCTGCTGGGCAACTGGCACGACGTCATCGCCCTGCTCGGCACCCGCACCCTGCTCGCCGGGTTTCTCTTCTCGGCCACCGCGTTCGCGGTGGGAACACTGCTGAGCACAGGTACCTGGGTACGCCGAACCACTCTGGGCGGCGTCGCCAGCGTACGCAACGCCGGCCCTGCACTGGCCGCCGTTGGCCTCGCGTTCGACGACGAACCATCCATTCTCGGCGCCCTCGCCGCCGTGCTGCTCAGCGGACTGGCCGCCGCCATCCCCCTCGCCGCCGTCCTTGGCCGACGCCGAAGCCCGCCCACCAGCTGATCAGGCACGAGGCGGCCCAGGCCGCTCCTGGGGGTAGGCCTGACTGGATGTTCGGCCTCGTGTCCGCTGGGTCGTCAATGCGCGACCGGGGGCGCTCGCCGGTGGCGTGGGGCCCGCTTCCGGGCCGCCACTTAGGCGTGGGCCAGGTTCGGCAGTTTTGCTTTGAGGCCCTGGTCGATGAAGCCGATCATCCAGGTGAAGCTGTCATCGATGTCGGCGTTGATCTGGAAACTGCCGATCGCTTCCAGGGTCGCGAATCCGTGCAGGATGCTGCGCAGCATCCGCAGTGCGTGGATCTCCTGATCAGGGTTCAGTCGGTAGCCGTGCAGCATGGCCGTCCAGGAGGCAAGGACCCGACCGACGGCCGGAACCAGCGGGTCATCGGGCCCGGTGGGGCGGGCGGCGTTGCCTGCCGCATACCTGCCGGGGTGTTCCAGCACGTACCTCCGCATGGCGTGCGCGCCGGCGGCGAGGGCGTCGCTGCCGGCTCGCCCCTGGGTGGCATCGCGAATGGCATCCGCGAGTTCGGTCATGGCCAGGACGGCGATCCGGTGGGCGAGTTCGGCCTGGCTGGCGACGTGCTTGTAGAGCGAAGGGGTCTTGACGCCGAGCCGTTCGGCCAGCAGGCCCATGCTGAGGTTGTCGAATCCGATCTCGTCGACCAGCGCGGCCGCGGCCTCGGTGACCGAGGCCGGGCCGAGCCCGGCCCTAGGCATTGGTCAGCGTCTTCGCCAGGAACGGCAGGGTCAGTGCGAGGACCTGGTCGGGAGTCTGGGCGTGCGGGTAGTGGCCGGCACCCTCGATGACCGCCAACTCGCCGAGGCCGGCGGGCAGGTCGGCGACGATCTTCTCGCCCTCGGCGCGCGGGTCGGCCCAGTCGGGGTCGAGGCTGCCTTCGATGATCAGGACGGGGCAGGTGACGTTGGGCAGCTCGGCGCCGGCGTCGGTTGGCGCGCTCTTGCACATGGCCTGCAGAGCCTTCATCCGGCCGGGTTCGCTCATCTTGGCCTCGATCCGGCCCAGTTCCGCTGCCCAGTCGGCGGGCTTGGCCGGGTAGGCCAGGTCGAGGTATTTCTTCCAGGCCGACAGGCTTCCCAGGATCATGGTCATGCCCAGCTGGGTGGAACCGGCCCGGTAGCGCTTCACCCGGAGCAGCCCGCCCAGGGGGACCGACTGCTTGCGGGTGAACGGCGCCAACTCGATGACTCCTGTGATCAGATCAGGCGCGGTGGCGGCCGCGATAGTCGCGGCGCCACCGCTGATCGACTGGCCGATGATCACGGCCGGACCACCCAGATGGCGCACCACGGCAACCAGATCACCGGCGATGTCGGTGCGGCTGTAGCCGTTCCAGCCGAGGCTGGAGTCACCACAGCCGCGGATGTCGACGTTGGCGACCCGGTAGCCGGCCGCGACCAAGGCCGGGGCGATGAAGCGGTAGGAGTGCCGGCTGTCACCCATGCCGTGCGCGAGGACGACGAGGGGGCCCGCTCCGGTCACGTCGTAGGCGAGGGTGTTGCCGTCGATGCTCAGGTACTCGGTCACGATGCCCTCCACGGCTTTGCTAACTGAGTTAGCTAAAAGCTAGCGTCATTAGCCTTGAGTGTCAACGCGGCTCTGCGGCGCTCCGGCAGCTTCTGCAAGGCCGGTGAGGGGCCTGGAGGACCTGCACGCCCGATGACCGCCGCCGTCGTTCAGGCCGCCTTCAGGGTCCGCTTGCGATGCTGCGGGCAGGAGCGTGATGACGATGGCACACCTGGTGCTCATGATGTCGGCGATGCCGGTCTGGGCCGTGTACGTGGTGGTGACGGCGTTGGCGTTCGGGGAGTCCGCGGCGTTCGTCGGGCTGGTGCTGCCCGGGGAGACCGCGCTGCTGCTCGGTGGAGTGCTCGCCGCGGCGGGGCGGGTCAGCCTGCCGGTGATGGTGGCCGCGTCGGTCGTCGCGGCGGTCGTGGGCGATTCGGTCGGCTACGAGATCGGCCGGTACGGCGGGACCGCCATCCGCGACAGCCGGGCCGGCCGGTTCGTGGGTGCGGACCGGTGGGACCGCGCCGAGGCGTACATGAGCCGCCGGGGCGGGTGGGCGGTGTTCGCCGGACGCTGGGTCGGGCTGATGCGGGCACTGATCCCGGCGCTGGCCGGCATGACCCGGATGCCGTACCGCCGGTTTCTGCTGTACAACACCGCCGGCGGGGCGTTGTGGGCCACCACGGTGGTCGTGGCCGGCTACTTCGCCGGTGCGTCCTGGCAACGGGTGCAGACCTACCTGGGGCACGCCGGCGTCGTCGTGTTCGTCGTGGCCGCGTCGCTCGCGACGGTCGTGGTGGCCGCACGGCGGCTCGCCAGGCGGCGGGCCGGCACGCCCGGCGACCGTCCATCGTCCGATCGGTGACATTTCCGTTCTACACCGGTACATCCGCATTTACTCCTACAAGCTGTAGGTATGCGAAGCAATACGATCCTGGCACTGACCGCCGGCTCCCTCGCGCTGCTGGGCGTGGGCGCGATCCGGGCCGACGCCGCGCCGACCACCCCGGACCACATCGTGGTCGTGATCATGGAGAACAAGCGGTACGACGCCGTCATCGGTCACCGCAAGACCCCGTACATCAGCTCCCTCGCCAAGCGCGGCGCCAACTTCACCAACGCCTACGGCGAGACCCACCCCAGCCAGCCGAACTACCTCGCCCTGTTCTCCGGCTCCACCCAGGGCGTCGTCGACAACCGCTGCGGGCACACGTTCACCGGCACGCCCAACCTCGGCCGCCAGCTGATCGACGCCGGACACACCTTCGCCGGCTACTCCGAGGACCTGCCGTCGACCGGCTGGACGGGCTGCGCCGACCGGCAGTACGTGCGGCGGCACAACCCCTGGGTCAACTTCGACAACGTCTCCGCGGCCGGCAACCGGTCGCTGCGGGACTTCCCGAGCGACTACAGCAAGCTGCCGACGGTGTCGTTCGTCATCCCCGGCCTGTGCTACGACATGCACGACTGCCCCAAGAACGAGGCCGACGGCTGGCTGGAGCGCACCCTCGGCGGCTACATCACGTGGGCCGAGAGCCACAACAGCCTGCTGCTGCTCACGTTCGACGAGGACAACAGGACCGACGACAACCACATCCCGACCGTCCTGCTCGGCGCCGGCGTCACCCCCGGCGACCGTACCGAACGCATCGACCACTACACGATGCTGCGGACCATCCAGGACCTCTACGACCTCCCACCGCTCGGCGCGTCAGCGGACCGGAGCCCGATCTCGCTGCGGTAGACGCCGGCTCCCCGGCCGGCCGGTGCCGCGGTCCGGTTCAGCGTGCGTTCAGCTGTGGTCTGCGACCTTGAGGACCCCGACCTGGTGGCGCCCTGCGGAGGAGGCAGACGAGCCGCCCGCGGTCGTCGTTCTGAGCCGGAGGCCACCAGTCATGCGCATCGCCCACGTCACCGACGTCTACCTGCCGCGGCTCGGCGGCATCGAGCTCCAGGTGCGGGATCTGGCCACCCGGCAGCGGGCGGCCGGCCACGACCCGCTGGTGCTGACCACCACGGCGGGGCCGGTCCGGCCGGATGACAGCGGTGATCCGCCGGTGCTGCGGCTCGGCCGGGAGGTCGGCATCGGCCCGTACCGCGTCCTGCGGGACCGTGCCCTGCGCGACGTGCTGGCCGCCCAGCAGGTCGAGGCGGTCCATGTGCACGTGTCCGCGTTCTCGCCGCTGGGCTGGACGACGGCGCGGGTGGCCGCCGCCGAGGGGCTGCCGACGGTGGTGTCCGTGCATTCGATGTGGCACGACATCGTCCCGCTGGTGCGCCGGTACGCCCGCTGGCACGCCGCCGCGGACTGGCCCGTCGTGTGGGCGGCGGTCAGCACCGCGGCCGCCACGGCGGTGCGTGACGCCCTCGACGGCGCGCCCGTGGCGGTGCTGCCCAACGGCATCGAACCGGCCGACTGGCTGACACCCGCACAGCGCGGTACCGCAGACGTCCCGACCTTCATCAGCGTCATGCGGATGGTCCGCCGCAAACGGCCGCGCGAGCTCCTGCACGCGCTGCTGGACCTGCACGCCGCCGACCCCGGGCGCTTCCGCGCGGTGCTGGTCGGCGACGGCCCGCTGCTGCCCGCCCTGCGCCGGGAGCTCGCGGCGGCCGGGACCGGGACCGGCATCCGGCTCACCGGTGCCCTGGACCGCGCCACGATCCGGACGCTGCTCGCCACCTCCGACGTGTACCTGGCGCCCGCGCCCCGGGAGTCGTTCGGCATCGCCGCCCTCGAGGCGCGCAGCGCCGGCCTGCCGGTCATCGCCCGCGCCGGCAGCGGCGTCGCCGACTTCATCCTGCACGGGGTCGAGGGCTGGCTGGTGCACTCCGACGACGACCTGCGGGACGCGGCCGCCGCGCTGCTGGGCGCACCGGACCGGCTCGCCGCCGTGGCCCGGCACAACCGTGCCGTGCCGCCGCGGGTGCGCTGGCAGACCGTCCTGGAGTCGGCCGACGCCCTGTACGCCACGGCCGCCCGCCGGCACGGCAGCCTCCCCCGCACCCGGGTCCTCGCCGGCGCGCTCTGACCCGCCTGCGGTGAACCGACCCGGTCCGGCGGTCAGGTATCGGTCGCGCTCGCCGCCGGTCGCCGCTGTGCCCCGCCGCTCGACCGGGCACAGCGGCGACCCCGTGTCTCTCCCCTGGAACGGACAGCAGCAGCCGGCGAATCCGCACGACGCGGCACCTGGTCAGACCGAGGGCCGGCACCTCATAGGCCAGTGTCTCCGTCCGCTGGAACGCCCGGTGCCGGCGTCAGTCGGCTGCCATGGGAAGCCGGATGCGGAGCAGGGCGCCGCCGTCCGGGGCGGTGTGGACGGTGAGGGTGCCGCCGTGGGCGATGACGACGTCACGGGCGATCGGCAGGCCCAGGCCGGTGCCGCCGCCCTGGCGGGAGCGGTCGTCGTCGAGGCGGACGAACCGGGCGAAGACGCGTTCCCGTTCGGCGGCGGGGATGCCGGGGCCGTCGTCGGTGACGGTGAGTTCGGCGGTGCCGTCGGCTGCGGTGAGGCTGATCGTGACGTGGTCGCGGGCGTGCCGCGCGGCGTTGTCCAGGAGGTTGCGCAGGACGCGCTGGAGTTGGTGCGGGTCGCCGTGGACGCGGACGGGGGCGACCCGTGCCTCGACCTTCAGGTCCGGGTGGCCGGTGCTGAGACGGTCGCGTTCGGTGTAGACGATGTCGTCGAGGTCGACGTCCTCGCGGCGCAGCTGCGGGCCGGACTCGTCCATCTTGGCCAGGAGCAGCAGGTCGGCGATGAGCCTGGCCATCCGCGTGCTCTCGTGGCGCATGCGGGTCACGTGCGTGCCCGCGGAGGACGGCAGGTCGGTCGCGGCGAGCAGGTCCAGGCCGGCGTGGATGGTCGACAGCGGGCTGCGCAGCTCGTGGCTGGCGTCGGCGACGAACCGGCGCTGCGCGTCCGTAGCCGACTCGATCCGGTCGAGCATGGTGTTCATGGTGTTGGCGAGGGCGGCGATCTCGTCGGTGGCGGCGGGGACGGGCAGCCGGGTGTGCAGGTTGCGGGCGGTGATCGTGTCGGCCTGCCGGCGCATCGCGTCGACCGGGCGCAGGGTCCGCCCGACGAACAGGAAGGTGGCGGCGCCGACGATCACGGTGAGCAGCGGCATCCCGACGATGAGCGCGCCGACGATCGCCTCGGTGCCGTCGGCGACCTCGTCGAGGGACTGCCCCACCAGGACGGTCCGCGGGCCGTCGGGGGTGCTGACGCCGATGGCGACGATGCGGAAGTGTTCGTCGTGGGCGATGTCGAGGCTGCGCTGCTCGCGGACGGTCTGCCCGGCCTGGGGTCGCAGCGGGGAGATCGGCGCGACCCCGGCGACGGCGGCGGACGCGGCGACGACCCGGCCGGTGCCGTCGACGACCTGCACGACGGTGCGGTCGCGGGGCGACGGGCGCAGCGTGGCGGTGAGGCCTGCGCCGTCGGCCTCGCCGAGCGCGGCGGCGACCTGCGCGGCCCGCTGCCCGGTCGACTGGTCGATGTTGTCGGTGAGGATGAGCCGCGCCGCGATCACCAGGGTCGCCCCGCTGACCAGGGCGGCGATCGCGACGACGGCCGCGGCGGCGAGCGCGGAGCGCATCCGCACCCCGAGCCGCCCTGAGATGCGGGCCGTAGTCCCCCGCCACCACCCTGTCATATGACGAAGCTATCGGCCCGGACCTGAAGTGGTGCTGAAGACCTCGGTGCGATACCGGCGCAACGCCTGCCGGCGGCCGGCGGCGGCGAGGGTGTCCGGCCAGGAGCGGATGCCGGACGCCGTCACCGCGTCGCCGATCTCGGCGCCCCAGCGCTCGCGGACGGCCGGCGGGCACAGCCGGAGCAGGCCCGCGGCGCTCATGCCGGTGCGATCCCCAGGGCCCGGAGCCCGGCCCGGGAGACACGGGCCATCCGCTCCAGCTCGACGCGCAGCGTGTCGCGACCGGCGGCGGTGATCCGCATCGTGCGGTGCCGTTCCTGGCGCTGCTGCCCGGCCTCGGCCACGTCGTCCGCCGGCTGGACGAGTCCCCGTGCCTCCAGCCGGGCCAGCGCGCCGTAGAGGCTGCCGGGGCCGAGCTTGCGGCCGGTGAGGTCCTCGATGGCGGCGTTGATGGTGTAGCCGTGCCGCGGGCCGTCGGCGAGGACGGTGAGGACGAGCATCTGGGCGTCGTTGCTGTGCATGGCTCCTCCGGTCTTCCCACCCGCCATAGTACGAGACGCGTACTGCGCCGGCCGTATCCGCACGACCTCCTACCCGTTGTAGGTGCAGCGCCACGGCACAACGAACGGGGATCTGGATTGGGCACGAACTACGCACGGGTGTTCCAGGACCGCTGGTTCGCGGAACTGTCGCACGACGACGTCGCCGGGCTGCTGGGCCGGCACGGCTTCGAGATCGTGGAGCGGCGCGGCTTCTCGATGCTGACCCAGGGCTGGTACGAGCGTCGCGGCCTGGACCGGATCGCCCGCGGTGTCGACCGCGCGGCGCGGCTGCTGCCCGGCACCGACGGCTACGCCGTCAACGTCGTCTACGTCGCGCGCCGCGTCCTCGCCGACGCCCAGGGGCTGTGACCGGCCGGCCGGGGCCGGTCACCGGCCCGACCGGCTCAGCCCTGGTCGGGGCGGGGAGCGGACCGAGAGCGCGACCGGGCGCGCAGCAGCTCGACGGCGACCGGCACGACCGACAGCACGACGATGCCGATGAGGATGAACTCGATGTTGGACTTCACGAACGGGATCTGGCCGAGGAAGTAGCCCAGGACCGTGACGCCGGTGCCCCACAGGGTGCCGCCGATGACGTTGTACAGCACGAACGTGCGGTAGTGCATGCCGCTGGCCCCGGCGACGATCGGGGTGAACGTCCGCACGATCGGCACGAAGCGGGCCAGGACGATCGAGCGGGCCCCGTACTTGGCGAAGAACTCCTGCGCCTTGGTGAGGTGCTCCTGCTTGAACAGCCGCGAGTTCGGCCGGCGGAACAGCGCCGAGCCGACGCGGCGGCCGAAGAGGTAGCCGAACTGGTCGCCGGCGACCGCGGCGACCGACACGAGCAGGCACACCAGCCACAGCGGCTGGTGCAGGTACTTGCCGTCGGCGACGAGCAGGCCGGTGGTGAACAGCAGCGAGTCGCCGGGCAGGAAGAAGCCGATCAGCAGGCCAGACTCGGCGAAGACGATGGCCAGGATGCCGATCATCCCGAAGGTGGAGATGAGCCACTCGGGGTCAAGGAACTTCACGTCGACTTCCTCACGAAGGTAGGCAGTGGTGCGTAGGCGACGACGGCGACCGCGGCCACCGCGATGACGAGAGCGGCGAGGATGTCACCCGGGTAGTGCACACCTACCCAGATCCGGGCCAGGCCGAGCGCCGCCGCGGCGACCAGCAGGACCACGCCCCAACCCCGGTGCAGGAACGCCGCGACCGCGAGGGCGATCGCGAACGCCGCGGTGGCATGGTCGCTGGGCAGTGAGACACCCGGGTCGTGCGCGACCAGCTGGTGCACATGATGGGTCTGGAAGGGCCGCAGCTGCCCGCTGAGGTGGCCCAGCAGCTGCGCGCCGAGGAACGCCAGCAGCAGCGCCGCGAAGACCTCCGCGACCTGCTGGAGCCGCCTGCGCAGCAGCGCCCACACGACGATCGCGGCGAACCCGGCGAACACGCCGTAGATCAGCCGGTCGGCGAGGAACTCCATGACGTCGTCGAGCCCGTCCACCCGGCCGGCCCGGTCGTTGATCAGCTGAAACAGATGGTAGTTCACCTCGGACACCTCCATGCGTGGCCAAGGTAAAGACCCGAACCTGAGAATCCGTTGAACGGCGGCTGACGGCCGGCTGCCGGGTCACCGGTGCGCGATGGCGGCCGGGACCGCGCTGACCTGCTCGCCCAGCGCGTTCACCGTGCCGGAGAGCAGCTGGACCTGGTTGGGTTGGAGGGTGGTGTACGCCACGTAGCCGTCGCCCTGCCGGTATTTGGCCAGTTCCGCGTCGACGGCGGCGAAGCGGGCGTCGAGCAGCGGCCCGAGGTCCGGGCGGCGGGCGTCGAGGACCGGCCGGAGCGCGGCGATCGCGGCCCGGCAGCCGTCCACGTTGGCGGCGAAGTCCCACAGGTCGGTGTGCGAGTAGCGGTCCTCCTCGCCGGTGACCTTCTTGGTCGCCACCTCGTCCAGCAGGCTCTTCGCGCCGTTGGCGAGCTCCAGGGCGGTGAGGGTGACGCCGTCGAGGCGCTGCCGCAGCTGCCGCACGTCGGCGAGGAGCCGGTCGGCGACCGGCGCGACCTCGGCCAGGTCGCCGCCGCTCCACAGCTGCCGCTCGATGCGGTGGTAGCCGGTCCACTCCACACCCGGGTCGAGGTCGCCGTCGCGGGCGTCGATGCCCGGGTCGAGGTCGCCGAAGGTCTCCGCGACGGTCTCGATCCGCTCGTAGTAGGTCCTCGCCACCGGGAACCGGGCCTGCGCGAGGGCCCGGTCGCCGGCCTTGACCGCGGCGACGAACCCACCGGTCTGCTCGACGAACGCGTCGGCCTGGCTCAGCACGTAGCGGCGGTAGCCCGCGGCCGCCGCTGTGAGCGCGGCGTCGTCGGTGGCCTGCGGCGCGGCGGAGCCGGTGACGGTGAGCGGGCCGCGGATGCCTGCGCCGACCATGCCGGGTTTGCAGGCCACGGTGTACGTGCCCGGCGCGAGGTCGACGTGCAGTTCGCGCCGCACGCCCGGGGCGACGTTCTCGACCTCGCCGACGATGCGGTCACCGGTCCCGTACACGTAGAACTCGGTGATCTTGGAGCCGTTGTTGCTGACGGCGAAGGTCCGCCGGCCGGACGGCGTGTGGTCGGTGCTCAGCTCGCAGCCGGTGTCGGTGGCGGTGACCGCGATCGCCCCGTCGGCCGGCGCGCCGGGCGCGGACCCGCCACCGCAGCCGCCCGGGGTGAGTCCCAGCGCGACCACGGCGCCGGCCGCGACGAACGCGTTGGTGCGCACCTGCGCCGCGGGGCGCGGCGCGGGCCGGAAGAACAGCCCGAGCATGATCACCGCGAACAGCAGCCACGCGGCGATCTCCAGCACGCTGGCCCGCGGTGTCAGGTTGACGGTGCCGGTGAGCAGCGTGGCGTACCACGAGGTCGGGTCGATCGTGGTGCTCAGGTCGAACGCGTCCTGATTGCCGCCCGGCAGCACGCCCGCGCTCTGCAGGCCGTGCACGCCGTACTTGAGGATCCCCGCCGCGACCAGGATGAGCAACGCGCCGGTCCAGGTGAAGAAGCGGCCGAGGTTGATCCGCACGGTGGCGGTGGTGATCACCCAGCCGAGGCCGACCGCGGAGGCGATCCCGGCCACCATGCCGAGCAGCGGCGCAGCGGAGTCGGTGGCGCCCTCGGCGGCGGCGAAGACCAGCAGCACCATCTCCACGCCCTCGCGGAGCACGGCGAAGAAGGCCATGGTCACGACCGCCCAGCCGCCCATCGACAGCGCGGTCTCCAACCGGCCGGTGAGCTCGCCCTTCAGGGTGCGGGCGGTGCGCCGCATCCAGAAGATCATCCAGGTGACCAGCGCCACCGCGACGAGCGACGTGACGGCCTCGAACAGCTCCATCCGGGTGCCGCTGCCGAGCCGGCCGGCGACCGTGGTGAGCAGCACCCCGACGGCGGCGGAGACCAGCACGGCGGCGCCGACGCCGGCCCACACCTCGCGGAGCCGGTCGCGGCGTGCCGAGCGGTTCAGGAAGGCCACGAGGATACTGATCACCAGCGCCGCCTCGAGCCCGTCCCGCAGGCCGATGAGGTAGCTGGCGAAGAAGACCGTTCCCACGAGCGCTCCAAAGCGTAGGCTCACCTAACCCGGCCAATCTCCTACAGATTGTAGGACCGCGTCAAGCCGGGACGCGCGGTGCGGCCGGTTATCGTGTGAAGGTGACGGACATGACGGGACGGCGGGCGCCGGGATCCCTGGAGTCGCAGACGATGGCGGCACTGTGGGCGGCCGGCGGGCCGCTGTCCCCCGCCCAGGTGAAGGACGCCGTCGATGCCGACCTGGCGCACAACACGGTCCAGACGATCCTGATCCGGCTCTTCGAAAAGGGCCTGGTGCAGCGGCGTCCGGAGGGACGCAGCCACGTGTACTGGCCCGTCCAGGACGCGGCCACCGCCGCGGCCCGGCAGATGCGGGCGGTCCTGGACGGACCCGGCGACCGGCAGGCGGTGCTGCGCAGGTTCACCGACGACCTCGCCGAGTCGGACCTCGCCACGCTCCGCATCCTGCTGGACCGCTCGCCGTGAGCTTCCCGGTGTACCTACCGCTGCTGCTGCCCGTGCTCCTCACCCTGACGCTCAAGGTGCTCCCGCCGGCCGCACGGCCGGAGCCTGCCGCGCGGCTGTTCGCGGCCTGCGCGGCGCTCACCGCCGCGGTCAGCGCAGGCTGCCTGGCGCTGCTCGCCCTGACGGTCCTGGACGACCTGCCGGCCGCGGACGTCCGCGAACGCACCGCCGGGTATCCGCTGCCGGAGCCGGTGCCCGGCATCGTCGCGGTCCTCGCCGGGCTGCTGCTCGCCGCCGGCCTGTGGCGCGGACTGGCCCACCTGCGCCGGCAGCGGAGCACCGTCGCCGACCTGCACGCGGCCGGCACACCGCACGACGGCCTGCTGGTCGCCGACTGGGACGAGCCGCACGCGGTCGCGGTGCCGGCGGCGGGGCCCGGCCGCGGCGGGCACGTCCTGGTCACGTCAGGCCTGCTGCGCCTGCTCGACGGGACCGAATGGGCCGCCGTCGCCGCACACGAGCACGCCCACCTGCGCCGCCACCACCACCGCACGGTGACGCTCGCCGCCACGGCCGCCGCCGTCAACCCGCTGCTGCGCCCGGTCGCGGACGCCGTCGTCCTGCTGGTCGAGCGCAGCGCCGACGAGGACGCCGCCGCCGTGGTCGGCGACCGCGGCCTCGTCGCCCGGTCGATCGCCAAGGTCGCCGTCGCCGGCGGCCCGCGCACCGCGGGCACCCTCGGCGCCGGCGGCTCCAACGTGGTGCGCCGCGTCGCCGCACTGACCCGGCCGAGCGGCGGGCGGCCCTGGGCGGCAACGACCCTGGCCGCCGTCGTCGTGCTCGGCTCCGCCGCGGCCGGCGGCGCCGCGCTCGCCGACTTCATCCGCGTCGTGCTGATCTGGCTGCCCTGACCTTCGCGCGTCGCCCGGGTTCGGCGAATTCTCAGCTTCGGCGCCCTACCGTGGCCCGACGCGACCACGCCCCGGGCGGGTCTGCCGTGGTGGTCGCGCCGCGCCGCCGAAACACGTGGGAGTGCAGGCATTGGGGACGGTCTTCGTCGCCGGCTACGCCGCCGGTCTGCGGCTCGGCCTCGGGGTGACCCTGGTGGTCGGCCTTCTCGTCGCCGTCCTCAGCCAGACGTCCCGCCCGTGCACGATGCAGCCGGTCCGGGCCGGCGTCGCCGCCGCCGCGATCGTCGCGGCCGGCCTCGGCGCACTGCTCACCGCGGCCGGCGGGCGGCCGGGCGGCGACGCGCCGACGCACCTGTTCGAGGCGGTCACGGCGCTCGCCTCGGTCACGTCGATCACCTGGCTGATCTTCTGGATGCGACGGACCCTCCGGATGCTCCACGGCGAGCCCACCGGCCGGCTCGAACGCATGCTGACGATGGGCGGCTGGACCGTCGCCGCGACGGCGTTCCTCGCCGTCCTGCGCAAGGGCACCGCAACGGCGCTGCTCGTGCTCACCGCCGACTCGGCCGGACGACTGGCGGCCATGCTGCTCGGTATCGCGACCTCCGTCGGGTTGGGCTGGATCGTGACGACCGCCGCCACGCGGATCGGTCCGGGCCGCCTCCTCGCCTGGGCCGGCGCGGCGCTCATCCTCGTCGCCGCCGGCATCCTCAAGGACGCCGTCCACGGCCTGCAGATCGCCGGTGTGCTGTACGGCCCGGACCGGCTGGCGTTCGACCTGACCGCCGGCATCGACCCGGCATCGTGGTACGCGACACTGCTCGTCGGCACCGTCAACCTGACCCCGCGCGCCACCGCACTGGAGATCACCTCCTGGCTGGCGTTCGCCACACTCATGCTGGGGCTGTACTTCGGCCCGGCGGCCGACCCGGCCCAGGGAAGCGACCGCGACGCGATCGAGTAGGGCTCGACCGGAGCGACGGACCGCAACGGTGCGCCAGGATCACCCTGCGACGGCACCGCGGCGTGACGACGCTTGACCGGGACGGGCCGGTGCTATCCGCCTGTTCCCGGCACCGGGAGTGTGACGGTGGCGGTGCAGCCGGCGCCCGGCGTCGACGTGATCGACAGTGCTCCGCCGGCGGTGGCCGTTGCCTGCGTCAGCAGCGCGAGTCCGATGTGACCGTCCGGCGGTGCATGGCCGGGGCTGAACCCCGTGCCGTCGTCACGAACCAGGAGCACGACCTCCCGGCGGCCCGCGACGACCGTCACGGTGACGGTGATCCGCGAGGGGTTGCCGTGCCGGACAGCGTTGCGGACCAGTTCGAGTGCCGCCTGGCTGAACAGCACGTGGTGCGCTCCGGTGATCAGCTTGGCGGCCGCCGCGGACACGTCGACGTCGAGCGTGACGGTTTCGCCGACGTGGTGCTGGAGCAGCCCGGGCAGGCTCTCGGCGAGGTCGCCCGGCGGGGCGGCGGGCAGCAGTCCGCCGGTGAGCGCACGGAGCTCGGCGATGCTGATCTGCACGATCTCCCTGGCCGTCGCCATCCGGTGGCCGCCGGCGTCGGATCTGGCCGCGCCGGCGTCGGACAGGACGATGCCGGCCGCGGCGAGGTTCTGGATCGGGCCGTCGTGCAGCGCCTGGGCCAGTTCGCGGTGGTGCCGGTCGCGCACGGCCGCGGCGATCGCGGCGAGATCGGCGCGCTGGGCGGCCTGGCGGCGGGAACGGCGCACGGCGTTCACCGTCAACGGCAGCGCGGCGGCGGACGCACCCAGGACGATGAACAGCAGCGGGGGCAGTTGCGTCCGGGCGGCCTGCCACACCGCGGCGCGCGTGCCGGTCCGCACGTACGCCTCCAGGCTCAGCAGGTTGTTGCCGGCGTCGCGGAAGGTGGTGAACACCTCCAGCAGCGCAGTGCGGTGGTCGGCCTCGAACCGGTGCTCGATGTCGTCGGGCACCGTCAGGGCCTCCGCCGCCCCTGCCCGGCGGACCGGCACGGAGGAAGCGAGCGGGCCCTCAGCGGCCCGGGTGAACCCTTCCAGTTGCGGCCGGTCGGAGATGACGACCCTGGCGGTGCCATCGCTGATGATCCACAACTTGACGCGGAAGAGCACACCGGAGCGCAGGAACGGGTCCAGCAGCTCCAGCAGGCGGGCCCGGTGATCCCCGTCGGCGCTGCTGTAGTCCGTGGCGGACAAGGCGTCGATCACCGTGGCGTTGACGGCCGAGACGGTGCCGATGGCCTCCTGCGCGGAAGCCGTGCGGGCGGCGCTGCCCATTCCCGGGCTCGCGCCCGCGACGGCCACGACGGCGATCAGGGCGGTGACCGCGAGGTGGCGCAGCACGGACTGTCGCCAGTCCGCCCCACCGCGGACGGTCACGGACACCGCTTCCCGGCGGTGACCAGGCCGGACTCGATGGCGGCGGCGACGGCGGCGTGCTGGGTGTGCACGCCGAGCTTGGCCAGGATCGTCTTGATGTAGTCACGCACGGTGTGCATCGACAGGCCGAGGTCGTGGGCGATCCTCCGGGCGTCGGCACCGGAGGCCAGCGAGGCCAGCACCTCGCGTTCGCGCGGGGTCAGTTGCGGTCCGGCGGCGTCGGCGAAGCGTCGCCGGGGCGGCGGCGCGCCGCGCAGGACGCCGAGCACGGCGTTCAGGGCGTCGTCCTTGGCCAGGAACGCATCCGCACCGGCGCGGAACGCGGCGGCGGCCAGATCCGCACGCGGATGCCCGGTCAGGACGACCAGCAGCGCCGCCGGACGCATCGCCCGCAGCTCTTCGACGACGGCCAGGCCGCCGGCATCGGGCAGGTGCAGGTCGACGATGGCGACGTCGAAGTCGTAGACGGCGGCCTTGGCCAGCCCGTCCCGCGCCGAGTTGGCCACCGCGACACATCGCAGGTCCGGTTGGGCGTCGAGCGCGAAGGCGAGCACGTCGGTGAAGATCCGGTGGTCGTCGACGAGGAGCACCGTCCGCGGCCCTCGTCCCACCGCGCACGCGCCGGATGCGGCGGGCATGGTTGCCGTGCTCATCGCGCTATCGATCCCTTCCGAGGACAACCCCCCAAATTTGGGGGGCCGGCCGGGGTTTGCCCAGCCCTACGGTACTTAGGCAAGCCTAACGTAACGCTCGCATGATCTCTTCAGTGAAGGACCCACCTCGATGTTGATCAATTATGCCTCGACCCGACGGCGGGCACTCGCAGCGCTGCTGACCCTTCCGGTGGCCGCCCTGGCCGCATGCGGGAGCACCGACACCGGCAGCGGCGCGCCGGCCCCTACCGGCTCGTCCGCGCCGGCGCTGGACCGCAACGCGACACTGACGCTGTACAACGCGCAGCACGACACCCTGACCAAGGCGTGGGTGGAGGCGTTCACCGCCAAGACCGGGATCAAGGTCGAGATCCGGCAGGGCAGCGACCTGACCATGGCCAACCAGCTCGCCGCGGAAGGCTCCGCGTCACCGGCCGACGTGTTCCTGACCGAGAACTCCCCCGCCATGTCGCTGGTCGAGAACGCCGGCCTGTTCGCACAGGTCGACGCGGCGACCTTGGCGCAGGTGCCCGCCGAGTACTCCCCGTCGACCGGCAAGTGGGTGGGTATCGCCGCCCGCAGTACGGTCCTGGCCTACAACCCCACCAAGATCACCGAGGCTGAGCTGCCGAAATCGATCATGGATCTGCAGGACCCGAAGTGGAACGGCAAGTTCGGCGCCGCCCCGAAGGGCGCGGACTTCCAGGCCATCGTCTCGGCGATGCTCGAGCTCAAGGGCGAAGCGGCCACGAAGACGTGGCTGGCCGCACTCAAGTCCGGCGGCCAGGCGCACACCGGCAACAGCGCGGCCATGAAGGCCGTCAACGCCGGCACGTCCACGACCGCGGTCATCTACCACTACTACTGGTACGGCGACCAGGCCAAGACGAAGGAGAACAGCAACAACGTCAAACTGCACTTCTTCGGCGGTCAGGACCCGGGCGCGTTCGTGTCCGTGTCCGGTGGCGGGGTGCTCAAGTCCAGCAAGCACCCGGCCGAGGCGCAGGCGCTGCTGCAGTACATCACCGGCAAGGACGGCCAGAAACTGCTGGCCGACAGCACCGCGTTCGAGTACTGCGTCGGCAAGGACGTGCCGTCCAACTCCGCACTGAAGCCGCTCACCGAACTCGGTGCGCCGAAGGTCGACCCGTCGAAGCTCAACAGCAAGAAGGTCGTCGACCTGATGACCACCGCCGGGCTCATCTGAAGCATCGCCCGAATCCGCCAAGGCACGCTCCAGCCGTGACTCCAGCCATCCTTCCCGCCGGGCCGGCACGAGCAGGCGCAGCCAAGCGGCGACTCCGGTCGCTGCCGCCGCTGCGCCTGCTCGTGCCGTGCCTGCTGATCGCGGGTTTCGCCGCGATCCCGCTCGCCGTCATCGCCTACTACTGCTTCGACGTCGGCTGGGCCGTCATCGAGCCGCTGGTGTTCCGGCCGCTCATCGGCGAGCTGCTCACCAACACGGTCCTGCTGTGCGTCACCACGACCGTCTGCTGCCTGACGGCCGGCGTGGCCCTGGCGTGGCTGGTCGAGCGCACCGACCTCCCGGGACGTGGCGTGTGGCTGGCGTTGCTGGCCAGCCCGCTGGCGATCCCCGCGTTCGTGAACAGCTACGCCTGGATCAGCCTCGTCCCCGAGCTGCACGGGCTCTGGGCGGCCACGCTGATCACCTCCCTGTCCTACTACCCGTTCGTCCTGCTGCCGGTCGCCGCCGCCCTGCGCGGTCTCGACCCGGCGCTCGAGGAGACGGGCCGCAGCCTCGGCCTCGGCCCGGCCAGCGTGTGGGGACGGGTCGTGCTCCCGCAGCTGCGACCCGCGATGCTCGGGGGCTCCCTGCTCGTCGCGCTGCACCTGCTCGCCGAGTTCGGCGCCATCGAGCAGCTGCGGTACGCCACCTTCGCCACCGCGATCATCGCCCAGTACGAGTCGACGTTCGCGTCCACGGCGGCGAACGCGCTCGCCGCCGTCCTCATCGCCTGCTGCCTGCTGTTCGTCACCCTGGAGGTCCTGACCCGCGGCAGGGCACGAACCGCCCGGCTGGGATCTGGTGCCGCCCGTGCGGCCACGCCGATCCGGCTCGGCCGGCGCACCGCACCGGCCGTCGCGGTGCTGCTCACCGTGATCGCCCTCGCCGTCGGCGTGCCCGTCTACAGCGTCACGCGTTGGCTCGGCCACACCGACATGGCCGGGTTCGGCATGTCCACCCTGCTTCCCGTGCTGGCGACCACCGCCAAACTCGCCGCGCTCGCCGCGGCCGCCACCGTCGCCGCCGGGTTTCCGCTGGCGTGGCTGTCGGTGCGGTACCGGAGCCGGATGACCACCGTCCTGGAACGCAGCACCTATCTGTCCAGCTCCGTCCCCGGCGTCGTCGTGGGCCTCGCCCTGGTGACCGTGTCGATCCGCTACGCCCGGCCGCTCTACCAGACCACCATCCTCGTGGTCGCCGCATACGTGATGCTGTTCCTGCCGAGGGCGATGGTGAACCTGCGCTCGGCGATCGGCCAGGCACCCCCGGTGCTCGAGGAGGCGTCGCGCGGGCTCGGCCAGAGCGCGTTCGCCACGTTCCGCCGCGTCGTCATCCCGCTCACCGCACGGGGCGTACTGTCCGCGGCCGCCCTGGTGTCACTCGCCGTCACCACCGAGCTGACCGCCACGATCCTGCTCGCACCGACCGGAACCCACACCCTGGCCACCGAGTTCTGGTCCGCCGCCGCCGAGATCGACTACCCCGGCGCCGCACCGTACGCCGCCTGCATGATCGTCCTGTCCCTGCCGTCGGCCTACCTGTTGCTGCGCCAGTCAGCCCGAGGAGTCACACGATGACCGCCCTGTCCGTGCACGGACTGTTCAAGCGTTACGGTCGGGTGCAGGTCCTCAACGGTATCGACCTCGACATCGCCCGAGGATCCATCACCGCGATCCTCGGGCCCTCTGGCTGCGGCAAGACCACCCTGCTGCGGATCGTCGCGGGATTCGACCGGGCCGACGCGGGCACCATCACCCTCAACGGCACGGACGTGTCCAGCGGCCGCGCCGTCCTGCCGCCCGACAAGCGCGACATCGGCTACGTCGCGCAGGAAGGTGCACTGTTCCCGCACCTGGACGTCCAGGCCAACATCACCTTCGGCCTGCCGTTCCTGACCACCGGCAGGCGTCTGCGGCGGGACCGCGCCGCCGCCCTGCTGGAACTGGTCAGCCTCGATGCGTCCCTCGCCCGGCGGTTCCCCCATCAGCTCTCCGGCGGCCAGCAGCAACGCGTCGCCCTCGCCCGTGCCCTCGCCCGCAAACCCTCGCTCGTCCTGCTCGACGAACCGTTCTCCTCCCTCGACGCCACCCTCCGCGAAGCGACCCGGACCACTGTCGCCGCCGCGCTCAAGGCCGAGAACGTCTCCACCCTCCTGGTCACCCACGACCAGGCCGAAGCGCTGTCCATGGCCGATCACATCGCCGTCATGACCGACGGCAGGTTCACCCAGACCGGGCCGCCGCAACAGCTCTACGCACGGCCCGCCACCCTGGACACCGCGCTCCTGCTCGGACCGGCCAGCGTCCTGGACGGCAAGGTCGACGACGGCCGGGCCGTCTGCCCGCTCGGTGCCATGCCTCTCACCCAGCACTGCCCCGACGGCGACGCCACCATCCTCGTCCGCCCCGAACAGCTCCACCTGTCCGACGCCGGCGCCACGGCTGACGCCGGCGCCGCCACGGTCACCGGGTGCGAGTTCTTCGGCGCCGACATGGTCGTCACCGTGCGCCTCGCCGGCGGGGCGACGATCCGCGCCCGCGCCACCGGGACCACCACGTACCACCCAGGACGACCGGTCACCGTCACCGTCCACGGACCGGTGCACGCCTACCCACGGCAGGAGCCGGGCAGGCGTCCCGACGACGTGCCGATCTTTCCTCAACCCGGCCCGCCGCCTGCCGATGGACCGGAAGACAGGTAGGTGCCGGGTCCAGCCCCGGCGGCAAGCGGCGACGGAGCCCATCATGCTCATGGAATCGACAGCTGCGCAGGTCGCGCGCGCCGCGTTGACCGGGGCGGCGATGCGGCAACGCGTCATCGCCGACAACATCGCCAACGTGAACACGCCGGGGTTCCTGGCCGGCCGGGTCGGGTTCGAGCAGGCCCTCGCCGCAGCGGTGGCCGCAGGGGCGCCCGCGTCGCAGGCGCGCCCCACGGTGAGCCGTTCGCTGGAACCGACCCAGCTCAACGGCAACAACGTCAACCTCGACCACGAAGTGATCAGCAACGTGGACAACGGTCTGCGCCATGAACTGTTCACCCGCATCATCGACGGCAAGGCGGCCGGCCTCCGCAGGGTCATCAACGGTCAGCCGTAGCGGACGGACGTACGGCCCGGCACCGTCGGTGCCGGGCCGTACGTCCGGGGCAGCAGCGGTCGGGGTGATCAGGGGGTCTGGCTGGGGCTGACGGTCGGCGCAGCGCTGGACGGCGGCGGGACCGCCGTGCTCGCCGGACCCTTGTCGGGCTGCCGTTGCTCCTGGCCGCCGCCCTGGTCGGCCTCGTCGCCCTGGCCTTCCTGACCTTCCCGGTCGCCCTGCTCGCCGTGCCGGTCGCCGTCGCCGCTCTCACCGTCGTGGTGTTCTCCGACGATCGCGGCACCGGCGACGGCGCCGACGAGGGTGCACGGGACCACCGCCAGGACCAGGGTGGCCGCGACGGCCACGACGGCCGCCCGCCCCGGCGTGGCGACCATGCCCCGCCATCTGGATCGGCCCGGCGGGGCAACGGGATCAGGGGTCGCACCGGTGGCGGTACCGGGGGTGCTCGACGCGGGCCACAACGGCTGCGCCGCCGCGGTCCCGTGCGCCGCCGGCACCGTCTCGTCCGAAGGTGTCACAGGGTCGTGTTCAGCACTCATGCCGCCGAAGGTAGGCACCCGAACCTGAAAATACGTTGAACGCCGTAACGCCTACACACTGTAGGGGTAATCTTCAGGGGGTCTTCAGGGACCTATGCCTACGGTCCGGCCATGGTGAGCATGACGGGCGTGACGACACGCCACGGGCGCGCGGCGGCGGCGGCACTGACCGGCTGGTTCGTGGCCTGGTTCGTGATCATGGCGTGGAACGGCGGCGGTTCATGGCACTTCTTCGTGCAGGGAGCTCAGGCACTGGCCGACACCGACGACGCGATCCGCGGCGGGCTGCACACCTATGCGGCGGCGCCGATCCTGCAGATCGGGCCGGTCGCGCTGCTCGCCTCCCTCGCCGCGATGCCGGCCGGTGCGGTCGGCGCGCTGGCCATCTGGCAGGTGCTGGGCGCGGTAGCCGGAGTGGTCGTGCTGTGGCAGATCCGCCAGATCGGCGCGACGGCCCGTCCCGACCTGCTGCACGACGGGCGGCTCGACCGGCGGGTCGCCGCCGCGGCCGTGTTCTTCGTCCCGGTCTGGCTGTTCCTGGCCGTCGGTGTCACCCACGTCGACGACGTCCTCGCCCTGCTGTTCACGGTCCTGGCGCTGCGGGCCGCGGTCGCCGGGCGGCCGGTGCTCACCGGCGCGCTGCTCGGCCTGGCCGTCGACGCCAAACCGTGGGCGTTGCCGTTCGGCTGCCTGCTGCTCCTGCTCGGCGGCCGGCGGGCGGTGCTGTCCGGTGCCGCGACCATGGCGGCCGTCATCGCCGCGGCCTGGCTGCCGTTCTTCCTCGCGGATCCGGCCACCAGCAACGCCCTGCACTTCACCATCGCCAACACCGAACTGTCCGCGCTGCGGGTGCTCGGCGTCCACGACCCCCGCACCCCGCCGTGGGACCGGCCCGCGCAGGCGGTGCTCGGCACCGTGATGGCGCTGCTGGCGTGGCGCCGCGGCCGGTGGGCGGCGATGGTGCTGCTCGCCGTCGGTGCCCGCGTCGTGCTGGACCCGGGCACCAACAAGTACTACGTCGCCGGGGTCGTGGTCGGCGCGGCGCTCTGGGACGTCCTGGGCTCCCGCGCCGAGTTGCCGTGGTGGACCACGACCGCCTGCCTCGGGCTGTTCACCGCCCGCTGGGTGCCGATGCCCGATACCGCGCACGGCTGGCTGACCCTGCTGTACGTCCTGGCGTGCGCGGCGCTGCTGTTCACCCCGGTGAGGGCCACTGTTTTCAGCGACCGTTCAGGTCCAGGATGTGAGGCTACGGACATGAGGATCGCCCGCCGTCTGGCGAACAAGGTGCCCGAAGTCACCGTCTACTTCTGGATCATCAAGGTCCTGGCCACCACGGTGGGCGAGACCGCCGCCGACCTGCTCAACATGAACCTCGGGCTGGGCCTGACCTGGACGACGGTCGTCGTGGCGGTCCTGACCGCCGGTGCGCTGACCCTGCAGTTCCGGTCCGGCCGGTACGTGCCGTGGCGGTACTGGCTGGTCGTCATCCTGATCAGCGTCGCCGGCACCCTCGTCACCGACAACCTCGTCGACAACTTCGGGGTCCCCCTCGAGGTCACGACCGCGGTCTTCGCCGTCGCGCTCGCCGTCACGTTCGCGCTGTGGTACCGCAGCGAACGCACCCTCTCGATCCACACCATCACCACGACCCGGCGGGAGTCCTTCTACTGGGCGGCGATCCTGTTCACGTTCGCGCTCGGCACCGCCGCCGGCGACCTGCTCGCCGAGCGGATCAACCTGGGCTACCTGCCGTCCGCGGCCATCTTCGCCGCGGTGATCGCCGTCATCGCGATCGCGTTCCGGGCGGGGGTGCTGGGCGCGGTGTTCGCGTTCTGGGCCGCATACGTGCTGACCCGCCCGCTCGGCGCCTCGCTCGGCGACTGGTTGTCGCAGTCCCGCGACAACGGTGGCCTCGGCCTGGGAACGGTCGGGCCGAGCGTGGTGTTCCTGCTCGCCTCGGTCGCGCTGGTCGCCTACCTGACCCGCACCCGGGTCGACGTGGCCGAGGACCGGTCCGCGGTGCTGGCGCCGGTCAACGCGCGCACCTACCGGTAGGGGGTCCGGATGCGGCTGCTGCTGGTCGAGGACGAGGTCGGGCTGGCCGAGACGATCCGGGACGGGTTGCGCACCGAGGGGTTCACCACCGACCTGATCTTCAACGGCGTCGACGGGCTGTGGGCGGCGACCGAGTCGCCCAACGGCGCCTACGACGCGATCGTGCTGGACATCATGCTGCCCGGGCTGAGCGGCTACGAGGTGTGCCGGCAGCTGCGGCAGCGCGACGTGTGGACGCCGGTGCTGATGCTGACCGCGAAGGACGGCGACTACGACGAGGCCGACGGGCTCGACCTCGGCGCCGACGACTACCTCACCAAACCGTTCTCGTTCGTGGTGCTCGTCGCGCGGCTCCGGGCCCTGATCCGCCGCGGCGCGCCGCAACGGCCGGTGGTGCTCAGCGCCGGCGACCTGCGCCTGGACCCGGCCCGCCGGCGGGTGACCCGCGGCGACGACGAGATCCCGGTGACACCGCGGGAGTTCGCACTGCTGGAGTTCATGATGCGGCACGCCGGTGACGTGGTCACCAAGACCGCCATCATCGAAAACGTCTGGGACGCCGCGTTCGACGGCGACCCGAACATCGTCGAGGTCTACGTCGGCTACATCCGCAAGAAGATCGACCATCCGTACGGGCGGTCCGCGATCCGCACCGTCCGCGGCGCCGGCTACCGCATGGACCCGGACGGCGGCTGATGCGACGGATTCCCGTGGCCTGCGCCGCCGCACTGGGCCTCCTCACCGTGCTCGTCGTCCTCCGCTGGGGGCCGCTGATCCGCCTCGACACCGCCGTCAGCGACGGCGCCCGCAGGTTCGCCCTGGACCACGACGGCTGGCGCTCGGCGATGTCGGCGATCACGCACAGCGCCGACACCCAGGTGCTGCTCCCGGTCGCGCTGCTGCTGGCCGCGGTGCTCCTGCTGCGGCGATGGCGCACCGGCCTGCTCTTCCTGCTCGGCACGGCGGTCACCGCCACCGCCGTCCGGCTCACGATCCTGACGCTGGTGCACCGCCCCCGCCCGGTCGACCGGCTCACCCCGACCACCGGCTGGGCCTTCCCGTCCGGGCACACCACGTCGTCCGCGGTCACCGCGGGCATCGTCATCGTCCTGGGCTGGGCCGTGCTGACCGGCCGGTGGTCCCGGGCCGCCCTCGTCGCCGTCGCCGGCGGCTGGGCCGTGCTCGTCGGGGTCAGCCGGGTCGCGCTGCTCGCGCACTGGCCCACCGACGTGCTCGGCGGCTGGCTTCTCGCCATCGGCGTCACGGTGGCCTTCACGCGGTTGCTGCGGGTTCAGCGATCTTTCAGCACCGGACGGCCAGCATCTCCCCCACGCGACGAAGGCCGGTCGCACCGGACCGAGGGGAGCCAGGAATGCAACACCAGCCAGCACCGCACGCACGACGGCGCATCGTCGTCGTCTCCGCCAGCTTCGGCGCCGGACACGACGGCGCCGCCGCCGAGCTGACCCGGCGCCTGCGGGCCGGAGGCCACCGGGTCGACCGGCACGACTTCGTCGACCTCGTCCCGCGCCGGGCCGGGGAACTGCTGCGCGGCCTGTACCGGCGGCAGCTCACCACCCTCCCCCGGACCTGGGGATGGCTGCTGGCCCTCGCCGGATCGCACCGCCTGGCGGGCAACGCCGCCGCCCTGACCGCCACCGCCGACGACGCGACGCTCGCCGCGATCGGCACCGACGCCGCCGCGGCCCTGCCCGAGTCCGTCGCGCACCTGGTCGCCGCATGAAGCGGGCACTCACCGCGGGACTGCTCGCCGCGGCCGCGATCCACGCCGCACTCCCCCAGCTGATCGGCTGGTCCCGCGACCGGGGACTGCGGCTCGGCACCGTGGCCGAACACCAGGCGGTGCCACGATGACCTGGCTGGTCACCGGCGGCGCCGGATACATCGGCGCCCACGTCGTCGCGGACCTCCTCGCAGCCGGCGAACGCGTCGTCGCCCTCGATGACCTGTCCACCGGCGACCCCGCCCGGCTGCCCACCGGCGTGCCCCTCGTCGTCGCCGACGCCGGTGACCCCGTCATGCTGCGCGCCACCCTGGACCGGCACCACGTCACCGGCGTCATGCACCTGGCCGGCAGCAAGTCCGTCCCCGAATCGGTGCGTCGCCCCATCTGGTACTACCAGCAGAACGTCGGCGTCGTCGGCGCGCTGCTCGCCGCGATGGTCGACACGCGCGTCTCCCGGCTGGTCTTCTCCTCGTCCGCCGCCGTCTACGGCATACCGGACACCGCAACCGTCGCCGAGACCGCACCGCCCCGGCCACTCAACCCGTACGGGCAGAGCAAACTCGTCGCGGAACAGCTCATCGCCGCCGCCGGCCGGGCGCACGGCATCTCCTGGATCGCGCTGCGCTACTTCAACGCCGTCGGCGCCGGCGCCCCGCACCTCGGCGACCGCGGCGCCACCAACCTGCTGCCACTCGCCTTCGACGCCCTGGAGACGGGCGTGCCGCTCACCCTCGCCGGGACCGCGCTGCCGACCGCGGACGGCACCGGCGTCCGCGACTACGTCCACGTCGCCGACCTGGCCGTGGCGCACCGGCTGGCCGCCCAACGCCTCACCGGCAGGCACTGCGCCAAGATCTACAACGCCGGCGCCGGCCGCGGCCACTCCGTCCTGGACGTCGTCCGCGCGGTCGCGTCCGTCACCGGCACACCCGTGCCGGTCCTCGCCGGGCCGCCACGGCCCGGCGACCCACCGCAGGTCGTCGCCGCGATCGACCGCATCCGCGCCGACCTGCACTGGCGACCCCGGCACACCCTGCTGAACTCGGTCACCTCGGCGTGGAGGGCCCGCCACGCTCATCCCGGCACGCCGGGGCTGGTCATGTCGTCCTCGCCCGGCACGGGACGGAGTTGAGCTGAGGTCGTCTGCCGTGCGGCCGTTGCTCACGCGCCATCGATCGGGATCCTGACCAGCAACGTGGTGCCGTGCCCGACCGGGCTCTCCAGCTCCATGTGTCCCCCGATCGTCTCGACGCGGTCCTGCAGGCCGATCAGCCCGGACCCGTTGCCGGGATCCGCTCCTCCGATCCCGTCGTCCTGAGCCAGGATCTCCAGCGTCGCGTCCCCCGCCTCGACGTCGACCCGCACCATGGACGCCCAGGCGTGCTTGATGGCGTTGGTGAGCACTTCCGACACGACGTAATACGCGGTCACCTCGACAGGCTCCGGCAACTGCCGGTCGAGACTGAGGTTGAGATCGACCGGGAGCCCACTGCGGCGGGCGAGCGTCTTGAGCGCCGGGCCGAGCCCTCCCTTGGACAGGATCGCCGGATGCATCCCGCGCGACATCTCCCGCAGATCCTCGAGAACGCCGGTCAGGCCCTCCGCGGTGTTCGACAGCAGCGTCCTGACCGAGTCCTGGCCGGCCGGCAGCGAGGCCTCCGCCATGCGAAGCTCCAGACACAGCAGGACGAGACGTTGCTGCGCGCCATCGTGCAGATCGCGTTCGAACCGGCGGCGGGCGTCGTCGGCCGCGGCGACGATGCGGGCGCGGGACGCGGTCAGCTGCGCGCGGCTGTCGGCATTCGCGATCGCGGTCGCGACGAGGTCGGTGAAGTCGACCATACGTGCCTCAGCATCGGACGGTATCGGCTCAGGCTTCGTGGACACGACGACGGCCACACCCCACAGGCGACCCTCGACCATGACCGGAACCCCGACTCCCGAACGAGCACCCAGCTCACGCAGGATCGTGGCGCTGGAGCCCACAGCGTTGTCGTAGCTGTCCATCCGGGCCGCGCGGCCGGTGCGCAACACCGCACCGGCGACGTTGTCGCCGTCGAGCGGGACGAGTGTATCGGGTATGTCGCCGGCCAGCACGTTGTGGCCCGCGACACGGGAGGCCTTGCCGTCGGCCTCAAAGCGGATCAGCGCCGCGCTGTGGAGGCCCAGAAGCGCGCCCAGCTCCGTCGTCACCGCCCCGAACACCTCGGTCGGCGAGGCCCCGCGAGCGGTCAGCGTCGCCACCCGCCGCAACGCGGCCTGTTCCGCCACGAGCGCGCTGAGCGCCGCACGGTTCGCCTCCCGGTCGGAGGCCGCGCGCAGCAACGCCTCCAGGGAGGGGATCACCCGCTGACGGAGGCGTGCCGACATGTTCTTGGGCAGATCGGCGGGGACCAGGAGCGTACCCAGGCGCGTGGCACGGTTCCACAGCGGGAACGCGGTATAGCGCTCGTCTGCGGTGACCGGGCCGAGCCTGATCGCCGCGAACGGCAACGCGAACGCCTCAGCGAGCCGGTTCGACGCCGTGCCCAGCGCCGAACGCAGGTCGTCCGCGCCGAGCATGAGATGGGCCAGCTCGGCCGCGAGGTCGGCCTCCCTGCGCCGTTCGGATGCCTCGACGGAACGTGACCGGGCCAGGTCCGTCAGGCCGGCGGTCAGTACCCCGGCGACGATGAAGAACGTGAAGGTCTCCAGGTTCTGACGCGCGGAGATGTCCAAGCTCGAATAGGGCGGGACATGGAAGTAGTCGAGGGCGAGGGCGCTGGCCACCGATGTCATCACCCCCAGCCTGGCGCCCCACACGGTCGAGATCACCAGGACGCCGAGCAGGTAGACCAGGCCCTTGGCACTCTCGTGGGTGGCCTGTTCGAGCGGGAACAGGGCGACGGTCTCCACCACGATGAGCGATGCGGCAACCACGAGCCCGAGCACCAAGGGCGGCTGCGCCGGGCGCAACAGCAACGACACCAGACGCGCGCGCATCACCCACCGCACTCCTCACACATCGCCACGGCTCCACGTGGAAGCCGAAATCAGTCAGGACGACGAGCAGTCAGACATGTGCGACCGTGGTGTCCTGGGCGCAGAATCGGACATTCTGTATCGCCATAAGGAACAATTCTCCATAAATCATACTGCCCGGACCTCCCGCAACGACCTGCTCGCGCGCCCGGCGGGCGACCTGGCTCAGTGACAGCAGACGCACCACCAGCAACCCGCCTGCCGGCCCTGCCAGCACCAGACGCCGCCGCTGGTGGCGAAGTGAGATCGGGGGTGGCGGGGGCGCCCTGGTGTGCGGGGTTTGCCGGGAGGGGTAGCCGCATCGCGATCCACCACCAGATCCGCTAGGAGGCGATCGTACCGATGCGCGGGCCTGCCAGATCCTCGTCGGTGCTCACCGCCGTGTTCGTGCTGGCGATCTGTGCCGCGCTCGGCACGATGCTCATCTCCTTCGACCAGCGACGGCGGGCCGAGCACACAGCCGAGGCCGAGGACCGGGCAAGATCCGCGGTGACAGCACTGGCGCTGCTCGTGACGGACACCGAGGCAGCCCGGTGCGGACTCGCCGTCACCGGCGACCAGCTGTTCCGCACCCGTCTGGCCGGCAGCCTGGACGTGATCCCGCGACGGGAACGGGAACTGCAACGAAGCGTCGCGCACGACCCCGTCAAAGTCATGCTGGTCCGGCAGATCACCCTGTACCTCAACGAGTACCTCAGCAACTACCTGTCACCGGCACTGGCGACGAGCCGCGCCGGTGGCCCGGCCATCGTGCCGAACGCGATCATGCTCGCAGCGCGGCGACACGCCGACCTGGTCGGATCGCACCTGGACCGGCTGCTGGAACTGGTGAACCGGGCCACCGTCAGGGCCCGGGCGAGAGCCGAGACGCACAGCAACACGGGCATCCTCGCCGGCGCTGCCGCCTTGACTGCAGTGCATGCCGGCGATACCTCGACTGCACACACCGAGACTAGGTTCCATGCGGGTGGAGGAATGGTGTGTGCGCCCTGAGCCAGGACATGAAGCGCTAGTCTCTTCGCGGTTAGCGCGCCGGAGGGCCAACCTGCGCGCTCCGTGCTGGACGGAGATGGCGGGCCCGGGATAAGGAGTCGTCTGTGATGCGGAGGCTGGCCTTGAGTCAAGGGTTGCCTTCGTGATCGAGTCTTCGAGCCGTCCTGGCCCGGCGTTTGCCGCGTATTTTGCTGGTCGGGTGTTGTCGAGTGGCGGTTCGGCGGTGGCGCCGTTGGCTACCGCGTTTGCGGCATTGCATCTGGGTGGCGGTGCGTCGGCGTTGGGCTGGGTGCTGGCGGCGGGCCTTGCGCCACAGTTGGTGTTGCTGCTGATCGGTGGGGTGGCCGCCGATCGCTGGTCGCGCCCATTGATCATGGTGGTGTCGAATCTTATTGCGGGTGGCGCGCAGGCGGTCGCGGCGATCGCGGTGCTGACTGGGGTTGCTCGGGTGTGGCAGTTGGCGGCGGTGGCGGCGGTGATCGGAGCGACTTCGGCGTTCTTCGGGCCAGCGGCGCAGGGGGTGGTGCCGCAGTTGGTGCCGTCGGAGCGGTTGCAGCGGGCGAACGCATCGGTGCGGCTGGGGCAGAACGTGGCGAAGGTGGCCGGGCCGGCGTTGGGTGGTCTGGTGGTCGCCGCGGTAGGGCCAGGGTGGGGGCTGGTCTTCGATGCGGCGACGTTCGTGTTGGCGGCTGGGTTGTTCGCAGCGTTGCGGGTGCCGTTGGATCGGGCTCGGGGTGCGGTGTCGTTCGTGGCGGATCTGCGGGATGGGTGGTTGGACTTCTGGTCGCGGCGGTGGTTGTGGGTGATTGTGGTGCAGTCGACGGTGGTGGTCGCCTGCTGGCTGGCTGGTTATCAGCAGTTGGGTCCTGTGTATGCGCGGGATCATCTCGGTGGCGCGGCAGGGTGGGGGCTGGTGGGCGCGGCCTTGGCTGGTGGGTTGCTCACTGGATCGGCGGTGTCGTTGTTGCTGCGGCCGGTGCGGGTGGCCGTCGCGGTGTGTGTGGGAACGGGGGCGATGGCATTGCCGCTGGCGGCGATGGCAGCTGGTGCGCCGCTGCCGGTGCTGCTGGGTGTGGTGGTGGTGACGGGGGTCGGGTTGGATGTTTCGATCGTGACGTGGACGACGGTGGTGCAGGCGAGGATTCCGGCGCATCGGCAGGCCAGGACGAGTGCGTACAGCACGTTGGGGCAGTTGGTGCTGGTGCCGGTGGTGTATCTGGTGTGTGGTCCGCTGGTGTCGCGGTTCGGTCTGCTGACGATGTTGGGGGTGTTTGCGGTGCTGATCGCGGCGGCTGCGGTCGGGCCGATGTTGGTCCCGCAGGTCCGGACGCTGCGACTGCCTGGGCCGGACGTGGATCAGCCGGTGACCGCGCCGGCCGGCACGGATGGGCTGACGGTGGCGGCGCGTAGGTAGAACGAGCGGGCCACGGTGATGGCGCCGCCGAGACCGTCGAAGCCGCGGTCGCGGGCGGCAGCGTCCAGTTCGGCGGCATGGGTGGGGGTGATGCCCCAGACGGCGGCGAGGTGGACGCGGATCAGGTCGGCCCGGATGCGGTGGACGGTGCGCCGTGGGTCGGCAGCTACTGCGGCGGCATTGGTGGCGAATGCGGCGGCGATGTGGCGCGGGCTGTGCCGCCCAGGCTCGATGAGGTCGCGAGCCTCGTCGAGGCTGGTGGGCCAGATGGCTGCGGCGGCGTCGAGGCGGGCCGAGCGGACGACGATACGCAGGAGAGCGTCGTCGTTGCATAGGCTGAGCAGTTCGGTCGGGGTGAGCCAGTGACTGCGCTGGTCGGGCGTCAGCGTGTCGGCGGTGAGACCGTGCTGCGCTGCTGCGGCGAGCGCGGCAGCGTCGAGGGCCGTGTCCGTGGCGGGTGGCGGTGTCTGGCCGGCGATCCAGGTGAGCACGTAGCGGCGCCAGCGGGCGGGGAACACCGGGTCGTACAGCTGCTGGTGCTGCAGGACGGCGAGAAATGGCACGTAGCTGTCGCCTGCGGGGACGAGGCAATACCGGGAGCGCCAGTGCCGAGTGTAGGAGGTGCGCCACGGCTGGGTCGTCCAGCTGAGGTCGGCGGCTGGCAGGTTCGGGCAGCCGGCTGCGACCCAGGCCAGGGCGGAGATCGCGTCGTCGCGTTTGACGTTGCCCGCTGCGGGGTGGGTGTGGCGCCAGTCGGTGATGCGCCGGATGGCGTCGGTCAGGTCCGGTTCGGCGGTGGCTGCGCGAGCCAGTGCTGGCCAGGTCCGCTGTGGGTACGGCATGGCGCGGGCCAAGCCGAGCAGCCGGTCGGCGTGGCCGCGGTCCAGGACGTGGTCCTGGGTGGCGGCGGCGAGGGTGGCGCGGACGTTGACCAGGGCTTCGGAGAGCTGGCGGTGATCGTCGGGGGTGTGGATGACGGCGACTTCGTCGTCGGCGTCGATGGTGCCGTCGGCATAGGCGGCGAAGACCTCACCGATGCCGATCATCCCGTAGCGGTGCAGTTCGGCGGCGCGGAGCGCGCCCATGCTGGATACGCCGATGACGGTCGTGCCGGCTGCGAGGAGTTCGAGGATCTCCTTGTGCCGGACCGGGGCGCTCTGATGGAAGACGCCGTCGATGATCACGACGACATCGCCGGCCGCGCAGTTCAGCCGGTACAGATCCCCGTGGCGGATCGGCGGGTGCACCTGCGCGTCGGGCAGGTGGGTGCGGATGGTGTGTTGGTCGATGGTCGGTCCGGCGAAGACGGTGACGATCATCGCGTACCTCCGAGCACGCCGTTGCGGGCGGCACGGCCGACGGGTCGTGGGATTTCATGTCGGGCGGTGTACGCCAGGCCGGGGCAGAGGACCTTGACAACGGCGAACTCGGGCCGGTCGGCGAGGACGACCCGTAGCGGTGGGCTGCCGCCGGCCGAGAGGTGTTCGGCGAGCCAGGTGGCTTCGGCGTCGTCGCTGTCGAAGGTGCGGGTGTAGGCGGCGGTGATGTCGGGCCAGCTGCGGGTCGGGGTGGTGCTGGCGGGCGGGTGGTAGGTGCCGGGGGTGTAGATGGCGGGGTGGATGTCGTCGCGGGTGCCGGTGATGAAGGTGAGCCGGCTTTGAACGGCTTCGGTGATGGCGCGGGAGAGTGCGACGGCGGGGTCGCTGTGGGCGCCGGAGCCCACGACCATGCAGCTGGCGGTGTCGTCGCGCCACAGGTAGCAGGCGAAGCACGGTATCTGCCAGCGGTTGGGGATGTGGACGAGTTCGAGCCAGGCGCAGGCGGCGTGGATGCGGTCGATGATGCTGCGGCAGGCGTCGTCGACGACGGACGCCGGGTCGAGGTGATCGCGGTCCGCGATGGGGCTTGTGGCGAGGATGCTGGTGGCGTCGCGTTCGATGGCCTCGTAGCAGGCGTGGATGGTGGCTTCGGCGATGGTGTTGCCGGAGGCGAGTCCGTTGGAGGAGCCGGATCGTAGGTAGGGCCGCCAGGCTGTGGTGGTGTGCTGGCCCATGTGGACGGCGCTGACCGGCACCAGAGTCGGCTGTCCGGTGGGCAGGATGGTGGCGGGGATCCAGTCGAGGCGGGTGTGCTGGGTGAGCAGGCTGCCGGGGTGCTGTTCGAGGCCGGTGACGTCGTAGGACAGGTCGAGGGCGGCGGCGGAGGTGGCGTGCTGGGTAACGGCTGGGACGGCGCGTTCGGCGTGCCAGAGTTCGATGGCTTCCATGGCGGCGGAGATCCGGGCCAGGGTGAGGGTGGTGCCTTTGCCCTGCGAGACGCTCAGAGTGGTGGCGGTGGGCCGGACGGACATGACGACCGGGATGTTGAGGTCGTCGAGGCCTGTGACGTCGGCGAGGCGGGTAACACCGAAGTCGGGCAGCAGGGGCAGGATCGCGGTGAGGGTGTCGTCGGGGTGCCGGACGCGGTGGGTGCCGGTGTGGAAGACCTTGCGCATGATCCGGTGTCCGTTCGAGTGTTGGCGGAGTGCTGGACCCGCGCGACGGCGGACCCAGCACTGACAGACGCAGCTTCCGCGGTCACCCGGTGGCCGGCTGTCGCCAGTCACATCAAGGGGTGGGCGGATGGTGCTGATGGTGCTGGGTTCAGCCGACGTACACGGTCTCGTCGAAGAAGGACCGGTCGGGGATTGCCGCGTCGCCGCCGGCGTTCTGCGGCACGACGCCGTCGTCGAACAGCTGCTGCAGGTACGTCTGGTCATCGACGGTCGTGTCGGTGGGCTGGATGTCGGGCTTGGGCTGCATGACGTCTCCTCTGGGGTTAAAGGGCGAAGAAGCAGACGGTGCCGAGGATCGCGACGCCGTCCCCGGCGTGTGGTGGGCGCCAGTGCGGGATGTTGTAGCCGTCGAAGCCGTGGAACATCCCGTCGGTGAGCGGGAACTCCTCTCCGTCGGAGGGGAACGGTTCGGCGCCGATGTGGGCGAGGACCGCGTCGTTGCTGGCGTCGCGCAGCTGTGGCAGCCAGCCCATCGGGCCGAGGTTTTCGGTGAGCGCGAAGCTGACCGTGATGCCGGCGCATTTCACGCTGTCGCGGTGCACTGCCATGAAGTCGCCGGGCCGGTAGTACTTGAACCCGTACCTGGCCGGGACGAGCGTGCATTGTCCGGTCACCGCCCGGGCCGCCTCGAGCAGTGCCGGGCCGATGGCCAGTGCCCGCAGTGCCGAGCCGCCACGGTGGGCTCGGCACCGCTGCGGCGAGGTGATGCTGCCATCGCGGTAAGCCATCAGCCCAGGGCAGTCGTTGATCCGGTCCGCGGCGGCCGGCTCGCAGCTGACGGCTTCGCGGACCAGCGCGTCCCAGCCGGCGTCGTCGATGACGCCGGACAACGGCGCGGCACCCGTGCGCCGCCACTGTTCGGTGCGGCCGTCCGGTGAGGTGGGCTCGGTTGTTGGGGCTTCGATCGGCGGGCGGACGGTGTCGAGCACGGCGGTCTTCCTCACGTCTGTGGTGGCGCTACAGGTCGAAGTAGCAGAAGTTGCCGAGGATGCCGACCTCGCCCTCGAACGGCGCCCGGTAGTGCGGGGTGTTGTAGCCGTCGAAGCCGCGCAGACCCCGTACCGGCACCTCGAACGCCTCGAACCCGTCGGCAGGGAAAGGCCCGTACTCGGCGACCAGGCGACCGAGGACATCGTTGCCGACTGTCCGCAGCGACGGCGCCCAGCTCATCGGGCCGAGGGCGCCGGTGACCGTGAATGAGATCGTCACGGTGGCCTTCACGCTGTCGCGGTGTACCCCCATGTAATCCCCGGACCGGTAGAACACCCAGCCCGAACGGACCGGGATCAGCCGGGGCAGACCGGTCACCTCCCGGACCAGGTGCAGCAGGGTGAGGTCACGCAGGACGCCAGTGAGGGCCGGGCCGCCCCGGCAGCTGCGGAACCGCGACGGCGAGCAGAACGACCCGTCGTGGTGCGCGGCGACGTTGGTGAATCCGCCCGGCGCCGCCGTCGGTTGCAGTGCTTCCGCCTCGACGGTGAGGCGGTCCCAGATCTCCGCGCTGAGCACGTCGGGCAGGTCGATGAACCCATCGCCGGCCCAGGACGGCTGGGCAGCCGGTGACGCCGGGGCGGGGATTGCGGGAGCGGACATGCGCACCTCCGGTCGAGTTCGGTAGCAAGCGGCGGATGCCTTCGGGAACCGCACTTCTAGCGTCGACCGGCATCGATGAGTTGGGAATGTCCGGCTGTCGCACTTCCGTCGCACTTGTGCAGCACCCGCGGTCACGACATGCTTCTATGGACACGGAGGGCTGCGTGATGATTGCGGTGCGTGAATGGTCCGGGTCGGAGGCCTTAGCGCTGCGCAAGGCGATGCGGATGAGCGTCCGCGAGTTCGCCCTTCACCTCGGCGTCGCCGCTCGCACCGTGTCGAAATGGGAACAGCTCGGCCCGACGACCTCGCCGCGACCGCAGACCCAGGCGATCCTCGACACCGCTCTCGCCCGTTGCCCTGCCACCGTCCAGCTCCGCTTCGAACTGCACACCGGGACTGCTCGGCCGCAGCCGCCCGCCTCCACCCCGGACCTGCCGCGGTCAGGGTCTGGCGTGGACCACGAGTCGTGGACCGACGACCTCGAACGGGCCGTCGCCGCGCTGAGCCGGCAGAGCTTCACGATCGCCGGCACGCTGCTGGAGCGATGGCTGCACCGCGCCGACCCGCATCGCCTCGACGACACCGGCCGCTACCTGTACGCCCGCACCGCCACCATCCACGGCGACCTGCGCCGCGACCAGGGCATCATCATGGGACCGCACTCCGCCGACCGTTCCTATCAGCAGGCGCGAGCCCTGTTCGGCCAGCTCGGCAACGACCGTCGGCTCGCCCAGCTCGACCTCGCCCTCGCTGTCCTCACCGAGATGGCCGGCGATCTGGCGGCCGCAGCCACCCGATACGAAACTCTCGCGGTCGACGACCGGCTCAGCCGCCGTGACCGGGCCCGGGCCAGGCTGTGGATCGGCACCGCCTTGACCAAGCACGGCGACACCGGGTACGCCACTATCGTCATGACCGCCGCCGCCCGCGACTTCGAACACCTCGACGAGGCTGAAGACTGGGCCGTCGCCCAGCAGAAACTCGCCCTCGCCCACCGCGGCGCCGGCCGCATCGGCGACGCCCTGCGCAGCATCGGCCTCGCCCGCACCGCCGGCGGCGCCGACGCCCCGATGCAGCAGGTCCGTCTCGACACCGCACACGGCCACATCCTGCTCACCGACCCCGCCACCGCAGACGAGGGACTCACCCTGCTCACCCGCTGTGCGCGCCTCGCCGACCGGTACGGTATGCACCACCAACGGCGCAGCATCGACAGCATCCGCCACACGTTCGAGCGGACCAACGGCCGCGCCCACACGTGACCCGGGAGACCTCGCGTGACGCACACCCATACCCGGCCGATCACCGACCGGCAGCACCGCGACGCCCTCACCATCTGGCACTACCACCAGCTCAACCACGAAGTACAACCATGCGACGCGGCGATCGGACTCGGCAGCCACGACCTCGGCGTCCCCGTCCACGCCGCCCACCTCTACCAGGCGGGCCTTTTCCCGACCATCGTGTTCACCGGCGCAGTGAACCCCACCCGCCCCGACCACTTCCCCCGCGGCGAAGCCGTCCACTTCCGTGAACACGCCATCGCCACCGGCATCCCCGACGAAGCGATCCTCGTCGAGCCCCACGCCACCAACACCGGCCAGAACATCACCCTGTCCCGGCAGGCCCTCCAGGACGCCGGCATCACCGTGCGCACCGTCATGCTCATCGCGATGCCGTACATGCAACGCCGTGCCTACGCGACCTGCCGCAAACTCTGGCCCGACGTCACTGTCATCTGCGCATCGGCGCCGGTCACCTTCGACGCATACACGACCACCATCGGCGACGAACGCATGGTCACCGACATGCTCGTCGGCGATCTGCAACGCGTCATCGAATACCCGCACCTGGGCTACGCGATCGAGCAGGACGTACCGGAGGCTGTCCACGACGCCTACACCCGACTCGTCGCCGACGGCTTCGACAGCCGACTCATCAGCTGAACCAGACAACGCCGAGATTATGCCGTCGACAACCGGCGGCATCTGCGCCACCCACCAGCCGAACCTGTTCCCACGCCTCTGCACGCTGGCCAAACTGTGCTGCACGAGCAGGGCGGCTGGGTGCCGCCGACGGCACGGTCGATGCGTGGGGCCGTTCGCCTGAAACCCCGTCGGCGGCTGGTACGGGCTACCGCGGCCGGTTCGGCATGGAACTGCCGCCCTTGCTGGAGGAACTCGGCCTCGCCGGACTGACCCGCGACGCCCGCGGTAACCGCATCCGCGCCCGCTGCCATGTCCGGCCCTTCCATGCCACGAACACCAGTGCGGTCCCGTAGCCGAGCAGCTGCCCGGTGTGGATGCTGAACCCGGCGTCGGGCGCGAACTGGGCGACGTATCCGGCCACCGCGATCGCGAGCCACTCGGTCCGCGCGCCGAACGCGACGAGCATGACGAGCAGCATCGCGTACCAGGGGTAGCTCGGCGTGGTGACCAGCAGGGCCCCGCCGGTGGTGAGCGCGGCCGAGTGCCACGGTCGGTCCGGGTCGGCGCGGCGCCAGGCGACGAGGGCGAGCGTGGCGAGCAGGACGGCGGCGGCCGGGACGACGGCGGGGGCGGGCAGCAGCCAGGCGAGCAGGGCGAAGCGTGTGCCGTCGGCGTAGCCCTCCTCGTGCAGGTACCCGGGCAGGTATCCGAGGACGGCCGGGCCGGCGGCGAGCACGTGCGGCAGGTACACGGCCGTGACCGCGGCGGCGGCGCTCAGCGCGACGGCCACCGGGCGGCGGCGCAGGACGGCCGGGCCGAGGAGGGCTGGGGTGAGCTTGGTGGCGACGGCCAGGCCGAGCAGCACGCCGCCGAGCAGTGGGCGGCGGCCGCCGGCGAGCTGCCAGAGGGCGGCCGTGGCCAGGAGCACCGCCACGACGTCGACGTGGGCGTTGTTGCCGGCCTCGAGCGCGACGAGGGGGCACCACGCCCACAGGACCGCCCGGCGCGGGTCGTGGCCGAGGCGGCGTAACGCGTGCCAGAGCAGCACCGCGGTGCCGAGTGCGAACGCGGCCATGGTGAGCTGGACGGGCAGCTCGCGGTGGGCGCGGCCGAAGGCGGCGAAGACGGCCTCCGCGACGGGCGGGTAGATGGTCGGTACGTCGGGACGGTTGATCCGGGTGCAGCCGCCGGCGACGCACCAGTTGGCGGTGGGCGGCCAGAGGAATTCGTCGCGGAGGCCGGCGAGTTCCGGGGCGGAGGGCGGGTGGCTGTACGGGTCGATGCCGGCCTGCTGGACCCGGCCGTCCCAGATGTAGCGGTACATGTCGTCGCTGCTCGTCGGCGGCTGGCGGGTGGCGATCAGCGGCAGGAGCGCGCCGCCCAGGACGATGAGGGCGAGCGCGGTGCGGCGGTCCAGGCGCAGCACGAACCAGGCCCCGGCGGCGAACGGTATCCAGGCCAGGAGGTACCAGCGGCCGGGCAGGAACAGCGCGGCCGCGGTGGCCGCGAGGGCGGCGGTGGCGGCGAGGCGGTCGCGGGTCATCGGCGGGTCCGGATCAGACGGGCGGCGATCCACGCGCCGGCGGACAGCCAGATCGCGGCGAGCAGGACCGTCAGGCCGGTGGCGTAGGAGCGCGGGAACGCCGACGGGTTGTCGGCGAGGCGGCCCGCGCCGATGACGAACGGCAGCGCGACGACGGTCGTGGCCGCGCTGACGGCGAGGGCCGCCTGGACGGGGAGGCGGACCCCGGCCGGCACGAAACGCACCGTGAGCGCGCCCACCGCGAGGATCAGTGGGATGACCACGAAGTCGTGCACGATGACGGCCGCGGCCAGGAACCGTAGGCGTCCGGGCACCTCGCCGGGCTGCTCGGTGAGCCAGCCGTGCAGCCCGTAGGCGAGCACCGCCAGCCCGGCGGCCGCGAGCAGGACCCGGGCCGCCCTCATCGGGCCGCCGCCGTCACGGCCGTGACCCACTTGGTCTGCAGGACGCCGGGCCGGTTCGGGGCGATGAGCCGGCATGGGTACCCGTGGTCGAGGTGCAACGGCTCGCCGCCGATCCCGAGGGCCAGAAGGGTGAGCGGATCGTTGGCGACGGCGGGTTCCAGGGTCGAGAAGCGGTAGGGGCCGGTTTGTTCGAGCGAATCGACCGTGACCCGCAGGTCGTCACGCCCGTCCGCACCGACGAGCCGCAGCAGGTCCGCCATCCGCACCCCGTGCCATCGCGCGCCCGAGCTCCAGCCCTCGACGCACGCGATCGGCAGGTCGGCCGTTGCCTGCGGCAGGGCTGTGAGGTCGGCGAGGCTCAGCGCGTGGCGACCGGCCGGTCCGGTGACGACGAGGCGGAACGACGCGTCCGCTCTGACGATGCGTGCGGCGGCGGCGGTCTTGTTGACCGGCACGCCCTGCGGCCCGACACCGGGCACCCGCGGGGACAACAATGAGATGCGCCGCAGTGGTCGCACGGTCTGACCGACGGTTGCCACCGTGACCACCCCCGCCGCCGTGGCGGCGAGCGTGAGGACGCCGCGGCGGGTCCAGTCGTTCGTGAGCCGGACCTCGGCGGGCTCGCGGCGGCGCACCGCGGGCAGCTTCGCGGCCAGGTGCAGCAGCAGCGCGCCGGCGAGCAGCCAGGCGGTCCAGTAGTGGGCGCCGACGAAACCGAACGGCATGAGGGAGTACCAGTACGCGATGTCCAGCAGTCCGGTGACGAGCTCGAACACCGCGGCGGCGGACAGCAGGCCGGCGGCAGCGCGATCGAGGGCATGGCCGAGGCCGCGGACCGGCGGGAACGCGAACAGTTTCGGGTACACCGACCAGATCTTCGCCGTGACCAGCGGGATGCACGCCAGGCCGGCGGCGACGTGCAGGCCCTGGGTGATCCGGTAGAGCTGCACCGGCCGCGCGGGCCAGTGGAACCAGGACGGGGGGTGCTGGATCGCGTGGCTGAGCAGGCCGGTCGCCAGGCACACGAGGAACGCCACGCCGAGGCACAGGCCGAGGTTGGCGCTCAGCCGCGTCGAGCGCGCGGGGGTGGTGAACCGGCGATCGAGCCCGGTCACAACGCGGGGCGGGTGAGGCAGACGAACCATCTGCCGTCCTCCGTCCAGGTCTCGGTGAGCCGCAGCGAGGCGCGTGCGGCGATCGGGGCGATGGTGTCGGCGCAGACGAACGCCCACGGAAACGGCGTGCTCGTCCGGCCTCCGCCGATGAGGGTGAGCCGCCCGCTCCAGGTGCCGGCGCCGGGCGGGTCGACCTCGACGAGCACCGAACCCGACCGGGTGAGCAGCTCGCGGCAGCGGCGCAGGAGCCGCTCGGGGTCGCCGCCGATGCCGATGTTGCCGTCGGCGAGCAGCGCCCGGTCCCAGCCGCCCTCGTCGGGCAGCGGTTCGAACACGTCACCGTGCAGGACCGGGACGCCGCGGCGGCGGGCCATCCGGACCGCCTGCGGGCTGACGTCGACGCCGAGGGCGCGGTGTCCGCGCACGACGATGGCGGCGGTGAGTCGCCCAGGGCCGCAGCCGACGTCGAGGGTCGCGCCGGGGCAGCGTCGCAGCAGGCCCTCGTCGCCCGGCCGCGGTCCCTCGCACCACGCGGTGGGGTCGAGCGGCCGCACGTCCGCGCCGTGCCGGTCGACGAGCCGCAGCGGGGCCGATTCACCGCGTGCGACCCGCCGCAACGCGTCGCCGTAGACGGCCACCGGCGCGGTCAACGCGACACCCCGCCGTCCAGGCTCGCGACGGCGCGGGCGAACCGGCCGTGGCGGTGGTCGGCGGCCACCGCGACGGCGTCGGCCGCGGTGTCGACGTCGCGGAGCGTGACGGTCGTCGCCACCGTCAGCCCGCGTCTGTGCAGTGCCGCCATCGTGTGCTCGCCGGTGTGCGCCGTGGACATCGGCACGCCGCGGACGGCCGTTGCCGCGACCGGATCGCGGAGGCCGAGCAGCCACCAGCCGCCGTCGAGGGCGGGTCCGACGACTGCATCGCCGTGGCTGAGCGCGTCCGCCGCGGCGTTCAGGTGCTCCGGCGTGAGCTGTGGCGTGTCCATGCCGACGAGCAGCGAGGCGACCCCGGGCCGGGCGGCGTCCAGGAACGCCGCCGCGATCCGCTCGTCCAGGGACCCACCGCGCTGTGCGAGCACCCGCCAGCCCGGCGGGGCGTCGACGACCGCTCCAGAGGGGTTGTCCAGCACCAGCGTGCGGGCGACCGCGGGCACGGCGCTCAACGCGTCGATCGTGTCGCGAAGCGCGGCGGCCGCGACCAGGGCGGCCTCCTGCTGCGTCCATGGTGGACACAGACGCGTCTTCACCCGGCCGGGGACGGGCGCCTTGGCGAGCAGCAGGAGCTGGATCATCCGGTCATCACCCGGCTCATGTCGCGGACCGCGCGGAGGGTTCCGGCCACGGTGCCGGTGACCTTCGAGCGGCCACCGTCGGGCCGTGGCGAGTACGCGACGTCGACCTCGGCGATGCGCCAACCCGTGGCGGCGGCCCGGGTGACCATCTCCAGCGGGTAGCCGAAGCGCCGATCGGTCAGGTCCAGCGCCAGCAACGCCTCGCGTCGAGCGGCGCGCATCGGGCCGAGGTCGTGGACGGGCACCTTCGCCGAACGACGTAACCGCCAGGCGACCACGGCGTTGCCGAGCCGGGCGTGCAGCGGCCAGGCGCCCCGCGCGGTCGGGCGGCGCCGGCCCAGCATCAGGTCGCAGCCGCCGTCGAGCACCGGCACGGCGACGAGCGGGAGCTGCCGGGGATCGAACGAGCCGTCGGCGTCCATGAAGCACACCACGTCGGCGGCGGCGGCGGTCAGGCCGGCGTGTGCGGCGGCGCCGAAGCCGCGCGGTGACGCGTGCACGACGGTCGCGCCATGCGCCGCGGCGATCGCAGCGGAGCCGTCCGACGAGCCGTTGTCGGCCACGATCGGGTGGTAGCCGGCGGGCATCCGCGCCAGCACCCAGGGCAGCGCCACAGCCTCGTTGAGGCAGGGCAGTACGACATCAGGCATGTTCCGGACGCTATCCGCGATCTCGGCGGGAAGGTCTTACAAGCCGAGAAACACCCATTACGAAGCGCGAACATAGCCCTGCCCACCGCCCCCGACCAGCCTACGTTGAGGACATGCGGATCCTGGTCACCGGCGGCGCCGGGTTCATCGGCACCCACGTCGCGGACACCCTTCGCGGGGGAGGGCACGACGTCGCCGTCCTCGACGTCCTGCATCCAGCCGCGCACGTCCCGGCCGCCGCGGTACCGGAGGGCGCGCTGCGCGCGGACGTCCGTGACGCCGCGGCGGTCACAGCGGGCCTGCAGGGCGTGGACGTCGTGGTCCACCAGGCGGCGATGGTGGGGATGGGGATCGACGTGGCCGACATGCCGGAGTACGTGAGCTGCAACGACCTCGGCACCGCGGTGCTGCTGGCCGGGATGGCCCGCGCCGGCGTGCGTCGCCTGGTGCTGGCGAGTTCCATGGTGGTGTACGGCGAGGGTGAGTACCGCTGCGAGGTCCACGGCTCCGTGCAGCCCGCCCCACGACGCACCGAGGACCTCGACGCCGGACGGTTCGAGCCGCCCTGCCCGTCCTGCGGCACCGCGCTGACCTCCGGCGAGGTGGACGAGGATGCGCCGGTCCGGCCGCGCAGCGTCTACGCGGCGACGAAAGCGGCGCAGGAGCACCTCGCCGCAGCATGGGCGGAGGCATGCGACGGCTCGGTGACGGCGCTGCGCTACCACAACGTCTACGGGCCCGGGATGCCCCGGGACACGCCGTACAGCGGCGTCGCGGCCATCTTCCGCTCCGCCCTCGCCGCCGGGCGGCCGCCGCGGGTCTTCGAGGACGGCGGGCAGCGCCGCGACTTCGTGCACGTGTCGGACGTGGCCGCGGCCAACCTCCTGGCCGTGGACAGCTCGGCGCGGGCGGGCTTCCACGCGTACAACATCGCCTCGGGGGTCTCGATCACGGTCGGCGCGATGGCCAGGGCGCTCGCCGCGGCGATGGACGGCCCCGAGCCGGTCGTCACGGGCGAGTACCGCGCGGGCGATGTGCGCCACGTGGTCGCCTCGGCCGCCCGGGCACGACGGGATCTCGGCTTCGTGGCGGGCGTCGACCCGGTCGAGGGAATGCGCACCTTCGCCACCGCCCCGCTGCGCGGATGACCTGGCAGCGCGGCCTGTTCCGGCCTCGGCCGCGGCCAGCGGGCCGAGGCCAGCGGGTCGTGCGGCAGGCGACGTGGTGAACGTGCCCGCGCGGAGACGCGCTTGTTGGTCGTGGCCGGCCACCTGCGGACCAGCCGGCCTGGTGCGAGGGCCAGGACCACAGCGGCGGCGTCACCACCTCGGCCGCCGGCCTCGCGTACTACGGTGGATCTTCGGTAGGGCCGACGGTGCCCGTCGCGTCGGTCATCGCTGATCCGAGGCTTTTGACGCGGGGACCGCCGCGGCGTGGTGTTCGCGGAGCTGGAACGCGAAGGCCACCTCGGCGGCGCCGATGAGCAGTGCGCTGATGCCGGTCAGCAGGATCGTCGTGCTGAGGGACAGACCGGGCCAGAACACGAACGCCAGGCCGACCAGCAGGGACACCGCACCGATCGCCAGGAGTGAGGTGCGGATCCGGCCGCGGGTGAGGAACGCGATGGCCAGTTCGGCGATGCCGCTGATCAGCCAGGCCAGGCCGATGATGGCGGCCAGGACCGTCACACCGGTGGCCACGTGGCGCAGGCAGGCGATGCCGCCGACGATCAGTAGCACGCCGAGGCCGCCCAGGAGTACGCGCCGGCTGGTGGTCTGGTCGTGACCGAACGCGCCGAAGAGGCGGATCGCGCCGGCGACGATCAGCCAGACCCCGACCAGCGCACCGAGCAGCGCCAGCGTGTTCGACGGCCAGGCGAGGACCGCGATGCCGAACACGATGGTGATCAGGCCGAGCCCGAGGACCTCCCAGAACGGCTCGGCCGCCGCCCTGTCGACGGCGTCGTGCCGTCGTGACTGCCGGCGATGCCAGGGAAAGCTGGTCATGTCCGCCTCCGTCCATACGTTTGCGGTCGTCCAACCTTCATCCTCTGCGGCGGGCCACCCGGGCCGCCTCACCCGGCCGGGGTCGTCCACCGGTCAAGGGGCGGCGCCCGCGTCGATCTGCTGCCCAGCGGGCAGCGGTGCACCACACTGACCGGTGGCACCGTGTGGCGGCGGACCGTCAGAGTCGGGCTTGCATCCGGTACCTGGGTACAGGCTTACCGTCGTGGGAGACGGCGTCGAGATGGCGCTGCCGGTGACGAGGAGCCTGTCATGTCGTTCGTGGTCCCTGATGCGTGCACCCTGCCTACCGCCGAGCGGCCGCTGCGGCTGAGCGAGTTCGACGACCTGTTCGCCACCGCCGTACGCGCGGTCGACGTCCTCACCCCGACGCACGCACGGATGCGGTTGACCGGCACGGCCGGGCTGGAGGCGACGGTTCGCGACCTGACCGCCCGGGAGACCGCGTGCTGCTCGTTCTTCGTCTTCACCGTCACGCCCGGACCGATCGCCGACGGTGAGGCGTTGACGCTCGACGTCGAAGTCCCGGCCCGGTACGCCGACGTGCTCACCTCGCTCGCCGAGCGGGCCGGCACCGTGTCCGCCGGGCGGACGTCGTGACCGCGCCGGCGGTGCTGGACCTGGCCCTGATCGACGCGGACGTCGTGACGTGCTGCTCCGGGCCGTCGTGCGGCCGGCCGAAGGCCGCATGATGATCTCCCCGGACAAGGCAGGACTCCGCACCGGCGAGGTCGCCGAACAGGCCGGCGTGAACATCCAGACGCTGCGGTACTACGAACGCCGCGGCCTGCTCAGCGAACCGACGCGCTCCAACGGCGGGCACCGTCTGTACCCGCCGGACACCGTTGCCCTGCTCAACGTCATCAAGGCGGCGCAGCGGCTCGGGTTCACCCTCGACGAGGTCGCCGAGCTCCTCGACACCGGCCAGCGCCGGCACCCCACCGCCGACCTGCGGCAACGTGCCATCGAGAAGATCGCCGAGGTCGACGCGAAGATCGCGGACCTCACCGCCATCCGCACCACCCTGAGCGAAGTCGTCGACGCCCGCTGCGACAGCCTCACGAACTGCACCTGCGCCGACTGCCCGATCCCGTTCCTCACCATCGGCACCGCCACCCACCCAGACGGAGAGCCCGCATGAGCCACCCCTTGCCGACGCCGACCACGCACGCAGGTCATCTGCACGCCACGCCGCCGGTGGACAACACGCCGCCGACGCGGAGCAAGGTCACCGGCGGGTTGGCCGCGCTCGCCTGCGCCGCCTGCTGCGCCCTGCCGCTGCTCATCGCCGCCGGAGTGCTCACCGGCGCAGGTGCCGCGATCCTGGAGAAGACGCTCCTGGCGGTGTCCGCCGGGCTCGTCGTCCTCGCGCTGGGCATGTGGTGGCTGCACCGGCGACGCGACGTCCAGCGCGCTGCCGTAGCCGGCGGCGCCGGCTGCGGATGTGGTGGCGGGGGTTGCGGCTGCTGAACACCGAGACCGTGGTGCGGCACCCGCCTGGAGGCCGCACCACGCCGGTGTGCTGCCATACGCCCATGACGATCATCCGGTCCATCCTGCTGTTCGTGCTCGCCGCGGTCGCTGAGATCGGCGGTGCCTGGCTCATCTGGCAGGGCGTCCGCGAACACAAGGGCCTGCTGTGGATCGGCGCCGGCATCGCCGCCCTCGGCGCCTACGGGTTCGTCGCCACCCTGCAACCCGACGCCAACTTCGGCCGCATCCTGGCCGCGTACGGCGGAGTCTTCGTCGCCGGTTCGCTGGGGTGGGCGGTGGTGTTCGACAAGTTCCGGCCCGACCGCTACGACCTCGCCGGAGCCGCGATCTGCCTGATCGGCGTCGCCGTCATCATGTACGCGCCTCGCCCTTGACGTGCGTGCGCTCGCCACCGCCGACAACCTTCCGGTGCCAACGCGGTTCCACGAGGCGCTCCTGTCACGACCCTCAGAGGGTCAGGCCGGCACTGCGGTCAGCGACGCATGGATGGCGAACACCCGGTCCAGACCGGTCAGCCGGAAGATCCGCAGCAGCCCGTCGCGCGGGCAGACCAGCTGCAGGCCGCCGCCGCGTTCGAGGAGCCGTTTGTGGACGCCCACCAGCACGCCGAGTGCGGTCGAGTCGAGGAACCACACTCCGGTGAGATCGACGATCAGCGACGTCCCTGCGTCCCCGATGGCGTGGTGCAGGGATTCGCGAAGTTCGCCGGCGGTTGCGACGTCCAGGTTGCCGTTGACGGCCACCACCGTGCGGTCGATGCCGCCGGCCACGGACAGTTCCATGCGGGCCTCCGGACCGACGAGCGCAGCCACGAGCGGGCGGCAGCAGACCCGAATCCTACGATGCCGATGGGGCTTGTGCGCGCAGCACGTGGCAGCGATTCGGTGTCCATACCCCGGCGGACGGAAATCTCCTGGCGGCATCGACCGCCGCGGTGCTGCCGGTACGTCATCCGTGCTCGCGACGGCGCGCTGCTGGCGGTGGATGCGGCCGACGGGCGTCAGCACAGAAAGTGACCCAGGGGTGATACTGCGGCGCGACACGCCGGGCACAGCATCTGGTGTTGTGCTTTCAACGCTGCACCCATATATGGTGTTGCTTGCAGCTGGTTCGGCCGACCCTTCGGGGGTGGTCGTGGCAACAGGGAACCCGGTGGAAGTCCGGGACTGCCCCGCAGCGGTAAGTGGGAACGACCGCCGTCATCAAGCACTGGACCGCGAGGTCTGGGAAGCGACGGCCAGTAGGCGACCCCGGGTGAATCCTGGGTCCTGCCCGCGAGTCCGAAGACCTGCCAGCGCACCGCACGCCGACCGGTGTGCGGTGGTCGGATGCCGCGTGGGACGGCTGACGCCATCGCCAGGTGCGCCTCGCGTGCGCCTTTCTGTGGCGGCTTCCCCCTGCGCTCGTCCGGCGTTCTGTAGCTGGTGACGAGGGGGACACATGACGGTGACGCAGGAGCAGGCCGGCCCTGAGAGCGGGCAGCGGCGGCACGCGATGCAGGTGCGCAAGCGCAACGGCGACCTGGAGCCGGTCGACGTCAACAAGATCGTGAAGGCCGTCGAGCGGTGGGTCGCCGACCTGGACGAGGTCGATCCGCTGCGGGTGGCGACGAAGACGATCAGCGGCCTGTACGACGGAGCGACGACCGCGGAGCTGGACAAGCTGTCGATCCAGACGGCGGCGGAGCTGATCGGTGAGGAGCCGCAGTACTCGCGGCTCGCGGCCCGGCTGCTCGCCGCGTACGTCGACAAGGAGGTCCGCGGTCAGGGTGTCGCCAGCTTCAGCCAGGCGATCCGCTACGCGCACCAGCAGGGACTGATCAGCCAGGACACCGCCGGATTCGTGGCCCGCAACGCCCGCAAGCTCGACGACGCCGTCGACCCGGACGGGGACCTGCGGTTCGAGTACTTCGGGCTGCGGACCGTCGCCGACCGGTACCTGCTGCGCCATCCGCAGACGCGTCTGGTCGTGGAGACGCCGCAGTACTGGCTGCTCAGAGTTGCATGTGGACTGTCGCAGACGCCGGGTGAGGCGATCGGCTTCTACCGGCTGATGTCGTCCCTCGCGTACCTGCCGAGCTCGCCGACGCTGTTCAACTCCGGCACCGCGCACACCCAGATGTCCTCGTGCTTCCTCGTCGACTCGCCGAGGGACGAGCTCGACTCGATCTACGAGCGCTACCACCAGGTCGCGAAGCTGTCGAAGTTCTCCGGCGGGATCGGCATCTCCTGGTCGCGCGTGCGTGGCCGGGGCGCGCTCATCCGCGGCACCAACGGCAGATCCAACGGCATCGTCCCGTTCCTGAAGACGCTCGACGCCGGGGTCGCCGCCGTCAACCAGGGCGGCCGCCGCAAGGGTGCCGCCTGCGTCTACCTGGAGCCGTGGCATCCGGACGTCGAGGAGTTCCTGGAGCTGCGGGACAACACGGGTGAGGAGTCCCGCCGTACCCACAACCTCAACCTCGCGAACTGGATCCCCGACGAGTTCATGCGCCGGGTGGAGGCCGACGGCGACTGGTCGCTGATCGACCCGTCCGACGCACCCGAGCTGCCGGACCTGTTCGGGGCCGAGTTCGACGAGGCCTACCGCGCGGCCGAGAAGCACGCGGTCAAGACCGTCAAGGCCCGTGACCTCTACGGCAGGATGATGCGCACCCTGGCGCAGACCGGCAACGGCTGGATGACGTTCAAGGACCGGTCCAACGCCCTGTCGAACCAGACCGGGGCGCCCGGCAACAGCATCCACCTGTCCAACCTGTGCACCGAGATCCTCGAGGTCAACAGCGACACCGAGACCGCGGTCTGCAACCTCGGCTCGATCAACCTCGGCGCGCACCTCACCGCCGACGGCGTCGACGGTGTCGACGGTGTCGACGGTGTCGACTGGGAGAAGCTGCGCGAGACCGTCCGGACCGCGGTCGTGTTCCTCGACCGGGTCATCGACATCAACTACTACCCGTCGCAGCAGGCGGCCGCGTCGAACCCGCGGTGGCGGCCGGTCGGCCTCGGGCTGATGGGCCTGCAGGACGCGTTCTTCACGCTGCGGCTGCCGTTCGACTCCGGCGCCGCCCGGGAGCTGTCGACCCGCGTGCAGGAGGAGATCTACCTGACCGCCCTGGAGGCCTCGGCGGACCTGGCGGAGCGGTTCGGGCCGCACCCGGCGTTCGCCGAGACCCGCGCCGCGCATGGTGAGCTGCATCCCGACCTGTGGGGCGCACCCGCCGAAGGCGACCGCTGGGCCGCGCTGCGGGCCCGGGTCGCGGCGACCGGCCTGCGCAACTCGCTGCTGGTCGCGATCGCGCCGACGGCGACGATCGCGTCGATCGCCGGCTGCTACGAGTGCATCGAGCCGCAGGTGTCGAACCTCTTCAAGCGCGAGACGATGTCCGGGGAGTTCCTGCAGATCAACACGTACCTGGTCCGCGAGCTCAAGGCCCGCGGGCTGTGGACGGCGGCGGTCCGGGAGCAGATCAAACGGGCCGAGGGTTCGGTGCAGGACATCGCGGACCTGCCCACCGACGTCCGGGAGCTGTACCGCACCGCGTGGGAGCTGCCGCAACGGGCCCTGATCGACCTCGCCGCCGCCCGCGCCGCCTACATCGACCAGTCGCAGTCGCTGAACCTGTTCATGAGCGCACCGACGATCGGCAAGGTCTCCTCGATGTACCTGTACGCGTGGAAGGCCGGCCTGAAGACCACCTACTACCTGCGGTCCCGGCCGGCGACCCGCATCCAGCAGGCCACCGTGGCCGTCGCGACGCCGGTCAAGCCGCTCGCGCAGGTCCTCGCGGTCCCGGACGCCGAAGCGCTCGCCTGCTCCCTGGAGAACCCCGAGTCGTGCGAGGCGTGCCAGTGACCAGCATCCCCGAACCCCGCATCAGCGCCGACGTGCGGCCGATGCTGCTCGACCCCGGCATGGACCTGACGCTGCGGCCGATGCGGTACCCGCAGTTCTTCGACAGGTTCAAGGACGCGATCAAGAACACGTGGACCGTCGAGGAGGTCGACCTGCACTCCGACCTCGCCGATCTGGCTCGCCTGTCCCCCGCCGAACGGCATCTCGTGTCCCGGCTGGTCGCGTTCTTCGCCACCGGCGACACGATCGTCGCGAACAACCTCGTGCTCAACCTGTACCAACACGTCAACAGCCCGGAAGGACGGCTCTACCTCTCCAGGCAACTGTTCGAGGAGGCCGTCCACGTCCAGTTCTACCTGAACCTCCTCGACACCTACGTCACCGACGAAACCGAGCGGTTCGAGGCGTTCGCGGCGGTGGAGAACATCCCGTCGATCGCGCGCAAGGCCGAGTTCTGCTTCCGGTGGATCGACTCGCTCGGCGACCTGCGGGAGCTGAAGACCCGCGACGACCGGCGGGCGTTCCTGCTCAACCTGATCTGCTTCGCCGCCTGCATCGAAGGGCTGTTCTTCTACGGCGCCTTCGCCTACGTGTACTTCCTGCGCTCCCGCGGCCTCCTGCACGGCCTCGCCTCCGGCACCAACTGGGTCTTCCGCGACGAGTCGATGCACATGGCGTTCGCGTTCGACGTCGTCGACACCGTACGGGCGGAAGAACCCGACCTGTTCGACGCCGCCCTCGAGGCGCAGGTCCGCGAGATGCTCGCCGAGGCCGTGGAGTGCGAGGTCCAGTTCGCCGCGGACCTCCTGGAGCAGGGCGTGTCCGGCATGTCCCTGGCCGACATGCGCGAATACCTGCAACACGTCGCCGACCGGCGACTCGCCACCCTCGGCATCGCACCGCTGTACGGCAGCCGGAACCCGTTCGCGTTCATGGAGCTGCAGGACGTGCAGGAGCTGTCGAACTTCTTCGAACGCCGGGTGTCGGCGTACCAGGTGGGGGTGACCGGCACGGTCAGCTTCGACGACGACTTCTGATCGGGGTTCCGGTGCTGCCGGCGCACCCGTACGATGGCCGGCAGTGCTGGTTCGCCCCGTTCGCAAGGACGGGGCGTCGTAAGAGGGAACCCGGTGTGAGACCGGGACTGCCCCGCAGCGGTGAGTGGGAACGACCGCCGTCATCAAGCACTGGACCCTTTGCGGGGTCTGGGAAGCGACGGCCAGTAGGTGGCACCTGTCGGTGTCGCGCCCGCAAGTCCGAAGACCTGCCCGCACTGCGCGCACCGACCGGTGCGCGCCGCCGGCGACCCCTCGGGAGGGTCAGGGCGGAAGCCGGGTCTTCCCGCTTTCCCCTTCCCTGAGGTCGTCGCGACTTCGAGGGAAGGATCCCCCTGTGGTGAGCACCGCATTCGGGCAGAGCACCATCCTGGGCTATCCGCGCTGCCGCCGATCCCGGCCGCATGGCGCGACGCGCCGGTCCGGGCCCGGCTCGAGGCGCTGACCCCGGCGGACCGGCAGCGGGGCCCCTACGCCGTCCGGGCCCGGGTGCAGCAGGAGCGGCTGCTGCTGCCCGACCTGCCGACCACGACGATCGGGTCGTTCCCGCAGACCTCCGAACTGCGCAAGGCCCGCGCCTCGGTCAGGGAAGGCACCCTCGACGCCGCCGGCTACGCCGACCGGATGCGCGACGAGGTCCAGCACGTCATCCGCCTGCAGGAGGACCTCGGCCTCGACGTGCTCGTGCACGGTGAACCGGAACGCAACGACATGGTGCAGTACTTCGGCGAACAGCTCGACGGCTTCGCGGCCACCGATCTCGGATGGGTGCAGTCGTACGGGTCCCGGTGCGTCCGCCCACCGATCATCTACGGCGACGTGGCCCGCAGGGCACCGATGACCGTCGAGTGGTCGACCTACGCGCAGTCCCTGACCAGCAAGCCCGTCAAGGGCATGCTCACCGGGCCGGTGACGATCCTGGCGTGGTCGTTCGTGCGGACCGACCAGCCCCTGGCCGACACCGCCGACCAGGTCGCCCTCGCGCTGCGCGACGAATGCAACGACCTGGAGGCCGCCGGGATCACCGTCATCCAGGTCGACGAGCCGGCGTTGCGGGAGACGCTGCCGCTGCGCAAGGCGGACCAGCAGGCGTACCTGGACTGGGCTGTCGGCTCGTTCCGGCTCGCGACGAGCGGCGTCGCCGACGGCACGCAGATCCACACGCACCTGTGCTACTCCGAGTTCGGCGAGTTCATCACCGCGATCGACGCCCTCGACGCCGACGTGACCAGCATCGAGGCGTCCCGCTCCAAGATGGAGGTCCTCGACGACCTCGCCGCCATCGGGTACGGCCGCGGCGTGGGCCCCGGCGTCTGGGACATCCACTCCCCCCGCGTGCCGTCCCACGACGAGGTCGTCGAGGCACTGCGCCGCGCCGTCACCGCCGTCCCGGCCCGACGGCTCTGGGTCAACCCCGACTGCGGCCTGAAGACCCGCGGCTACCCCGAGGTCGAGGCGGCACTGCGGCACCTCGTCGCCGCCGCCGCCGAACTGCGCGGCAACTGACGATCGGCATCCCGGGCGGGCGCCTCACCTCGAGGCGCCCGCCCGTTTACGATCGCCGCCCGGCCGCCGACGTACCCGTTCGATGCTCCGCACCGTCTCGTTTCAGGTCGCTACGACGGGGAGCAGGCCGATGCGGCCGTGGTAGGCGCGGCCGAGCTGGTCGGTGTCGGAACCGACCAGGAGCCCGGCGGGGCAGGTGACGAGGACCTCGACGCCGACACCTCGGCTGTGGGTCGGGTTCCATGACAGTGCCTTGCCGGTGACCGGGTCGACGGCGGCGATCCCGGGCCGCGACACGGCACCCGGGCCGGCGTTCTTGCGGCCGCGTGGGTTGTCCATCCACTGCTGGTGCCCACCGACGTACACGGCGGCGTCGGTGACCGCGACGGACCACAGGGTGTTGCCGCCGGTGCGGTTGACCCACACCGGCGGGTGCACACCGCTGCCCGTGACGTCGAACCGGGCGACGCTGTCACACATCAGCGCCGGTCCGGCCATCCCACCGGTCGCGGCGACGGCCAGGTAGGAGCCGTCCGGGGCGAAGTCGACCCCACGCAGGTAGCTGTCGTACAAGGTCTTGCACTTGCGGGTGTAGGCGTCGGTCGACCAGCCGCTCACTGCCGCGGGGCCGCCGATGTCGGCGAGCACCAGCTGCGCACGCGGCATGCCGGCCGCGGTGTCGAACGCGCCGACCGCGGCGAGGCGGTTGCCGTCCTGGGTGACGGCGACCGACTCGACCTTGACGGTGCCGCCGTCGCGGCGGGCCAGCCGCAGGTCAAACCCGGGGTCCACGACGCCGGTCGTGGCCGACAGCCGTGCCAGTCCAGCGCGGCGCTGCCCACTGATGGTGGTGAAGCTGCCCCCGGCGTACAGCCACGCACCGGACGAGGTCATGGTGCGGATCTGTCCCGGGCCTGCGGTGGCGGTGAACCCCGCCACCCGGCGGCCGGTGGCGAGGTCCAGCTGGACCAGGCCTGGCCAGGCATCGCCGTCGACCTTCGTGAACGTGCCCGCGGCGTAGACCGTCCCACCCGGCCCGGCGGCGACCGCCGTGACCCGGCCGTTCAGCTCCGGCGCGAAGTCCAGCATCCGGCCGGTGCCGAGCTGGAACGCGAACAACGACCGGCGCGCGGCACGGCTGCCGGTTGCCGCGTCAGCAACGGTCGTGAAGTTTCCGCCGACCACGACGGTGTCACCGACCACCGCCATCCCGGCGATCGCGCCGTCGAGCACGTTCGGCGTCCACACCACCGGCTGCTGCGACACCACACCCTGCAGCGCCTGCCCGGCAACCGCAGCCCCAGCGGCCATCACCAGCGCGGACACCAGCACGGCAACAGCAGCGAACCTTCGGCGCATCAGACGGCACTTCCCCTCGCAGGAATCAGCGGCACCGGCGCAGGCGGACCGGCGTGACGTTCAACGAGGCAGACGGCCGCCCGGTCACACAGAGCGACCACCCCGATGTCGTTCCTGGAAGACATGTTGTGACTGTCGTCCGCCCGCAGAACATTCGTCATATTCCGCAGCGATGATCACTGGTGGTCCGATGACCGGCAGATGCTGACGGATGGTTTGATGCTCGACGACGAGGAACTGTGGTATCTACGGCAGATCGAACAGCAGGTCACGGGCGATGACCCGGCGCTGGCACGGGCGTTGTCCCGATTCGAGCCGGTGGTGCGCTGGCGCTTCCGTGCGGCGCTCGGACTGCTGATCGTGGCCAACTGCGGTGTCCCGGCGGCCGCCATGCTGATACTGCGGCGTTGACTGTCTTGGTGCTGCTCGACCCGGCCCTCGCCGACCGGGGTGAGCAAGCAGACGACTGAGCTGCTCATGCTCATCGTCGCCGCACTGATCGCCAACCACCTCGGCGCCTTCGGCCGCCTCGACCTGCCGACAGCTCCTGCGCGAAACTTCTCCGCGCAGGACGTCCGGGCGACCAGCAGGACTCCGGTCGTCGACGGCACGGTCCGCAGCGAAGCACACCGGCCGGCTGGGATGCCGCTGACGCCGCGGACGACTACATCGCGATCATGCGCCTGTTCACCGGCACCCTGCTCGCCGACCTTTCGGCTGACGAGGTCGGCGAGCAGCTCGGTGACCGAGGCGTGGTGATGGGAGCGGATACGGTCGAGAGCCGCTGCCGGCAGCACAACGCCGGTCCCGCCTGACTCGCGCGAAGCGCGGATCATGTGCCATCGTCGCCGGCATGAGTGCCGGTGAAGTCCTGGACTGGCGGCGGCCCGCGCCGACCGCCCGGCAGCAGCGCACGGACCTCGTCGTCGGGATCGCGGTCGCCGGGATCGCGCTGCTCAACCTGACGCTCGCGCGCAGCGCCGGGTTGTTCACGTTCGGGCCGCCACCGCCGCTGGCCGAGCAGATCTTCTGGGCCATGGCCGGCACGCTGCCGCTGGCCTGGCGCCGGCGCTGGCCCGAGGTGGTCGCCGTGGTGGTGTCGGCGGCGTACATCGCCGGGCAGGCCCGCGCCGCCCCGGAGCAGCAGCTCACCTCGGGGGCGCTGTTCTGTGTCTTCTACACGCTGGGCGCCTGGGCGCGGGACCACCGCCGGGCGATCTGGCTGCGGTTCGTGCTCATCGGCTCGATGTTCGTCTGGCTCGGCGCGTGGTACCTGATCGAGCTGCCTCAGTTGTCGGCGGGCGCGTTCCGCGACGCCATCGGGCCGGTGTCGCCGATCCTGGCCGTGGTGATCAACGGCATCCTGGTCAACATGCTGATCTTCGGCTTCGCGTACTTCTTCGGCGAGACCGCCTGGACCTCGGCGCGGCGACAGCACGAGCTCGAGGTGCAGGCGGCGGAGCTGCGGGCGTCGCAGGCCGAGGCGGGCGAGCGGGCGGTGATGGGCGAGCGGCTGCGCATCGCGCGGGAGCTGCACGACGTCGTCGCCCACCACGTGTCCGTCATGGGCGTGCAGGCCTCGGCCGGGCGGCGCGTGCTGGAGCGGGACCCAGGCAAGGCCAGAGCGGCGCTGGCGGCGGTCGAGCAGAGCGCCCGGACGGCCGTCGACGAGCTGCGCCGCATGCTCAGCCTGCTGCGGCACGACGGCAGCGAGCGCCAGACCGCCGGCGCCGGGCTGGACCGGGTCGACGAGCTGCTCAGCAGCGCCCGGGAGGCCGGGCTCGAGACAACCCTGGGGGTGTACGGCGACCCAGTGGTCCTGCCGGAGTCGCTCTCCCAGGCGGGGTACCGGATCGTGCAGGAGGCGGTCACGAACACGCTGAAGCACGCCGGGGCGACGTCGCTCGACGTACGCATCCGCTACCTGGCCGGCGAGCTGGAGGTCGACGTCGCCGACAACGGCACCCCGGGAGCGCCGGCGAAGGCCGGGCTCGGGCTGATCGGCATGCGGGAACGGGTCGCCGCCCACGACGGGGTGCTGGAGACCGGCTCCCGCACCGACGGCGGGTTCCGGATCCGCGCCCGGTTCCCCCTGCAGCGAACCGGGGCCGACGCGTGATCCGCGTGTTGCTGGCCGACGACCACCACCTCGTCCGGACCGGGTTCCGGGTCATCCTCGAGACGGAGGACGACCTGGAGGTGGTGGGCGAGGCGGCGGACGGACGGCAGGCGGTGGCGCTGGCCGCCAGTACCGCACCTGATGTGGTGCTCATGGATGTGGAGATGCCCGGCCTGGACGGGCTGGACGCCACGCGGCTGATCGCCGCGGCCGATCCGGGGCCGGCCGTGCTCATCCTGACCACCTTCGACCGCGACGACTACCTGTTCGAGGCGCTGGCCGCCGGGGCGAGCGGGTTCCTTCTCAAGAACGGCACGCCCGAGGCGCTCATCGACGCGATCCGCGTGCTGGCCAGGGGCGACGCGCTGCTGGCGCCGGAGCTGACGCGCCGGGTGATCGCCACGTTCGCGCGCCCGGGCGGAGGCCGCGGCACCCGGGGCGACCGGCTCGCCGAGCTCACGCCGCGGGAGCAGGAGGTGCTCGTCGCGCTGGCCGCCGGGGCCACCAACGCCGAGATCGCCGTCGCGCTGCACCTGGGCGAGGCGACGGTGAAGACACACGTCAGTCGGGTGCTCACCAAGCTCGGGCTGCGCGACCGCACGGCCGCCGTCGTGTTCGCCTACGAGCACGGCGTGGTGACCCCGGGAGGATGACGGGGTCCCCCGCGCGACGGACCCCGCGGGTACACCGCCGGCCGGACGACACGGATGGACCGGCCGCATAGCGTGATCTTCATGACGACGGTGCTCCATCTCGAGGCGGTCAGCCGCCGGTTCGGCGAACGGCAGGTGCTGCAGGACGTCACCTTCGACGTGGTGGCCGGGCGGATGACCGGCTTCGTCGGCGCGAACGGTGCCGGCAAGACCACGACGATGCGGATCATCCTGGGCGTTCTCGCCGCCGACGCGGGCATGGTCACGTGGCAGGGCACGCCGCTGACCCGCGCGGTCCGGCGGGGCTTCGGCTACATGCCCGAAGAACGCGGTCTGTACCCCAAGATGACGGTCCGTGACCAGCTGATCTATCTGAGCCGCCTGCACGGGCTGGGCCCCGGCACGGCGAAACGCAACGCCGAGGCGCTGATCGAGCGGCTCAGCCTCGGCGAGCGCGCCGGCGACCCGCTGGAGAACCTGTCGCTGGGCAACCAGCAGCGCGCCCAGATCGCCGCCGCGCTCGTGCACGAGCCCGAGGTCCTGGTGCTGGACGAGCCGTTCTCCGGCCTCGACCCGCTCGCGGTTGACACCGTGGTGGCGGTGCTGCGCGAGCGGACCGCGCGCGGGGTGCCGGTGCTGTTCTCGAGCCATCAGCTCGACGTCGTCGAGCGCCTCTGCGACGACCTCGTCATCATCGCCGACGGACAGATCCGGGCCGCCGGTCCGCGCCAGCACCTGCGGGAGTCGTACGCGCAGCCGCGGTACACGCTGCACGTGGACGGCGACGCCGGGTGGCTGCGCGACGAGCTCGGCGTGTCGCTGGTCGACCTCGACGGCCCGCGGGCCGTGTTCGACCTCGCCGGCGACGTCGACGACCAGACGATCCTGCGCAACGCCCTGAGCCGCGGCCCGGTCCGCTCGTTCGGCCCCGTCACGCCCTCGCTCGCCGAGATCTTCCGGGAGGTCACCCGATGAACACCAGTGCCGTGACCCGCCTCGTCGCCGGCCGCGAGCTCAAGGTCAAGCTGCGCGACAAGACGTTCGTGTTCAGCACGCTGTTCTTCCTGCTGTTCGCGGTCGGCGCGACGGCGCTGCCGGCGATATTCGGCGGCGGCCCGTCCAGCGTCGCGGTCGCCGACGAGTCGCTGGCACCGAAGCTGCGCGAGGCCGGGCTCAAGGTCCGCGTCGTGGCCGACCCGGAGCGGCTCGTCCGCGACGGCGACGTCGACGCCGCGGTCGTCGCCGGGCCCCAGGTGCTGGCTTTGACCGACGCGCCCGGCGACGTGGTCCGGGCGCTGTCGACCGAGCCCGAGGTCCGGCTGCTCGACCCGGACGCCGTCGAGCCCGTGGTGGGGTTCCTGGTGGCGTTCGTGTTCGCGATGGTGTTCTTCTTCACCTCGCTCACGTTCGGGCTGCAGATCGCGCAGAGCATCACCGAGGAGAAGCAGACCCGGATGGTGGAGATCCTGGTCGCCGCCGTGCCGGTCCGCGCGTTGCTGGCCGGCAAGGTCCTCGCCGGGGGCATCCTGGCACTGGCCCAGGTCGCGCTGATCGCGCTGGTCACGATCGTCGGCGCGCAGCTCACCGACGGCGGCAGCGACCTGCTGCCGGTGCTGGCCCCGGCGCTGGTCTGGTTCGTGCCGTTCTTCGTCTTCGGGTTCGTCATGCTGGCCGCCCTCTGGGCCGCCGTGGGCGCGCTCGTCAACCGGCAGGAGGACATCGGCGGCGCGTCGACGCCCGTCCAGCTGGTGGTGATGCTGCCGTTCTTCGCCGTCATCTTCCTGCGGGACAACGCCCTGGTGATGACGATCATGTCGTACGTGCCGTTCTCCTCGCCGACGGCGATGCCGGTCCGGCTGTTCGACGGCGACGCCGCGGGCTGGGAGCCGTTCGTGTCCCTGGCCGTGCTCGCGATCTCGGCCGCGGTCACCCTGGCCGCCGGTGCCCGGCTCTACGAAGGCTCGCTGCTGCGCACCAACGGCAGGACCTCGTGGGCGAGCGCCTGGCGCGACCGGGAGATGCAGCGGCTCTGACCGCGGCCCGAAAGCAGCATTTCGGGGCGAATCCCTCGCGGATCCGCCCCGTCACGCACGAAGATCAGGATCTGGAGGCTGAGCCAGTGGGTCACAGCATCACCGCGTTGATCGTGACCGGGGAGCCCGATCGGGCGGCCGCGGCCGAGTGGGGAGTCAAGCCGGTGCCGCTGGGCGAGGGCCGGTGGCTGGTGCCGATCACGCACTATTTCACGGCGTACCGGCAGGCGCGGCTGGGCGAGACGGAAGCGCTCGACGTGCCGGCGAGCTTCCCCGCCGTCTTCCCGCGCGAAGGAGTCGTCCTGCGCCTCGCCGCTGCCTTGACCGCGAACCCGTTCGCGCTCGTCATGACGGACTACTTCGGTGGCATGGGCGGCCAGTGGGCATGTGTGTTCGCCGACGGGCGGCGGGTCGACGGCATCGAGCGGATCAACGCGGCGCTGCGGGAGCTCGGGGTCGAGCGCCGGGGTGAGCTCGACGAGTTCGACACCGTCGGGCTGGGTGCGCACCGGCATCCGCCCGACGCGCTCGACCGCTATGAGGCGCTCTGCGACGAGCTCGGCGTCTGACCGAGGCGGCCGCGCGCCACGGCGGCCGACTTCCACTCCGGCAAGTTCGGCAGCATCCCACGGGACACCCGCCTGCCCGCGGGTGCATGGGCGGCAGATGCCGGTCCGGGAGCCAGGGCCGGGTTCATCCCGCGAGGCGTACCCTCGGCGGATGATCAGCGTCAGCCCGCGCCTCGTCCGGGACGACAAGCCGGTCGAGCGGGCGACGTCCCTCGCTCTTCCCGGCGAGTTGACCGCGCTCATCGTCGCGATCCACGGTGCCGAGGCGGTCGAGGCGGTCGAGATCCCCGCCGACTACGCCGAATTCGTCCGCACCGATGGTGGCGGCCTGTGGACCCTGGACCGGAACGGTGCTCCGGACCCGTACGGCTGGGAGGTCCACCGGTTCTCCACGGCGCTCGCGGCCACCGCGGGCCTGTACGAGCGGGCCGTCACGGAGCAGGAGGACGCTCCGGACTGGGAGCACGGGGCGTCGATCGCGGCGATGCGCAAGGCCGGCTTCTGGCTCGAGATCGGTGGGTACGGCTGGCGGCACCTGCACTACCTGTGCTGCGATCGGTCCTGTGAGCAGTTCGGCAAGGTCTACGACCTCAACGACGGCGACCTCACCACCGGCATGGTCCCCGATGTGGTCTGGGGCAGCTTCAGCGAGTACATCAGCTGACACCGAGCGCGCATCGTCAGGTCGTGTCTTCGCTCTGTGACATGCGGTCGTCCGATCAAAGGACTCGGTCACCAGCACCGGACCGCCGTCGGCGTCCCCGAACGCCACGCAACGCGCGTCGGACACCACGACCGCGGTCACCGCGTCCGCAACCACGTCCCAGACCAGCGGCCGATCCCCGCCGTCGCCGACAGCCGCCGCCCGGGGTCAGGCCAGCGAGTTGGCCATCGCTGCGAGTTCCTCGTCCCGGCTGATCCCGGACGTCACGCCCATCGCGGCGTTGGTCAGGGCGGCGATCTCCTCCTTCGGCGTGCCGGCCATCCAGACGTCGCGGCTGATCGGGGTCGACTCCAGGATGCGCGGGCGATGGTCGGCGCCGACGATGTCGTGCTCGACGCAGAACTCGAACGACAGCCCCGCCATCGGGTCGGCGATGTAGACGCTGATCGAGCCGGAGGCCGCATGCCGCAGGACGTCCTTCTGGAGCTTGGCTCCGCTGCGCAGGGCCACGTTCCGCGCGCGCATCACGTCGTCGATGCTGTCGACCAGGATGCAGAAGTGGTCCATCTTCGCCGCGCGTTCCGGGCTGGCCCGGAAGATGCCGAGCGAGTGGTGGTAGTTGTTCGCCGAGCGCATGAAGACGGCGTTGCGCTTGATCCAGTCGGAGGCCCGGAAGCCCAGCACCTGCGAGTAGAAGTCGTGGGAAGCGACCGGGTCGGTCGAGAACCACACGGCGTGCAGCAGCGTGTCCATGTGGACGATGTCCTGAGCCGGCTTCACGCCGCGGGACAGCATGTCGGTATAGACGTCCACCTCGACGCCATCCGGATCGGTGAAGCGGATGCCCCGGTCGATCTTGTCGCCGTCGAGGTCGCCGAACTCCTCGTGGGCGATGCCGCGGGTGGCCAGGCGGTCGGCGACGTTGTCGAGCGACTCCCCGCCGGCCAGCTGGAAGCCGACCCGCACCAGTCCCTGCCGGTTCGTGGACTCCTCCAGGCGCAGCCAGTGATGCTCGTAGCCGCCACCGAGGAACGCCGTGCCGGCGGCCTGGTCGTGCAACGTCATCTGGCCCACGCGGGTGTAGAAGTTCGCGGACTGCTGGACATCCGGCACGGCCATGACCACGTAGCCAAGGCGCTCCGTCGACTGCTCCGCCATCGTTTGCCTCCTCAAGATTCTGCCTTCAGATTAGTGTATACACTTCGCCTGTCAAGGTCACCGCGGGTCGTAGCTGCCCGGCCAGCTGGGTTACCACTGCCGCCGCGATCCGGCGGCAGAAGTTCGCCGGATCGACATGAGCCGGACTGGGCTCGGGCACCACGACGTGGACCACCCCGTCGGCCAGGAGCTGGGCGGCGCCGATGCGCTGCCGCCGCGCCGTGGCGGCGGCGTGGGCGGTGGTGCCATGCAGGATCGTGCTCGCGCCCTCCGGCGGAAGCGGCGAGAGCCAGCTGTGCTCGGCCGCGATCACCCGCCGGCACGGCAGCAGCGCGAGCGCCGCACCGCCGCAGCCCTCCCCCATGAGCACCGCCACCGACGGCACGCTCAGCTGGACGAGGTCGGCGAGGCAACGGGCGATCTCGCTTGCCAGCGCGCCCTCCTCGGCTGCCACGGACAGGTCGGCGCCGGGTGTGTCGATGAGGCACACCAGCGGCCGCCGCAACTGCTGCGCCACCTGCATGAACCGCCGGGCCGCCCGCAGGTCGGCGGGGCCCAGGCCAGCCGTGGCCTGCGCCCGGCGATCCTGCCCCACCACGACGCAGGCGAGGCCCTCGAACGCGGCCAGGGCGCCGACCAGGCCGTGGCCGGACTCCCCCGCGCCGGTGCCCGATATCAGGACGTGGTCATCCGCGGCGTACCGCAGCAGCTCGAGCACGCCCGGGCGGTCGGCGCGCCGGCTCAACCGCACCGAACTCCACACGTCGGCGCCGGGGCGCCGGGGCGGACGGGTCGGCACTCGGCCGGAGGCGACGGCGGCGGGACGCAGCAGCCGCAGCGTGCGGGCCACGACATCGGCCAGGTCGGCCGGCGGCACCACGCCGTCGATGACGCCCTTGGCGACGAGGTTCTCGGCGATCTGGACGCCGGGCGGAAACGGGGCCCCGGACAGCGCCTCGTAGACCTTCGGCCCGAGGAAGCCGATCAGGGCGGCCGGCTCCGCCAGTGTGACGTGCCCGAGCGAGCCCCACGAGGCGAAGACCCCGCCGGTGGTTGGGTGACGCAGGTAGACGAGGTAGGGCAGGCCGGCGTTCTTGTGTTCGACGACCGCCCGCGAGATGTCCACCATGGTGACGAAGGCGGGCGTGCCCTCCTGCATCCGGGTGCCGCCCGAGGCCGGCGCGGCCACCAGGGGCAGGCATTCGGCGGTGGCCCGCCCGACCGCGGCCACGATTCGATCGGCCGTCGCGCGTCCGATCGAGCCGCCGAGGAAGCGGAACTCGCTCACGATCAGCGCCACATCGTGTCCGCGGATGCGGGCCCGACCGGTGAGCACGGCCTCGTCGGTCCCGGCCCGCTCGGCGGCACGGGCGAGCTCGGCCGCGTAGGAGGCGTCGACCCCGCCGTGGGCGGGCGCCAGGTCCCAGCTCTGCCACGACCCCGGGTCGACGAGGCCGGCCAGGAGGTCCCGGGCGCCAGCAGGGCGGCTCACGGCGGACCTTCGGCCCAGGCGCGGACGGCTGCACCGTGTTCGTTGAGGATCGGCGGGGCCCCGTGCTCCGTCCGGGTCACCTCCAGGCCGTCCGGCTTGAAGAACCGCAGCGGCGGTCCAGGAAGCCGCAGCGCACCGAGTGTCGTGTGGTCGACCTCCACGACCAGGCCCTGGCTCCGTGTCTGGTCCCATGCGTAGACCTCGTCGAGGCTGCGCACGCGCCCCGCCGGGATGCCGCACTCGGCCAGCCGGGCCAGCAGCGGCTCGGCCGTCCAGGACGAGAACGCCTTCTCGACGAGCTCGATGACCCGCTCGCGCGCGACGACGCGTTCCGGGTTGGTGGCGAGTCCGGTGGCCTCGGGGTCGAGGTCGAAGGCAGTGCAGAAGCGCCGCCACAGGCCCTCGCTGCCGACCGCGATCTGGACCGCGCCATCGGCGCAGCGGAACAGCCCGTACGGCGCGATCGAGGCGTGATGGTTTCCGGCGGCCCGGCCGACCTCGCCGGCGACGGTCCAGCGGGTGCCCTGGAATCCGTGCACGCCGACGGCCGCGGCGAGCAGCGACGTGCGGACAACCTGGCCGCGGCCGGTGCGGCCGCGTTCGTGCAGCGCGGCGAGGACGCCGAAGGCGCCGTACATGCCGGCCAGCAGATCGCAGATCGGCGTGCCCATCTTCTGCGGGTCGGCCGGCCCGGTCCCGGTGAGTGACATCAGGCCGCCCTCGCCTTGGGCGATCTGGTCGTAGCCCGCCCGGCCGCCCTCCGGGCCGTCGTGGCCGAAGCCGGAGATGCTCAGCTGCACCAGCCCCGGGTTCACCGCGGCCAGGACGTCGCCGCCGAGGCCGAGCCGGTCCATCACGCCGTGGCGGAAGTTCTCGACGAGCACGTCGGCCCGCCGCACCAGCTCCAGCAGCAGGCCCCGGTCGGCGGCGTCCTTGAGGTCCAGGCAGACGGACTCCTTGTTGCGGTTGGCCGACAGGAAGTACGTCGACTCGCGGTCGCCCCGCTCCGGCGTCACGAACGGGGGACCCCAGCCCCGGGTGTCGTCCCCGGCGCCGGGCGCCTCGATCTTGACCACGCGGGCCCCGAGATCGGCCATCATCATCGTGGCGTGCGGGCCGGCCAGGGCCCGGGACAGGTCGACGACCACGACCCCCGCCAGCGGACCGGCGTTCATGTGTGCCGCACCTCGTTGCCGCCCACGGGATTGCGCAGGATGCCGAGCCGCTCCACCTCGACCTCGACCTCGTCGCCCGGCCGCAGCAGCCACGGCGGGGTCCGCGTGTAGCCGACACCCGCGGGCGTGCCGGTGGCGAGCAGGTCGCCCGGCCGCAGCGTCATCGTGCGGCTGATCAGGGCCAGCGTCTCGCCGACGGTGTAGACCATCTCGTCGGTCCGGCCGCGCTGCACCTCCTCGCCGTTGACCCGGGTGACGACCGTGAGGCCGTCGCGCAGGTCGCCGACCTCGGCGGCCGGCACGAGCGGGCCGAGCGGGCCCGACCGGTCGCCGTTCTTGCCCAGAATCCACTGCGAGGTCAGCTTCTGCGCGCGCCGGGCAGTGACGTCGTTGAACGTCGAGTAGCCCACGACGGCGGACAGTGCCTGCTCCGGCGTCGCGTCGACGAGCGTCTCGCCGACCCAGGCGACCACCTCGCCCTCCCAATCGAGGCCGTCCTCGCCCGACGGAACCGGGATGACGGCGCCGCCGACGGTGAGCGAGACCGGCCACCGAGCGAAGATCGTCGGGTGCTCCGGCACGCCCCCGGCGGCGTAACTGCCCTCGGCGACGTGTTTGAGGTAGTTGAGGCCGATGCACAGCACCCGGGCCCCGGCCGGCACCGGCGGCACCAGCTCCGCCCGGTCCAAGGGAACGACGGGTCCGTACCCCTGGATGGCGGCGGCGGCGAGCCATCGCCGCGGGTCGGACCAGAACTCGTCCACGGTGGCCAGGGCGACGACCCCGTCCCCGGCCGGCGTCAACGCCCCGGCGAGCACCGCCCCGGCGCCGGAGCGCAGCCCGACGATCCGCACGCCGCTCATCGGGCGATCGCCGCGTAGGTCGTGTCGAGGTACTCCGCGAGGCCCTCGGCCCCGCCCTCGCGCCCGAGGCCCGACTCCTTCACCCCGCCGAACGGCGCGGCCGCGTTGGACACCACGCCGACGTTGACGCCGACCATCCCGCTGTGGATCCGGTCCACCATCGCCAGGGCCCGGTGCAGGTCCTTGGTGTACACGTAGGCGACCAGGCCGTACTCGGTGGCATTGGCGAGCTCGACGGCCTCGTCGTCGTCGCCGAACGTGACGACCGGGGCGAGTGGCCCGAAGATCTCCTCGCGCAGCACGTCACAACCGGCCGGGACGCCGCTGAGCACGGTCGGACGCACGAACCGGCCGTCGTGTCCGGGGCCGCCGACGACCACTGTCGCGCCACGCTGCACCGCGTCGGCGAGCAGGCTCTGGTACTTCTCCACCGCCGCGTCGTCCACCAGCGGCCCCAGCTCGGTGCCGTCCTGCCAGCCGGGACCGACCGTCATCGCCGCGACCCGCTCGGCCAGCCGCCGGGTGAACTCCTCGGCCACCGGCTCGGCCACGATGAAGCGGTTGGCGGCCGTGCACGCCTGGCCCACGTTGCGCATCTTCGCGATGAGGGCACCTTCGACCGCCGCGTCGAGGTCGGCGTCGGCGAAGACCAGGAACGGAGCGTTGCCGCCCAGCTCCATCGACGTGCGCATGACGTGGCGGGCGCACTGCCCGAGCAGCAGCTTGCCGACCGCGGTGGAACCGGTGAAGGAGAGCTTGCGCAGCCGGCCGGTCTCGATCATCGCGGTGGTGACCGCGCCGGATCGCGTCGTGGTCACCACGTTGACGGCGCCCGCCGGGGCTCCGGCCGACTCGATGAGCTCGGCCAGCAGCAGGGTCGACAGCGGCGTCAGGGCCGCCGGCTTGATGATCGACGGGCATCCGGCGGCGATGGCCGGCGCGATCTTGCGGGCGCCCATCGCGAGCGGGAAGTTCCACGGCGTGATGAGCAGGCACGGGCCGACCCCGCGGTGCGTCACGACGATCCGGGTCTGCCCGCCGGGCGCGAGGCGGTAGTCGCCGTGGACGCGGACCGCCTCGTCGGCGAACCAGCCGAAGAAGTCGGCCGCGTAGGACACCTCGGCCCGCGCCTCCCCCAGCGACTTGCCCATCTCCAGCGTGATCAGCAGGGCGAACTCGTCGGCCCGGTCCCGGATGCCCTGCTCGACCCGGCGCAGCAGCCGCGCCCGCTCGCTCGGGGACATCGCGGTGAGCGCCGGCTGGGCGGCGACCGCGGCCTCGACCGCGGCCAGGCCGTCCTCGATCGTGGCGTCGGCGATCGCGGCCAGCGGCTCGCCGGTGGCCGGGTTGTCGACCACCAGCGTGGCGCCGGAGCTCGCGGGCCGCCAGGTGCCGGCGATGAGCAGACCGGTCGGGACGGCGGGGAGGCTGGGCGCCGCCGCCGTCGGCGTGGCCGTGACAGTCATGATGGTCTCCTCGGCTCTCAAAGGATCGCGACGCCGGCGACGGGGCAGCCGGAGGCCCCGGTGATCGGCAGCGCGGGCGCGGCGAACAGGAACTCGTAACGGCTCACCCGGGCACAGGCCTCGGCGAGCTCGGCGAAGTCGAAGATCTCCCCGATCGCCAGCCCCATGTGGACCAGGGCGACGACGTGGAACGGCTGGAAGCAGTCGATCTCGTTGGGCCGGACCTCGACTCCCCACGTGTCGGAGGCGACGGCGGCCACCGAGCGCTCGTGCAGCCACGGCGCGGTGTGCAGCGACAGTCCCGGTGCGGCGCCGCCGGCGTAGTCGCCCCACGCCGTCCGGCGGACCTCCAGGAAGCCGGTGCGGATCAGCAGGCAGTCGCCCTTGCGGACCTCGACGCCTTGCGCGGCGGCGGTCGCCTCGAGATCGTCGACAGTGATGGCGTACCCCGGCTCGAGCGAGGCGACCCCGTGGTGGCGGGCGACGTCGAGCAGTACACCTCGAAGCACGAGCTGGCCGGCGAACTTCTCGATGCCGTTGCGGGCGGCGCCGGCCGAGGAGACCAGAGCGGCCGAACGCCCGTTGTACATCTTGCCCTTCCAGAAGATGTGCGACAGCGAGTCCCACTGGGTGCCGGCCTGGTTCGGCACGATGAGGATGTCGTCGGAGCGGCCGTAGCCCTTGGCGGGACCGAACCCGGCCGGCAGGATCTCCTGCGCGCCGGCGACGTGGTCGGCCCCGGTCGCGGTCATGACGTTGCGCGGGTTGGCCCGCAGCGTCCCGGTCTGGGGGCCGCGCTGGTCGTACGGCAGCGACACCGACACCCGCAGGCCGTGCTCGACCAGGGAGGCCGCGTGCCGCACCTGCTCGGGCCCGACGTGGTTGAGCGTGCCCAGCTCGTCCTCGTCGCCCCATCGTCCCCAGTTGCTGCACTTGTCGATGTACTGCTGGAGCACATCGGCTCCGTCGAAGTCGGTCATCTCGCTCCAGTTCAGTGCGCGGTCGAGGTGGTGAAGGCGCCGACGAGGGCGGGGCCGAAGTCGTCGAGCACCGCCGCGGCGATCGGGCCCCGCTCTGAGCGCAGGGTCATGAGGTAGCCGTAGCGGAACAGCTCACCGGTCGGCTGGTTGGTCACCGTGCGCAGGCGCAGGCCGTGCGCCCGGGCCCGGGCGGTCGCGTCCTCGAGCTCCTCCGCACCCGTCACGCGCACGGCGGCGTGGTCGGCGCCCTCGGGCCGGTCGGGCTTGGCCGACAGCGCCCACCAGCCGCCGGCGGCACCGTCGTCCACGTCCGCCGCGACGACCTCGAGGCCGAGCTCCCGCCCGAGGGCGGCCGTGCCGATCACGGCGTGGGTGCCGTCCCCGGCCAGGACGTCGCGGGCGGCCGCCACCGAGTTCTGCTCGTGCATCTCGACCTGCGCGTGGGGCAGGGACTCGGCCAGGAAGCGCCGGCACTGCCGGATCGAGCCGTGCCCGCCGACGTGGCGGATGTCGGCCAGGGCCGTGCCGGGCTTGCCCAGGAGCATGCAGTGGTACGGCACGACGATCTCGTCGACCACGAACAGTGGCTCACCGGCGAGAATCCGGGCCGCGGTGTCCGTGCACGCGGTGCGCGACGTCTCCGAGGTCAGCACCCCGAGGTCGATGTCGGCGCCGAGGACGGCCGCGACAACCGCGTCCATGGTCGGGAAGTACGCGGGTTCGCCGGGCTCGTCCGACCGGCGGGCCAGCAGCTGGGCGGTCGCCTGGCCGGCGAAGGTGAGGGGACTGCCGAGCGTGCCGATGTGCGCCATTCCCACTCCTTCTGCCAACTGTATTCAGTGTTCAGGCTAGCGAGGAGTGGCGGTCCGCACAACCACCCCGTGAACACAAAGCGCCCCGCTTCCGAGGAAGCGGGGCGCTGCTGACGTGGGCCGTGGTTCTACGAGGCGCCGGTCGCCTCGACACCTTCACCGAGGGCGAGCCGGTCGCGGGTGTGCTGAACGTGCGTGGTGATGGCCCCGCGCACGGCCGCGTCGTCGCCCGACTCGAGCGCGGCCAGGATCTGCTCGTGCTCGGCCAGCACCGCCACGCGCCGCTCCAGGTCCGGCTCGATCAGGTGCAGGTAGCGGTAGATCCGGAATCGCACCTCGTCGATGATCGTGGCGACGGCCGAGTCCCGGCCGTTGACGGTGCGATGGAACTCCATGTCGGCCTGCAGCCAGTCCTCGGCGGACATCTTCGTGTCCAGCGCGGCCGCCGCGGCGCGCGCAGCGGCCAGCCCGGACTTCTCGGTGTCCCGGCCGCGCGCCCGCAGCGCCGCGAAGACCTCGAGCTCCATGCGCAGGTCGAACAGCTCCAGGACCTGCTCGGGCGAGAGCTTGGTGACGACATACCGCTGGAACGGATTGGCGTCCAGGAAGCGCTCGGCCTGCAGGCGGCGCAGCGCCTCCCGGACCGGCACCCGGCTGACCCCCAGGCGAGCGGCGAGCTCGACCTGGTTGATCTCCGTCCCGGCCGGCATCTCGCCGCGGATGATCGCCTCGCGCACCTGCTCGTACACACGATCCCCGAGCGTCTGCCGCGACACGGTCTGGATCACCGACCCGTTCAGCATGTCCACCGTCACATCGTAGCGCGTATACAGTTGCCTGTCGCTCCTCGATGTGGGCCGTCTCGCGTGGTACGCCGCGTTACGACGGGTTGCGGCCCACGAAGTACAGCTCGTCCGGATCGTCGGTCACGGGCAGTCCGGAGGCGACGAGCGCCTGGCGGAAGGCGCGCATCTCGCCGCCGTGCAACCGCGTTGCCGGCGTCCGCATCGGCCCGCCGTTGAAGCCGGCCAGCCAGGCCTGGTACTTCCACGCCGCGCGGTTGACCGTGTGCGCGTGCGGCAGCGGAGCGACGTTGCCGTTCGCCTTCCACGCCGGGGCGATCTGCCAGAGCAGGTCCGCGGCCTCGTCCGTCTTGCCGGAGCGCGCGAGGTCGAGCATCCGCGGCGCGGTGTCGCTGTAGTACTCGGTGTTGGAGGTCGCGATCACCTGCATCGGCACCAGGTTGGCCAGGGCGATGGCCTCCTGGATGATCGGCATCGTCACCAGGACCTTCTGCGAGAGCCGGTTCCAGGCGTGCGAGAAGCCGGCGATCGAGGGGAAGCCCCCCTCCGCCTTGACCGCGACCACATTCGGGTGCTCGTCGGCCAGTTCCTCCAGCATGTTCACCGGGATGGAGGCCGGGTGCAGGCGCTCGAAGCCCCAGTGGGTCATCGGGAACAGGATGACCCCGAGGTCCGTGGCCGCGCAGAACGCCGCCGTGTAGTCGTGGATGTCGCGCAGCGACGTCGGGTAGAAGTTCTGCGGGTAGGACAGCAGGGCGAGCCGCGCGCCGGCCGCCTCCGCCCGCCGGGCCCCCTCGATGTTCTCCTCCAGCGTGTTGAACGCCGGATGGTAGATCAGGTTCAACCGGCCGCCCGCCTCGTCGGCGGCGATCTCGGTGAACGCGATGTACTCGTCCATCGTGATGTTGACCTCGCTGACCAGCAGCGTGCCGGTGAACCCGAGCTCCAGCTCCCGGCGGATGTCGTGTCGGATGCCGGCCTCGTTGATGCGCTTCAGATCCGCCGAGAAGCTGGGGATGACCACGTTGTTGACACCGTGGAAGTTCGCCCACGCCCACGCGCGTACGTCCGTTTTGCCGATCACAGATGTCATGGCCAGGTTCACTCTCTCTCGATCGTCGCGGCAGCAGGTCAGCGACGGGACTTGGGCAGGGCAATGGGGTTGCGGTGCTCGCCCGCGCCGGCCTCGCAGGCGAGGCGGTAGGCGAGGTCGGCCGCCACCATGTCCTGCAGGGCGGTGCCGACCGACTTGAAGATCGTCAGCTCGCGTGGCTCGACCGGCAGGTCGGCCCGGCCCTGCAGCAGGGCGTCGAGCTGGAAGACGTGGTCGAGACGGCCACCCTCCCCGACGAAGGCGCGCACGTCGCCCGACTCGCCGGCGATCTGCCCCGGCTCGGCGTCGAAGACCAGCACGTCGGCCCGGCGCAGGACCGCGGTCTCGAGCTCCCGCAGGTCCTGGTGGGTCGAGCCGATCGCGGTCAGGTGCACCCCGGCCGGAATCCACGCGCTCTCGCACGCGGTCGGGCCGCCGTAGCCGGTGTTGGTCGCGGTGATCAGGTGCTCCACGTCCGCGCAGGCCTCGGCGGCGGAGCCGACCGGCACGACCTCGATGCCGAGCTCCGCGGCCATCCGGTCGGCGAACCGCCGGCGGGTCTCGGGGTTGGGGCTGAACACGCAGACCTTGCGCACGTCGTCGATGGCGGCGAAGGTGCGCACGTGGGCCTCGGCCTCGAGGCCGGAGCCCAGCACGCCGAGCGTCTCGGCCTTGACGCCGAGCGCCCGCGCGGCCACGGCGCTGGTGGCTGCGGTCCGGGCGGCGGTGAGGTAACAGGCGTCCAGGACCGAGAGCACCTCACCGGACTCGATCGAGATCAGCACCACGACGTACCGGACGCCGGCCGGGCCGCCGCCGAAGAACGTCTTGAGTCCCATGACACCGCTGCCGGGAACGACCGCGGGCATGACACGCAGGAACCGGCCGCCCGCGGCCAGGTTGAGCCGCTCCGGCACCACCGAGGGCCGGGCCGTCTCGCCCCGCACGGCGTGCTCGATCTCCTCGACCAGCCGGAGCGGGTCGAGGAGATGCCGGACGGTGTCGTCGTTGAGGAGGACAGTCATGGCCATCCTTGCGTCGGGGCCCGCGGCTGGGTGGGGCAAGTGTATACAGTCTAGTGATGACTGGCCGCAGGTCAAGAGCACTTCCGCCCGGACCGCAAAAGTGTATATTGTTTCCACTCTGTCTGAGAATCCTGTACCGATGGCGGTGAGTGGATTGAGCAAGCTGAAGATCAGCCTGGGGTACGCCCGGAACGCGTGGACTGCCCCGATCCTGGACGGCGAGGTGACGGTCGAGGGCGTGGAACTCATCCCCTCCGTCGTCCCGCCCAACGACCTGTTCCACCGGCAACTGCGCTACGGCGAGTTCGACGCCAGCGAGTTCTCCATCTCCCAGCTGATCGCCATGCACTCGCGCGGCAACACGGCCTGGCTGGGCATTCCGGCGTTCCCGTCGCGCGGCTACTTCCACACCCGCATCTACGTCAACCGCGACGCCGGCATCGACGGCCTGGCCGACCTGCGCGGCAAGCGCGTCGGGCTGCCGGAGTACCAGCAGACGGCGGCGCTGTGGACCCGGGGTGTGCTCGAGCACGACTACGGCATCAAGCCCACCGACATCCACTGGGTGATGGGCCGGCCGCTGTCGCGCAGCCACGGCGTCCACGCCGGCTTCACGCCGCCGGCCGGGCTGAGCTTCCAGCACCTGGACGAGGGCGAGAACATCGCGGAGTTCCTCGTGCAGGGCAAGATCGACGCGATCATCGCCTACAGCGGCGGCCGCAGCCGCAGCGGCCTGGGCCTCGGGCAGGAGCCTCCGCGCCGGGTCGCCGCACGCAGCGAGATCGACCCCACCTGGTACGACCTCGACGAGCACCCCGCCACCCGGCCGCTGTTCGCCGACCACGCCGCGGCCGGCTACGAGTACTTCCAGCGCCACGGCGTCATCCACATCAACCACGTGCTCGTCCTGCGGTCCGAGATCGCCGAGCAGTACCCCTGGGTCGCCCGCAACCTCTACGACGCCTTCGCCGAGGCCCGCGCGCTGGGCATCCAGCGCATGGAACGCGCCCTCGAGCCGAGCCGGGCCCTGGGGGCCGTAGACATCGGCAGGTACCGCAAGGGCACCGAGGCGATGCGCTACGGCGTGCTCGCCAACGCCGAGCTGCTCGAGACCGCCACGAGCTGGTCGTTCGACCAGGGCCTCTCAGTCGCCAAGGTCGACCCGCGCTCGCTGTTCGCCGAATCGGTCAGCGCGCTGTGAGCGCCCACCGCACGGACGGCCCGCAGGTGGTGATCGCCGGCGGCGGCCCCGTCGGCCTGACCCTCGCCATCGACCTCGGCCTGCGCGGCATCCGCGTCCTGCTGCTGGAGGCCAAGGAAGAGCCGCTGTTCCTGCCGAAAATGGAGCGCTGCAACGCCCGCACGATGGAGATCTACCGCCGGCTGGGGCTCGCCGACGCCATCCGCGCCGCCAGCTCCCCCACCGATGCCAGCATGGACATCGCCGTGGTGACCACGATGACGGACGAGCCCCGCGTGCGGCTGCCCTACCCCACCGTGGACGAGGGCCGCGCGGCCGTCGCCCGCACGTTCGACGGGTCGCTGCCGCTGGAGCCGTACCAGGTGATCTCGCAGTACACCCTCGAGCCGCTCCTGCGCCGGTGGGCCGAGGCACTGCCGACCGTCGAAATGCGGTTCGGCCACACCGTGGTCGACTTCGAGCAGGACGGCACGTCGGTCTCCGTCGTCTCCCGCTCGGCCGACGGTGAAACGACCACGACGGCCGCCGACTACCTGGTCGGCTCCGACGGCGGCCGCAGCGTGGTCCGCAAGAAGCTCGGCTTCGCGCTCGAGGGCAACGGCTCGCTGGCCGAGCGCAACCAGATCTTCTTCCGCTCGCCCGACCTGTTCGACAAGCACCCCGCCAAACCCTGCCGCATGTACTTCTTCATGAACCGCGACCGCACCGTCCTGACCGTCCAGGACGACCCGACATATCTGCGTATCAACACCGGGTTCGCCGGCGACGAGGCGCAGACCGTCGCCTTCGTCCGGGAGCTGCTCGGCCTGGACGTCGAGGTCGAGCTCATCTCGGTCAACTCGTGGAAGCTGCACCTGCTCGTCGCCGAGCACTTCCAGCGCGACCGGGTGTTCCTCTGCGGCGACGCGCTGCGGCTGGTCATCCCGACCGGCGGCCTCGGCCTGAACACCGGCATCGGCGACGCCTCGGACCTGGCCTGGAAGCTCGCCGCCGCGCTGCAGGGCTGGGGCGGGCCCGAGCTGCTGGGCTCGTACGAGGCGGAGCGCCGCCCGGTCGCGCTGCGGGCGGTGGCCGGCTCCCGGCACGCGCACCAGGGGCAGCGGGCCTGGCAGGACGTGATGCGCCCCGGCATCGACCCGGACCGCCCGGAGGCCCGCGGCGTCCTGCGCGCGGCCGCCCAGGTCGCGGCGACCACCCAGCGGCGCACGCACGAGATGGTCGGCACCGAGCTGGGCTACATCTACGCCGGGTCGCCGGTCATCGTCGAGGGCGACGAGCTCGACCTGCCCGACGTGCCCGAGGTCTACATCCCGACCGCGCGGCCAGGCGCCCGCCTGCCGCACATGTGGCTCACCGACGGCCGGGCGCTGCACGACCTGATCGACCGGTACTCGTTCACGCTGCTGCACTTCGGTCCCCTGGAGGGCATCGACGAGTTCCAGAAGGCCTTCGCGGATCGCGGCGCGCCGCTCAGCGTGCTGCGAATCGACCAGGCCGACCTGGTCGAGGTGTACGACGCGCCTGCCCTGCTGCTGCGCCCGGACCTGCACGTCGCCTGGCGCGGCGAGGTCGCCGACGCGGACCCGGACGCCGTGGCCGGCCGCGTGACCGGCCAAGTCACCGGGCAGGCCGGCTGATCCGAGCAATGAAAAGGCCCCCGGCGCCAGATGCGCCGGGGGCCTTTCGCTGCGCGGTGGTCAGTCCTTGCCGTAGCCGTGCGGGTTGACGCGCACGTCCACCACGACGGTGCCGCCCGCGCGGACCTCGGCGACGGCCTTGGCCAGCACGCCGGCGAGCTCGTCCGGCTCGGTCACCGGGCCGTAGGCGCTGACCCCGTGGCCCCGCGCGATCGTCGCCGGATCCGGATCGGGATCGCGCAGCTGCTGGCCCACGACCCGGTTGGCGGCCGGCCGGCCACGGCGCGCGGCCACGCTCGCCTGGTGCTTCTCGTCGTTGTGGTACGAGCGGTTGTTGGCCACGACCACGAGCAGCGGCAGCCGGTAGTGCGCGGCCGTCCACAGGGCGGCGCTGCCCATCAGGTAGTCCCCGTCGCCGATGACGGCCACGGGGATCCGGCCGGTGCCGTCCAGCGCCAGCGCGGCGCCGACCGCGATACCCGTACCGGAGCCGAGCCCGCCCCCGCCGTCACGGCCGAGATAGTCCAGCGGGTGCGCGAAGTGGGCGTCCGCCCCCGACCAGCCCAGCGGCAGCTGGGTGTAGCTGACGTCGGTGTCGCCGAACGCGGTCCGCAGCGCGGCAGCGAGGTCGCCCATGAGGATCTGGTCGCCCTCCACCTCCGGCCGCGGCGCCGTGCCGTGCTCATACACCGGCGGCCAGTCCGGGCGTTGCGGGGCCGGGTTTTCCGCGACGTTCCCCGCGACGCGCTCCAGCAGCGCGGCGATGAACTGGTCCGCCCCCGCGGTGATCTCGACATCGGCCGCCACCGGGGCGTAGTGGTCCTTGGTCCACCCGTTGAGCAGGGCGTTGACGTCGCGCACGCTGACGATCCGCGGGCGCGGGCCGCCGCCGAACGCGGCCTCGAGCGGTCCGGCCGGGTCGATCCAGCCGACGACCACGACCAGGTCGCTGCGGCGCAGCAGATCCAGGCCCGACGGGGTGAGCCGTCCGGCGCTGACCCGGGCCGGGTGGGCGGGGTGCCCGGTCGGGAAGACCGCCGGGTTGCGCAGGTCGGTGAGCACGGCGGCGCCGGTCGCCTCGGCGAGCTCGACCCGGCGGCGCCACTGCTCCGCTCCTCGGCCGCCGCGGCCGATCATGAGCAACGGCCGTTCGGCCACCGCGATCAGGTCGGCGAGCTCGGCGACCGTGGCCGCGTCGGGAGCCGGTGGCCGCGGCACGGGATAGCGCCGGGGATCCGGTACGACGACCGGCGTGGTGATCGGCTCCTCCTGCAACTCCGTGTCGAGATTGACGTAGACCGGGGCGGCCGGCTCGGCCTGGGTCAGCACATAACCGCGCATCACGGAGTCCACCGCCGCCTGCACCGAGGCCGGCTGGTCGTCCCACTTGACGTAGTGGCGCACCAGCGCAGCCTGGTCGGCCGAGTTGTGGATCCAGTCGATCCACGGCCGGCGCTTGGCCGCGTCGACCGGTCCGGAGCCGCCCAGGATCACCATCGGCACCCGGTCGCCGTAGGCGTTGTAGATCGCCATGGTCGCGTGCAGCAGGCCGATGTTCGCGTGCAGGGCCACCAGCATCGGCCGGCCGGTGACCTTGGCGTAGCCCTGGGCGACCGCGACGGCGTGCTCCTCGTGCAGGCACACGACCAGCCGCGGGCCGGCGTTGCCGAGGTAGTTGACCAGGCTGTCGTGCAGCCCGCGGTAGCTCGCCCCCGGGACCATCGCGATGTAGGGCAGGTCGAGCCGGTCGAGCAGCTCGGCGACGGCGTCGCTGCCCCATTGCATCGCGGGTTTCACGCTCACCGGTACGGGCAGCGGGTCGGGCCTCATGCGCGGACCTCCGGGGCGTTCAAAGGCGGACGTGAACAGTTTTGGTCTCGGTGTAGCCGAGCATCTCGTCGAAGCATTCCTCCCGGCCGACCCCGGAGTTCTTGAAACCACCGAAGCCGGTGCCGAGGAAGTGCCGGGAGACGCCGTTGACCCAGACGTATCCGGCGCGGACGTCGCGGGCGGCGCGGGTGGCGAGCCGGATGTCGTTGGTCCAGATCGAGGCGGTCAGGCCGTACTCGACGTCGTTGGCCAGGCGGATGGCGTCGGCGTAGTCGCCGCTGTAGCGCACCACCGACATGATCGGGCCGAAGATCTCCTCGCGGAAGATGCGCATGTTCGGGGTGACGTCGGCGAAGACGGTCGGCTGCAGCCAGTAGCCGCGCTCGAACCGCGGGCCCTCGGGTCGTTGTCCGCCGGTGACCAGGCGGGCGCCGTCCTCGTGGCCGATCTCGATGTACCGCAGCGCCTTCTCGTACTGGCCGCGGTTGTTCATCGGGCCGGCGCCGGTCGCCTCATCCGCGGGATCGCCCTGGACGATCGCCTCGGTCCGGGCCTTGATGCGCGCCAGGACGTCGTCGTACAACGCGTCGGGCAGCAGGATCCGGCTCGTGGAGCCACAGGACTGGCCCATCCAGCCGAAGTTCATGCCGGCGATGGCGTTCGCCGCGACTTCATCAGGATCGGCGTCCGGGAACACGACCATCGGGTTCTTGCCGCCGAGCTCGAGGCTCACGTGCTTCACGGCGACCTCGGCCGCCGCCCGCTGGATCGCCAGGCCGGTCGGGACCGAGCCGATGAACGAGATGCGCTTCACCAGCGGATGCTGCACCAGCGGAAGGCCGGCGCCGACTCCGTCGCCGGTGACGATGTTGACGACCCCCGGCGGCATGGTCTCGGCGACGATCTCGGCGAGCAGCGCCGAAGACAGCGGGGACTGCTCCGAGGGTTTGATCACGACCGTGTTCCCGGCCATCACCGGGGCGCCGAACTTGGCGGCGAACAGGATCGGATGGTTGAACGGCACGATCCGGCCGACCACACCGTAGGGCTGGCGCTCGGAGTAGTGCAGGTACTCGCCGCTGGCGGGCACGGTCTCGCCCTTGAGCTCGGTGCCGAGCCCGGCGAAGTACTCGATGCCACGGACCGCGTTGGCGATGTCGTGGCGCAGCTTGGCGATCGTATTGCCGGTGTCGCGGACCTCGACCGCCAGCAGCCGCTCGCCCTCCTCGGCCAGCCGCCGGGCGTAGTTCTTGAGGATCCGGGCCCGCTGGACCATCGACAGCGCCGCCCACTCCGGCCAGGCCTCGTGCGCGGCGGTGACCGCGGACTGCACGTCCGCCGCCGTGGCCGCGGGCACCCGGCCGATCACTTCCTCGGTGGCGGGGTCGGCCGAGGGGAGCCAGCCTCCGTCGCGGGCCTCGACCAGCTTGCCGCCGATGAGCATCCGGCCGTCCACAAAGTCCTGCTGCGTCACGTTGTCTCCTTCTGGGGCCGTCTGGGTTCGTGGGCACGGTGGAGAGGGGCGGCCGCGGCGGGTCTCCGTCCACGGCCGCCCGTCGGATGAACGGGGAGCGTCAGCCCTTGAATTCCGGCAGGTCCAGGAAGATGGTCTTCCAGTTGTCCGGGACCGGTTGCCCGGTGGCCTTCATGAAGCTCACGAGCTTCTCGGCGGCGGCGGGGTCGACCTGCGGCGTGCGCGAGATCGAGCCACCCTTGCGCTGGTTGGCCACGCCGGCCAGCACGGCGCCCTTCGGCGAGCCCTCGAACTTGTTCGCGTACACCCACTGGTCGACGGTCGCCGAGTCGCTGTAGACGAGGCCCTGCGCCTCGCCGAGCGCCTTGCGGAACTCCTCCACGAGCGCCTTGTTGTTCTGGTAGAACCTCGGCGTCACGGCGACCACGGAGGTCAGCACGTTCGTCAGCTCGGGCACGGCGCCGGCGCTGACGTCGAGGAAGATCTTGGCGTAGCCCTGCGACTCGGCGACCTGCGGCAGCGGCGAGCCCATCGACCCAGCGACGACCTTCTTCTCCTTGAGCGCGGCCAGCGTGCCGGCGGCCGAGCCCAGCGAGTTCATGTTGAAGTCGTCCTTGCTCAGGCCGGCCAGCTGGAACATGTAGCGGGCCATGTAGACCGATGAACCCTCGGGACTCGAGACCCCCCATGGCTTGCCCTTGAGGAACTGCATCTTCTCCTTGAAGGTGGAGTTCTCGTTCAGGCCGCTGTTCTTGTAGGCCTCCGACTCGATGATGACCGACTCGGGGAAACCGTTGCCGATCTGGGCGATGATGTAGAAGTCCTGCTTCTGCTCCAGGGCGGCCAGGGGGTTGACCGCCGAGGTGATGGCCATGTCGACGCTGCCACCCATCGTGGCGGCGAGGCTGCGGGCACCGTCGACCTCGATGAATTCGGTTTCGATGTTGTACTTCTTGAAGATCTCCGCGCCGGCCGCGTAGAGGAACGCCGAGTTCATGGTCGACGAGAACGGCGCCGCCACCCTGATCTTGCGGTTGCCGGCCGCGTTCGCCTCGATCGTGTCACCGCCGTTGGCACAGGCGGTCAATAGGCTGGCAGCGAGCATGACAACGCTGGCGGCGGCAACCTGTCGGATGCGGCGTCCCGCGCTCGGTAAGCTTTTCACTTCCGTTCTCCCTCACCTTGCCACAGCGCCACCTTGCGCTGCAGAGCAGTCAGAAGGCTGTCCACGGTCATCGCGGTCAGCGTGATGGTGAATACGGCAACGAGGACGCCGGCGGTGTCGAAGCGATGGCCGGAGTCGAGTGCCAGAAAGCCGAGACCCTTGTTGGAGGCGACGAACTCGCCCACGACGGAACCGATGAGTGCGATCGGAAAGGCGACCTTGAGGCTGGTCAGCAGCCACGTGGTCGCGGACGGCAGGTAGAGGCCCGTGATGATCTGCCGCTGGCTGCCGCCCATGAGCCGGAACTGGTCGACGAGATTGCGGTCGATGCCGAGCGTGGCGTTCCAGACGTTGTAGAAGATGACCCACATGCACGAGAAGGCGCTGATGACGACCTTCATCGTGGTGTCCACGCCGAACCAGACCACGATCAGCGGGGCCAGCATGATCTTCGGCGTGGAGTAGAGCATGGCCGCGAAGGGCCGGATGGTCCGGGCGACCGGTTCGAAGATGCCGAAGGCCAGGCCGAGGGTGCTGCCGACCACCGCGCCGATGCCGAAGCCCAGCAGGCAGGAGCGCATCGTGTAGAACAGATGGCCGAGCAGCTTGCCGCCGTGCATGAAGTCGAGGAACCGTTCCCACACCAGCTCCGGGCTGGACACGATGAACACGGGGAACACCCGCCCGCTGCAGAACTGCCAGGACGCGAGCAGGGCGACGATCAGCACCGCTCGCATGCCCCACAGCCGGGCCAGGTCCTCGAGCTTGCCCCGGCGCTGGCCCCGGGCCGCAGGAACGGCGGGGGCCGGCACCGCCTCGGCCGCGCCCGCCGACGGGATGATGGTCTGCGTGGTCATCTCAGACTCCGGTCGTCGTGGTGAGGGAGGGAAGCGGATGGCCGCCGGCCGTGGACCGGTTCGCCAGCGCCTTGCCGTCGTCGCTGAGATTTCCGGCGATGACCTTCCACAGCCGGGCCTCGTGCTCCGCGTATTCCGGGGCGCTCTTGAGGTCGACCGGCGCCAGTCCGCGGGGCAGGTCGTCCAGCGTGTCGATCTGGTCGATCGTCCCCGGCGCGCCGGCCATCGCCACGACCTGGTCGCCGAGCGTGAGGGCCTCGTTGAGGTCGTGGGTCACGAACAGCGTCGTCAGGTCCGCACCGGCGATCGTCTCCTTGAGGAACTCCTGCATCCGGACCCGCAGCACGGCGTCGAGCGCGCCGAACGGCTCGTCCATGAGCAGCAGCACCGGCTTGGTGACCAGCGTGCGACCGAGCTGGACCCGCTGACGCATGCCGCCGGAGAGCTCGCGCGGGAAGCGGTTGAGCCACTGCCCGAGACCCACGTTCTCGGCCATCGCCGTGGCCCGTTCGCGCCGCTCGGCCTTGGGCACGCCGGTGAGCTTGAGCGGCAGGGCGATGTTGCCGAGGACCGTCTTCCAGGGCAGCAGCGTCTCCCGCTGGGTGACGTACCCGACGCCGGGGTGCAGCTTCTTCCAGGACTGGCCCTGGTAGTGAAACTCGCCCGCGGAGACCTTCAACAGGCCGGAGCAGACGTGCAGCAGCGTCGACTTGCCGCAGCCGCTCGGGCCGACGACGGTCGTAAAGCTCCCTCGGGCCAGCGCCAGGTTGATCCCCACGACGGCGGGGCCGGTCACCTGGCGGCCGGGATAGGTGACCTCGGCGTTCTTGAACTCGACGACCGGAGTCGCGGGTACGCCCTGAGATGACGTGGCGGGCAATGTCCTCAGTCCTCCTCGGCTGCGCCGTACCGGCCTTGATGAGCGAGGTCACCAGTCGCTGACGAGTGGCGCCGCTCACGTTTGGGGCAAGGTGTATACAGATTACTGGCGACCGTGTTTGTGTCAAGAGTGTTTCAGCCCCCGACCACGGGTCAGCTGTCGCGGACCCCGTCCGCAACCCATTGGCCCAGGTCGACCGGAGTGGCGGTCAGCCCGTCGCGGCAGGACTGGCGAGCCGCGGTGGCCAGCATCGGGCCGTTGACGGCCAGGCCGTACGGGAATGGATCTTCACCGAACACCGGCCGCTGGCGCTCGACGTCGTCGTTGGCGTCTCGGAAGACACCCCGGGACCGGGGGTCCCGCCGGTACGCAAGCCGCTTCGCCGCCTCGAACCCTTCGAGGAGCGCGGCGGCCAGCCACGGCTCGGCCTCGGCCAGCCGGCGCTGCATGAGCACGACGTGGTTCACGGGCAGGAAGCCCGCACTCGCGGCATAGTCGGCGAAGAACTGCCGTCCGCGGTCCGGGAACAACCGCCGGACGCGGCCGGTCGACGTGTCGATCGGGACGTCCTCAGCCGGGAAGGCGGCGTCGAGCTCACCGTCCTGCAGCATGCGGCCGAGCTCGGCCGGGTTCGACCACTGCAGCGTCACGCCCTTGGGCGGCCGCTCGGCGAAGCCCATCTGATGACCGTGACTCTGCTCGCCCTGGCGACCGATGACCCAGGTGATCTCACCCGGCTCGATCCCCCACAGCTGGTACAGCTGTGCACGGAACCACAGCCCCGCCGTCATCGTGTAGTCGGGGATGCCGAAGCGCCGCCCGACCAGGTCCCCCGCGGAGCGGATACCCGCATCCACGTGCACCAGCGTGTTGACGGCGAGCGTGGCCTTGCTCGCGTATACGGGGAGCATCACCCAGTCCCACAGCTCGCGCCGGCGCTCGCGGGTGATCAGATAGTTGGAGATCGAGAACTCGAAGACGTCGTGCGCACTGTCTCGGAGATGTCGCTCGTGCAGGTCGCCGGCGCTGCCCGAGTCCCATTGGAACTCGACGCCCGGGACGTTGACGAGACCCTCCATGAGGGGGGCCACACGAGGATTCGGCGAGAAGGCAGCGCGAAGCCGCAGCACCATGGGCAGCTTCCTTCCAGAGTCGGTGCGGCTTACTGTATACTGGCGACACAACAACGCAATCCATCGGTCGGTGCCGGACAAGGCCAGACGGCGCCAGCCCGGTAGGAGACACGGCGCGGTCCCCGTCCACGAGCGACACGCGATGGCCTGCCCCGGAGCCACCTTGCTTCCCGCCGGCCGCAGGTACGGCAGGAAGTCGCAGCGCCGTTGACGCGATGTCCACCCGTATGTCCTCCCGACCGCCGACCAACCTCCGGCGACCTGCCTCCATGAGGATCGCGCGCACGCCAAGACCCGTGGCGCCCGGCGAGTGACACGTCGATGCGGGTGACGCCCTCTCGGTGCCAGGTCGGGCCGCAGCCGCTCCCGCCACACCGGCGGACCTCGAGGCCCGCCGGCGGCCGGGGTGAAACACGGGGTGGTCCGCCGCACCCGGACCACCACGAGCGCGGCGTTCGACGCCCCGCCGCCCTAGCATCGACTCGTTTCCTCCGCTCGACCGGCTCCGGCTGCCCCGACGCAGCGGAACCGACGTGCTCGAGAAGAGTGCCGATGATGCAGGGACGCCTCGCGGCTTGGCTGGTACGGCTCAGTCCGCCGCCACTCTCCGTAGGGATCGCGGTCGGCGCCGGGTTCATCGTCGTGGAGACCCTGCTGGTCTACCCGATCCGGCATGCCGCTCCCAGAGAGGCCCTGGCCCTCGTCTACCTGCTCGGCGTGCTCGTCGTCTCCACGGTGTGGGGGCTGTGGCTGGGCGTGGCGACGTCGATCGTCAGCGCGCTCGCGTTCGACTACTTCCACACCCCGCCGGTCAGGATCTTCAACGCGGAGGACTGGCGGGACTGGCTTGGGCTCTCGGTGTACCTCATGGTCGCCGTGGTCGGCAGTTCGGTGGCGCAACTGGCCCGCGCCCGGGCGCTCGAGGCCGTCGAACGGCGCCGGGAGACCGACGTGGTCGCCGACCTGACCCGGCTCATCCTCGGCGCCGATGATGTGCGGGCGGTACTTCCCGAGGCCTCCGACCGGCTCGCGCAGGCCATGCAGGTGCCGTACGCGACGATCGAGCTCGGTGAGGTCCCGCCGCCGCACGACGGCCGGATCCAGCTGCCGCTGCGGCCAGGCGCGCTGGTCGTGCCCGCGGATCTGCCGGACCGTGTCATGGGGCGCCTGCGGGACGGGGTGGTGCCCGGCCTGGCGACGGCACTGCGGGCCGGCTGTGCGCTGCAGGCGGGCCGGACACAGGTGGAGGGGTTCCTCACGCAGCAGGCGGCGCTGCGGCGAGTGGCGGTGCTCGTCGCCCGCGGCGTCGCCCCCACCGAGCTCGTCGCCGCGGTCGCCGCTGAAACGGCCGAGCTGTTCGACGCGGACGCCACGCGGGTCCTGCGCCGGGAGGGGCCCGGCACGGTGACCGTCGTCGCCGAGTACAGCACGTCAGAAGCCGAGCCGATGCTGGGCAAACGGCTCGACCCCTCCGGCGGCGTCGCGGGGCTGGTGCTGCGCGACTCCCGTCCGGCCCGCATGGATTCCTACGACGGCAGCAGCGGCCCGCTCGCCGACCACGCCCGCGCCGAAGGCTTCCACGCCTCCGCCGGCGCGCCGATCGTCGTCGACGGCCGGGTATGGGGCGTCCTCGTCGCCCTATGGGATCCGACCAGCCCACCGCCACCCGGCACCGAGCACGAGCTGGCCCAGTTCACCGAACTCGTCGCGACCGCGATCGCCAACAGCGAGAGCCGCGCGGAGCTCACCGCGTCACGTGCCCGGCTCGTCTTCGCCGCTGATGAGGCCCGCCGCGGCATCGAACGCGACCTCCACGACACCGTGCAGCAGCGGCTCATCTCGCTCGGGCTCGAGATGAGCACCGCCGAGGCGCTGGTCCCCCAGGAGCTCGGCGAGCTGCGGTCCCGGCTGTCGGACACCGCCGCCGGGCTGTCCGGCGTCCTCGAGCACCTCCAGCAGATCGTCCGCGGCATACATCCGGCGATCCTCTCCCAGGGTGGGCTGGGATCCGCGGTCAAGGCGCTCGCCCGCCGCTGCCCGGTCCCGGTGGCGGTCCGCACCGGGCCGAAGCGCCGCCTGCCCGGCTACGTCGAGGTCGCCGCCTATTACGTGGTGTCGGAGGCGCTCGCCGACTCCGTCGAGCACGCCGACGTCTCGGCGATCGACGTGGACCTCGACATCGTTGCCGACGGCTCAGCTCCGGACGGCTCGGCGCACGGCGAGGTCCTCAGCGTGACCGTCCACCACGACGGCGCCGACGGCGCGGATCCACGTCAGGGCCTGGCCGGCGTCCGCGACCGCGTCGAGGCGCTCGGCGGCACGCTGACACTGACCAGCTCGGCGGGCCACGGCACGTCCCTCAGCGTGAAACTGCCCGTGGGCGGCCAAGACCAGCAGGACGCGGCGGCCGGCTGGCCGTTCGGCGGAACGTGACTCCCTTTGACGGACGGGAGCGGTCAGAGCCGGTCGCGGATGATGCCGCCGCGGACCCGGTGGCCGATGCGGGTGGCGGCGTGGTCGCAGTCGCGGATGGCGGTGGAGTCGGAGACGTGGAAACGTTGTGCTACCTGGCGCACCGTGACCGCGCCGGTGGTGTGCACCTGTTCGATGATCCAGCGGTACCGCAGCTCCGGCAGGACGGTGATGGCGCCGGTCATCCCTTCACGCTCCCTGCCAGGAGGCCCCGGACGAAGAAACGCTGCATCGACAGGAAGACTACGAGCGGCAGCAGCATGGAGACGAACGCGGCGGCGGACAGCAGATACCAGGCGCTGCCCCGGCTGCCTGCCAGGTTGGCCAGGGCGACCGTCATCGGGTTGGTGCCGGGGGTGTTGGCGAAGGTGAGGGCGACCAGCAGGTCGTTCCAGACCCAGAGGAACTGGAAGATGCCGAACGCGGCGACCGCCGGGACGAGGAGCGGGGCGAGGACGCGCAGGAAGATCTGGACGTGGCCGGCACCGTCGACGCGGGCGGCTTCGACGAGTTCCTTCGGCAGGCCGCGCATGAAGTTGTGCAGCAGGAAGATGGCCAGGGGCAGTGAGTAGACGGTGTGCGAGATCCAGACGGGCCAGAAGGTGCCGGCGAGGCCGGCGTCGACGAACAGGTTGAGCAGCGGGATCAGGGTGACCTGGATCGGCACGATCTGCAGGGCGAAGATGAGCACGAAGAGCAGGTCGCGGCCCTTGAAGTCGATCCAGGCCAGGGCGTAGGCGGCGATGAGCGCGATGGCGAGCGGCGCCAGGACCGACGGGACGGTGATGACGACCGAGTTGACGAACGCCTGGGACAGTGAGCGGCCGGAGGTCTGGCTCTCCAGGACCTGCCGGTAGTTGTCGAAGGTGAAGGTCGTGGCGGTCCACCAGCCGGTGCGCTGGATGTCGGCCTGCGGGCGGAACGACGTGACGAGCAGGCCCGCGGTCGGCAGGCTCCACAGCACGGCGATGATCACCGTGGCGAGCGTGGCGAGCGGTGACGACAGGCCCCTGCGGGCAGTCAGCGATCGTTCGGAGATGGCACGCATCACGCCCCCCACCGGCGCAGTTGCCGGATGTTGTACAGGATGACCGGTAGGACCAGCACGAACAGGAGCACGGCGAGCGTCGAGCCGAGGCCCTGGTTGTCGGAGCGGAAGCTAGACGTGTAGAACTCGTTGGCCACGACGCTGGTGTCGAACTGGCCGCCGGTCATGGTCCGCACGATGTCGAACACCTTGAGCGTCCAGATCGCGATCGTGGTGAGCACGACGACGATCGTGGGGCGGATGCTCGGCAGGGTGATGTTGCGGAAGAGCCCGATGCCGGTGACGCCGTCGAGCTGGGCCGACTCGATGATCTCGACCGGGATCTCTTTGATGGCCGCGGAGAGCACGGTCATCGCGAAGCCGGCCTGGATCCAGATCATCACGACGACGAGGAGCAGCGTGTTGAGCGGCGCGTTGATCAGCCATTGTTGCGGGGTACCGCCGAGCGCGACGAGGATCTGGTTGAGCAGCCCGATCTGCGAGACGCCGGGCAGGTCGGGCCGGTATTCGTAGACGAACTTCCAGATGATCGAGGCGCCGACGAACGAGATCGCCATCGGCAGGAAGACGAGTGCCTTCGCGAAGGACTCGAACCGGCTGCGGTCGACGAGGACGGCGTAGACGAGCCCGACCGCGGTCGCGGCGAGGGGTGACAGCAGCACCCAGATCGCCGTGTTGCGCAGCACGTGCAGCTGTTCGGCGGAGCTGAAGACGCTGGCGTAGTTGTCGAGGCCGACGAACTGCGAGCCGTGCGCGTCGAACAGCGACTCGTAGACGGTGCGCAGCGCCGGGTAGACCACCGCGACCGCGAGGCCGAGGACGGTCGGGGCAAGGAACAGCCAGGCCAGCCGACGGTCGGCCGCCGGGCCGTTGAAACGGCCGGCCAGCAGCAGGATCGCCGCCACCACGAGGGCGAACGCCCCGAGACCGAGGGCGAGCTGGCCCAGCTTCGCCGCAATTTCCATGTTTCCTCCACCGGACGGGCGGGGGGCGCGGTGATCGCGCCCCGACGCCGCTTACTTGGGCCAGGCCGCCTCGATGGCGTCGAGGGTGGCTTTGGTGGACTGTCCGGTCACCCAGTTGGTGCCCTGCTTCCAGAAGGCGTTGGTGCCGACCGCGCCGGGCATCTGGTCGGAGCCGTCGTAGCGGAAGACCGACTTCGGGTCCTGCAGGATCTGCGCCGACAGCTTGTCGATCGGGTTGGTCAGCTTGCTCGCGTCCATACCGGTGTTGGCGCTGATCCAGCCGCCGCCCGGGGTGCTCGCGACCTTCTCGTTGGCCCACATGTCCGACGCCAGGAAGGTCTGGAACGCCTGCACCTCGGGCCGGTCGGAGAACGCGACCACGAACTCGCCGCCGCCGAGGACGGGCTTGGTGGTGTCGTCCTTGCTCGGGAAGTAGAACGCGTAGATGTCACCCTCGGGCGAGACGTCGGTGCCCGCCGGCCAGTTCTGCGCGTAGAACGAACCCTGCCGGTGCAGGTTGCACTGGCCCTGCAGGATCGGCAGGCCGGCGTCCTGGAACTGGGTCGACGCCACGCTCTTCACGTCGCCGAGGCCGCCGTTGACGAAGGCCGGGTTCTTCAGGTATTCGCCGACGGCGTCGAGGGCACCGGTCGCTTCCGGGCCGTTGAACGGGATCGTGTGGTTGACCCAGTCGTCGTACGCCTTGGGACCGGACAGGCGGAGCATCATGTCCTCCATCCAGTCCGTCACCGGCCAGCCGGTGGCGTCGCCGGATCCGATGCCCACGCACCACGGCTTCTGGCCGGTCGCGGCGATCTTCTCCGACAGCGTCTTGAGCTCGTCCAGGGTCTTCGGCACGGTGTACCCCTTGGCCTTGAACTCCTTCGGGGAGTACCAGACGAAGGACTTCACGTTGGCGCCGAGCGGGGCGCCGTAGATCTTGCCGTTGACGGTGACGTAGCCCTGCCAGGACTCGCTCCAGAACTTCTTCACGTTGGCCACGACGGGGTCCGGGGCCTGCACCGCCTTGCCGGTCTCGACGAGCTGCTTGACCAGGCCCGGCTGCGCGAAGATCGCGAGATCCGGCGGGTTGCCGCCCTTGATGCGGACCTGGACCTGGGTGTCGAACTCCTTCTCGCCCTGGAACTCGACCTGGATGCCGGTGCAGCGCTCGAAGTTCTTGTACGACTTCATGTGCGGTTCGTCCTCGGGCGCGACGATCCCCGAGTACAGCGACACCTTCTTGTCCTTGAAGGTGCCGTACTGCTGGTAGGCCTCGCAGCCGGCGGTGCCCTGGGGCGAGTCCGCGGTGGTGTCGGCGCAGGCGGCGAGCAGGAGGATGGCGGCGGCGATGCCGAGAACGCGGCTGAGAACGCGGATGGGGGGTGTCCGTCTCATGGTTACCTTCCTTGACAGAGTGCTTGAAAGACGTCGAAGAGCTCGTTGGGCCGGCGGGGGAAGCCGCCCACGTCGTCGACGTCCAGGGTCACCAGGCCGAGCCGGTGCAGGTGGTGCTCGACCGGGTCGAGCGCCTCCCGGTACTGCCAGCGGATCTGGTCGAAGAACGGCCACCAGATGTAGCCGGCGATCTCGACCTCTGAGCGGAGCTTGTGCAGCAGGGCGACGGAGTCGCGCAGCCAGGCGATGCGCTGCGCCATCGTGCCCTCGTAGCTGGTCTCGGTCACCATGACCGGGACGCCGTAGCGGGCCGCGGTCTCCCGGACGAGCTCCTCGAGCCCGGCGACGCCGTCGTCGCGTTCGCGGCCGGTGCCGTCGTCGAACACGAGCGTGGACCACATCGGGTAGTAGTTGATCCCCATGACGTCGGGGACGGCCCGGTGCTCGGCGAACCAGGTCAGGTCCTCGTCGGTGAAGCCGTGCTCGCGCAGGTAGCCGAGCAGCGGGTGGCCCTCGCCGACCATGCCGTTGAGCAGGTCGCCGCACAGGTACCGCCGCTCGCGGAGCAGATCGGCGTCGCCACCGCCGGACGGGTAGCGGAACGACGCCTCCACGTGCACGAAGGTGGCCTTGCCGCCGGTGGCGTCGGCGATCGCCCGCTGCGAGCCGACGATGCCCTTCGCGACCGCCCGCATCACCTGCAGGTAGCCGTCGTGCCCCGTGAGGTACGGCGGCCAGGTCCCGGACTCCCCGCACAGCCGGGCCGTCCACTGCGGCTCGTTCAGCGGGGTCCAGGCGGTGAGGCGGTCGCCGTAGCGTTCGGCGAGGGCGAAGGCGTACTCGGCGACCGCCTGCGGGTACCGGCGGTTGATGAAGTGGTTGTCGAGCCACTCCGGGGTGCCGTAGTGGACGAGGTCGACGATGACCTCCAGGCCGAGCTCGCAGAGCCGGTCGACGACCCGGTCGGCCCACGACCACACGAACTTCCCGGGGGCGGGGTTGATGCGGTACCACGGCAGCCCGTACCGGACGGTCCGCGCGCCGGACGCCTTCACCAGGTCGAGGTCCCCGGCCCAGCGGGTGTAGTGCTGGGTCAGTTCGTACTCGTCGAGCTTGCGGCGCCCGAGCGCGGTGTGCGCGATGAACGTGTCCTCGATGCCCACGCCGAGCCGCAGGACCCCGTCGGAGAACTGGTTCACGATGCGGCTCCGATCAGGTCGGCGAGGGTGGCCACGGCGGTCGCGTCGTCGCGCAGGACGGCCTCGACGAGCGGCAGCTGGCACAGCCACAGCCATCCGTCGTGCACCGGCAGCGCGGCGACGATGACGCCGGTGAGCCGCCCCGGCAGGGGTTTGTAGACACCGAGCACCGGGCGCTGCGGCCAGTCCCGGCCGTCGAGGGAGGTGTAGACCACGTGCGCGGTGACGCTGAGCAGCTCGGTGGTGACGACCGTGCCGGGTGGCACCGCCGACAGCACCGGCTCCCCGGTGGTGAAGACGTTCGGCAGGGAGCCCCATTCGGTGGCCAGATCCTTGACGGTGGCCGGGACGGGCAGGTGCGCGGCGCCGTCGACGCCCTGGGCGAGGACGAGCACGTTGCGCCCGTCGCGCAGCGCCGCGTCGACGAGGGCGCCGGTGGCCGGTGACAGCGCGCCCTCACCGACGACCAGGCAGCCGCTGCCGCCGGGTCGTGCGCCGGCCGCGGACAGCGCACGTCCGTCCGTTGCCGACCCGAGCAGTTGCACGGGGTGCGCCGTGGAGGGCCGGGCGAAGACGGCGACCGGGTACCACTGCTCGACCGGATCCGCGCCCGGAGCGGTCCAGGTCACGCACAGCTCGTGGCGCCCCGGCCGGGACGGCAGCGGCACGGTCACCGGCAGCGGTGCCGTCGGCCCGTACGCCGGCAGCGTGACGGTGCCGTGGACGCCGTCGACGGACCATTGGCCGGTCACCCGCTCCGGGCGGTCGTTGGAGACGAGGACCGACAGTGCGATGCTCCCACCGGCGAAGCCGTTCCAGGCGTCGTCGTCGTGCAGCGCGATCGGCAGGGTGGGCCGGCAGGCCGCGGCGACCTGCCGGATCGCCGGGTCCTTGCCGCGCCGTTCGAGGTCCCACAGGCCGTTGTACTCGTGCGGCACGTCGGTGAGCTCGGTGAGGCACCAGCCGGCGATGCCGGGCGTGCCGCGGAACAGCTCGATCTGCAGCCGGTCGGCGATGCCCTGGTACGCCTGGGTCCCCTCGACGAAGCCGGCCGCGGTGCCGGGCCACGGCAGCGCCGCGATGTCGTCGGCGAGGTGCACCGGCCACCAGAACGGGGTGTCCTGTGTGGACGGTGTCAGTGCGGGCAGGCCCCAGTCGCCGAACTCGCTGACCAGCAGCACCTTGCCGGGCACGGGTCCGGTGGCGCACCTGGCGCGCAGCGCGGCGAGGTACTGCCGGCTGAGCCGCCCGTACCAGTGCGCCGTGAGGATCGGGCTGCGGTAGACGTGCTCGGGGCCGGGTTCGATGTAGTCGTTCTCGATCACCGGGCGGGTGCCGTCGAGGTCGGTGACGATCTGGTACAGCATCCGGGTGAAGCGTTCGTAGCCGGCCGAGGCGCGCACGTCGCGGTCGGTGTTCTCGGCGCCGATCTCGTTCATCGCCGACCACAGCACGATGCTGGGGTGGTTGCGGTCGCGGAGCACCTGCTCGGCGGCGGCCGTGGCGCAGGCCCGGGCGAGCGGGCCGGTGTCGTCGAGCTCGCCGACCGCGATCGGCTCGGCGATCGGCAGGTCGCAGTGCACGAGCATGCCGAGCTCGTCGCAGACGTCGAGGTACCGCGGGTCGAACGCCTTGATGTGCAGGCGCAGCATGGTGAGCCCGATCGCCTTCGCGGCCCGGACCTCCTGCTCGATCGCCTCGCGGGAGCCCTCGGCGTAGAGGGTGTCGGCGCGGAAGCCCTGCACGAGCGCCGCCTGCACGCGCAGCGGTGCGCCGTTGAGCAGGATGCGGTCGTGGTCGACGGTGACGGTACGCACGCCGAACCGGACCTCGGTGCCGTCGCAGGCGAACCCGTCGGCGAGGACCACGAACCTGGCGTGGTGCAGCGCCGGCGACTCCGGCGACCACCGGTCGAGGCCGTCGAGCCGCGGGTGCAGGACCACCTCGGTGTCGGCGTGGCCGGGGACCATGACCTCCTGGCGGGTGACCCGGCCGTCGACGGTGCACTCGACGACCGCGGCGATGCGGCCGCCGCGGTTGCGGATGCGGACCTTCGCCTCGGGGCGGGCCGGGTCGCCGTTGACGAAGGCGTCCTGGAGGGTGACGGCACCGTGCCGGAGGAGGGTCACCGGTTGCCAGATGCCGCCGTACGTCAGGTACAGGCTGGGCGGGCTGGGGAACAGGTCGTTCTTCCAGCCCTGCTTGCCGTGCGGGCCGCGCGGGTGCTCGGGCGAGTCGCCGGGGATGTCGAGGACCCGCACGGCGATGACGTTGCGCCCGCCGCGCAGCATGCCGGTGACGTCGACCTGGAACGGGGTGTACGCGCCGGCGTGCGTCCCGGCCCGGACGCCGTTGACGTACACCGTGGCCTCGTCCATCACCGCGCCGAACGCCAGCGTCCAGAAGCCTTCGACGTCGGTGAGGTCGAGCTCCCGGACGTACCAGGCGACACCGCTGAGATGCAGGTGTCCCTGTGCCTCCCAGAGGCCGGGCACCTGGATGGTGCCGAGGCCGGCCGGGGACGGCGGGAGCGAGTCGCCGGTGTCCTCCGGGTGGAAGCCCCAGGTGCCGTCGAGGCTGAGCACCGAGGTGCGGGCCTCGTGGTCGGCGATGGTCACGACGGGTCCCCGGCGGGGACGGCGACGCGGCGGCCGGTCTCGAACGACTCGATGACGGCCGTCGCCAGGGCGAGGGCGCGGCGGCCGGCCCGCGCGTGGACGGGCGGCTGCGCACCGTCGCGCAGCGCGGCGAGCACCGCGTCGACGTGCCGGTCGAAGGTGAGGTGGAACTGGCGGGCGGCGTCGTTGAAGTACCCGGCCTGCCAGACGTGCCGGGTCTCGTCGCCGACGGACTGCAGGGTGAGCCGGGCGACGGTGTCCTCGATGAGGGCCCGCCCGGCGGTGCCGTTGAGCTCGACCAGTTGGGTGCCCGGGTACGCGTAGGACGAGTCGTAGCTGCCGACCAGGCTGCCGACCGCGCCGTCGGCGAACCCCAGCGCGACCGCCAGGGTGGTGTAGACGCCGGTGCGGGTCTTGTCGGTCATCTGCGCCGCGACCGAGGTGATCGGCCCGCACAGGTGCTCCAGCAGGTCGAACCCGTGGCACTGGGTCTCGATGAGGTTGGCGTGCGGGGAGGTGCCGAAGTTCGGCTCGCCGCCGAAGCGCCAGGTGGCGAAGACGAGGTCGCCGAGCGCGCCGTCGGCGATGGCCTTGCGGGCGCGCAGCACCGGCTCGGCGTACCGGTGGTTGAAGTTGATCCCGAAGAAGAGGTCGCGTTCGGCCGCCTCGGCGATCAGCTGGTCGGCCTCGGCCAGGTCGAACACGAGCGGCTTCTCCACCAGCAGCGGCACACCCAGGCGGATCAGCTCGAGGGTGGGCTCGAAGTGGCCCTCGTTGGGCAGGCTGACGGTGATGAGGTCGGGTCGTTCGGTTTCGACCATGGCCGTGAGGTCGGTGTACGGGCGGGTGCCGTACGCGGCGGCCCGGTCGGCGGTCCGCTGCGGGGTGCGTCCGGCGACGGCGACCAGGTCGGTGTCTGGGCGCTGGGCGAAGATGCGGGCGTGCTGCTCGCCCCAGCCGCCGGCGCCGACGACCGCGACCTTGAGGCGGGCGGTCACCGCTCGTCCTGGGTGACGACGACCTTGCCGGTCTCGCCGGCGAGGAACAGCTCGAACGCGGCGGGCAGTTCGCTGGCCGGCATCCGGTGGGTGATGATCCGGGACAGCTCCGGCAGGTGGGCCTGGAGCAGGGCCAGGTTGGCGGCCATCTCGCCGTAGGCGAAGTATTCGCTGCCCATGACGGTCCGCTCGGGGGCGATGAGGTCGTCGGAGACGTTGAGCGTCAGGCCCTCGCCGTGACCGACGCAGGCGAGCACTCCTCGCTTGCCGAGGACGTCGACCGCGGTGCGGCGGGCGCTCTGCTTGCCGGTGGAGTCGATCGCGGCGTCCACGCCGGTGAGCGTGACCGGCCGGGTCGCGTCGATCGGGGTGGCGCCGAGTTCCTCGGCGAACGCCAGCCGCCACGGCGACACGTCGCTGACGTAGACGGGGACGTCGGCGCCGTAGCGGATGCGGGCCATGACCAGGACGCCGAGGCCGATCGGCCCGGCCCCGGCGACGTAGAGCGACTCGACGTCGTCGCGCATGCGGTGGATCCGGCCGAGCGCGTGGCCGCTGGTGCCCATCACGTCGAGCAGCAGCGTCGCCTCGACGGCCGACACGCTGTCGGGCACCGCGAAGAAGTTGCTCTCGTGCACGATCTCGTACGGGCCGTAGCCGCCGTCGGCGGTGAAGCCCATGTCGTTGCGCTTCGCCAGGCACTGGTTGGTGTGCCCGAGGCGGCAGCTCCGGCACTGCCCGCAGTAGTCCATCAGGAACACCGCACCGCGGGTGCCCTCGGCGACCGTGGTGTCCTCCCCCGCGGCGACGACGGTGCCGGCCGCCTCGTGACCGGGCACGACGGCCGAGCCCGCGAAGTACTGCTCGCGGTCCGTGCCGCAGATCGCGTTCGCGCCCACGGCGATCAGCAGTTCGCCCGGGCCGGGATCACGGTACGTGTGCTCACGGAGATCGATTCTTCCTTCGCCGACGAATGCCGGCGCTGTTGCGGTGCGGGGCATGTGCGCCTCCCTTGGTCTTTGCGTTGTAGCACGTCAGCGGTGTTACACCGGCATTTCTCACGATCACTTCGCCGGCGTTTACCACGTGGCAGAGAAAGTTTTACCACGTGGCAGAGAAGCTGTACAGTGGCAGCACGAGCAGTCGCTCTCTGCTGCCTTTTCCAGAAACGGTGGGTGTCCGCGTTGGCCGTGACGCAGGAGGACGTGGCGCGCCGCGCCGGCGTGGCGCGCAAGACGGTGTCGAACGTCATCAGCGACTACCCGCACGTCAGCGACCGCATCCGCAAACGGGTCCTCGCCGCCATCGAGGAGCTGGGCTACCAGCCCAACCGCGCCGCGCAGAACCTGCGCACCGGCCGGTCCGGCATGATCGGGCTCGCCGTGCCGGAGCTCGACGTGTCGTACTTCGCCGAGCTCACCCGCCTCGTGGTGCAGGCCACCGAACGCCGCGGCCTCACCGTGCTCATCATCCAGACGTTCGGTGACCTCATCCGGGAACACGCCTCCCTCAACGGCTTCGGCCACCAGCGCCTGATCGACGGCCTCATCTGCAGCCCGATCGCGAGCAGCGGCGACGACATCCTCAACCGCGGCGGCGGCTTCCCGGTCGTGCTCCTCGGCGAGCAGGTGTCGGTCGCCCCGGACCACGCCGGCATCGATCACGTCGGGATCGACAACGTCGCGGCGGCCCGCACCGCGACCGAGCACCTGCTGTCCCTGCCCCGCAGGCGGGTGGCGTTCGTCGGCGCGAGCCGCAGCACCGACTCGCACATGGCCGACCTCCGCCTCGCCGGCTACCGCCAGGCGCTCGCGTCCGCCGGCGTCCCGTTGCGCCCCGAGCTGGTCTTCAGCGTCAACGGGTACCACCGCCGCGACGGCGCCGAGGCGGGCCGGCGGATCCTCGCCCTGCCCCCCGAAGAACGCCCCGACGGCGTCTTCTGCGCCAACGACCTGCTCGCCCAGGGCCTGATGCGCGCCCTGCACGACACCGGCTACCGCATCCCCCACGACGTGGCCGTCGTCGGCTTCGACGACATCGACGAGGCGACCTACAGCATCCCGTCCCTGACGTCGGTCTCCCCGGACAAGGCGCAGATCGCCGAGACCGCGGTGGCCCTGCTCCTTGACCGCGTCAACGGCAGCGACGAGGCCGACCACGACACCGTCACCGACTTCTCCCTGGTGGTCCGCGAGAGCACCGCGGGACCGCGCCGCTGAACGCCCGTCGCGGTCCCGCGATGCCCGTCGCTCAGCCGGTCATCGCCTGGCATTTTGCCACGTGGTAAGCCACGTGGCAAAGCCGCTCCAGTACACCACCGAAGCGCTGAAGGTGATCGGTCGCTCGACGGTCCGCGTCCCCTCCAGCACCCGGTCGCGCCTGCCATACTGCCGGCCATGGCCACGAAGCGCGGACGCCGGCGGATGCGGCAGCGGCTCCGAGGTAAGCGCACACCACGCATGGCCAACCGGCACGGTGGCGAACCGCGGGAGCCGTACGGGTTCACCGCCTGGCTCGGAACCGTGATGCTCCTCGTCCTCGGCGCGGCGATGCTGCAGAGCGGGATCGAGCACTTCCGCACGCACGCCGACCTGCACGCCGACGGAGTACCGGCCACCGCCGAGATCCTCCGGGTCGACCGGGGTCGTACCGGTGAGTCGGTCCGGGTGCGTTTCACCACCGGCGCCGGAGACGTGTTCACCGCCGACGTCGACGATCCACCCTCCGACATCCGCATCGCCGAGGGTGCCCCGATCGACATCCGGTACGACCCGCGGAACCCGTCGCGTGCCGTCCCGGTCGGCGACGACCAGGCCGTCTTGAGCCGGTGGTTCCGCACCGTCGTCGGCGCCGCGCTCATCGGGCTGAGCGGATGGGCCGCCTGGCGGGCACCTCGCCGCCCACGTCACCGCGACCGGTAGCTGCACAGGCCTGGCCCACGCTGCCGCTGCGGGTTGAGCTACCGCTTTGATTGAGCGGCGGCGCCTGGCTCATCCGGCAGGGCGTCCGCGAACACAAGGGCCTGCTGTGGATCAGCGCCGGCTGCCTGGTCATCGTCAACGGCATGCGGGTCGGGCACCGGCGGCGGTGCGGAGGCCCGGGTGGCGATGCCGGTCGCGGCGATGAGGCAGGCGACGCCGATGGCGGTGAGGACAGGGGCGTATCCGCCGACGGTGTGCAGGGCCGCGGCGCCGAGCGGTGCCCCGGCCCTGGCGAGGGTGATCGGGACGGCGAGGATACCGGCGATGCTGGCGTAGGCGATGGTGCCGTACCGGTCGGCGAGCAGCGCCGGGGAGGCGAGGCTGGAGATGCCGAACCCGAGCCCGAACGCGACGACCCCGGTCACCGCCCCGGCTCTGCTGCCGCCGATCGCGAGGAGGGTCAACGCGGCGGCGGCCTGGACGGTGTAGATGACCGCAACGACGGTGGTGATCCGAATGCGGCGTTGCGCGCCGGTGAGGACGAGACGACCGGTCACCGACAGCACACCCAGAAGTCCGGCAACGGTGGCGGCGAAGGTGACCGGGTGCCCCCGGCTCGTGAGGAACCCGACGAGGTGGACGGTCATGGCGGTCATCGCGGCGCCGTGGGCGACAAACGCGACGCCGAGCGCCCAGAACCGGCTGTCGTGCAGCGCGGCCCGCACCACCGCTGACCGGCTCGCACCGTCTCGCTGCCGTGCGGTGGTGAGGTGCGGCGCGCGGCGCACCACGAGTCCGTGCAGCGGAACGGTGAGGACGCCGTGCAGCGCGGCGAGGATCAGCAGGGCGTGCTGCCAACCGTACCGTTGTACCAGGGCGCCGGTCAGCGGCAGGAAGACGGCACTGGCGAAGCCCGCGACGATGGTGATCGTCAGCAGTGCCTTGGCCCGCTGTTGCGGGTCGAACCAGGACACCACAACGGCGAACGCCGACTCGTACAGCACCATCGCCGAGGTCAGCCCGACGCCGATGAGCACGGCGTAGAGCTGCGCGACGGTGCGGACCTGCGACCACGCCACCAGCAGGCCGGTCGCCGCCACCGAGCCCGCCGTCATCAGGGCCCGCCCACCATGGCGGTCCAGCCACCGCCCGACCGGCACCGCCATCACCGCACCGGCCAAGATCGACGCGGTCAGCGCGCCGGTGACCGTCGTTGTCGACGCGTGCAGGGTCGCGGCCATCGGCTGCAGCAGCACGGCAAAGGTGTAGTACAGCGTGCCGTAGCCGACGGTCTGGGTGACGGCCAGCGCGGCGACGATCCGCCAGCCGTGCAACGACCGGCGGCCGCCGACAGGTGGGTCGGCGGCCACCGTGGTAGCTGGGTTCACCTGGTCAGCTGCAGCAGCTGCCGGACTGCTCACCGCTGGCCGGCGCCGCGACGCTGACCAGCGTCAGCGGGGAGGGCAGCAGGCCGCCGGCGATGCCCGTGGCCAGTCCCCGTCCTGCCGGTGCCGTCTCGGCGGCGGGTGCGCCGCAGCAGCCGCCGCCTGCCGCGTCGACGGTGTCGTCGCCGACGACCGGGTTGCTGTTGCACACCCCGGTCTCAGGCAGGTCCAGCCGCACGTCGCGGGCCGCGGCCCAGTCCCCCGCCAGGGCGGCGACGACGGAGCGGGCCTGCTCGTAGCCGGTGGCGAGGAGGAACGTCGGGGCGCGGCCGTAGCTCTTCACGCCGATGGCGTAGAACCCGGGCTCCGGGTGGGTGAGCTCGTCGACGCCGTGCGGCGGGACCGTGCCGCAGGAGTGCTCGTTCGGGTCGATGAGCGGCGCCAGGGCACGGGTGGAGCCCAGGATCGGGTCGAGGTCCAGGCGGAGTTCGGACACGAAACCGTGGTCGGGCCGGAACCCCGTCGCGGACACGATCCGGTCCACCACCACGGCGCGGACGCCGTCGGACACCTCGACGCCACCGTCGGCCAGGACGGTGAGCGTGCCGGCGGAGAACCCGGGGATGAGCTGGATGCGGCCGGCGTCGACGTGCTCGCGCAGCCGGGTGCCGATCGCACCGCGAGCGCGCAGCGCGTCGGCGGTCTCTCCGCCGTAGGTGCGGGCGGGCGTCGCCGCACGGATGGCCCATGTGACCTCCGTGCCGGGGGTCTGCTCGGCCAGCTCCGCCAGGACGAGCAGGGTGTTCGCGGCGGAGTGCCCGGCACCGACGACGAGGGTGCGCTTCCCGGCGAACCGGTCCCGGTCGACGACGAGGACATCGGGCAGGGCGTGCACGATGAACGCGGCGGCGTCGGCCTCGCCGTGCGCGGCGATGCCGGACGCGCCGAGGACGTTCGGTGTGGACCAGGTGCCCGACGCGTCGATCACGGCCCGCGCGAGGAGGTCGGTGCCGTCGGCGAGGCGGACCAGGAACGGCGTGGACGCACGGCCGGCGGTCCGCAACCGGTCCAGGCCGAGCCGGGTCACGGCGGTGACGCGGGCGTCGTAGCGCACGTTCGGCTTGAGCGCGGGCAGGTCGGCGAGGGGCTGCAGGTAGTCCGCGGCCAGCTGCCCGCCGGTCGGCAGCCGCTCGGCGTCAGGCTCGACCCAGCCCGCGTCGGTGAGCAGCGTCCGGGCTGCGGCGTCGATGTTGTACCGCCACGGCGAGAACAGCCGGACGTGCGCCCACTGCCGGACCGCGGCGGCCGGGCCGTCCCCGGCCTCGAGCACGACGAACGGCATGCCGCGCTCGTGCAGGTGTGCGGCGGCGGCCAGGCCGACCGGGCCGGCACCGATGACGACGACGGGCAATGTATCCATGACCAGTTCCTTGTCTCGACAGAATTCGAAATATGAGGTTGGACTGCGGCAGGAGGTGCTGCTGTGAGGGCGTCAGGCGACGAGCGGGCTGCGACGTTCGATGAAGAGGACGTCCCTCCAGCGGTTGCCCTGGCCGGCGTGCCGGCCGACGCGTTCCCGGACGCCGACCTCGCGGAAGCCGGCGGCGCGGTGCAGGGCCCGGCTTGCGGTGTTCTCGGGGAAGATGCCGGACTGGATGGTCCAGATCCCGGCCGCTTCGGTCGAGACGACCAGGGCGTCGAGCAGCGCACGGCCGACGCCGCGGCCCTGGGCGGCGGGATCGACGTAGACGGAGTGTTCGACCACCCCGGCGTACACCTGACGCGCGGAGGCCCGGGACGCCGCGACCCAGCCGAGGACCGTGTCACCGGGATCGACCGCTACGAGGCGGTGGGCGGGCAGTTTGCCCGCGTCGAACGCCTCCCAGGACGGGGCGGTGTCCTCGAAGCTGGCATTGCCGGCGTCCATGCCTGCCTGGTAGATCGCCAGGACCGCGGCGGCATCCCCGGCCGTCATCGACCGGATCGCGACATCGGTCATGCGCAGCCCCCGATCGGGGTCGGGGCCGGTTTGCCCATGACGACGTCGGCGGCGGAGGGGAAGCAGGCGACGCAATTGGTGTTGATCCGGTAGTGCCGGGCGGTGCCGACCGCGTCGACCAGGACGAACCGCACCTCGGTCAGGATCTTCAGGTGCTGCGACACGGTCGACTGCGCCAGCCCCACGGCCGCCACGATCTCCCCCACGCTCAACGGCTTGCCCTGCCGGGCGAGGTACTCCACGATCTGCACCCGGGACGGGTCGGCCAGGGCACGGAACCAGGACGCGTATTCCTCGGCGACCGTCCGGTCCAGCAACTCGCTCATGCGCCACCAGCTTCATCGTTCATCGCCGATCAACGATTGAAGTGTAGCCGGATCCGCCACCGCCAACCAGCCCGCTGCAACGACGAGGCGCGCGACGGCCTCCAGCGTCGGGGTCTCCACGCGGTCCGCGGTGTCGGCCGGGCTGTGGTAACCGGCCATTCCGGCGCCGATCCCGATCGAGGCGAGACCCGCGGCCGCGTAGCGGCGGTTGTCCGAGGCGACCGGCCCGGCGACGAGCGGCAGCCCGGTGTGCCGTCCCGCCTGGTCGAGCGCCGCGAGCAGCGCGTGCGCAGGTCCGCCGGCCTCGACCGCGGCGGCCTGGTGCAGGCTGCCGGCGCCGTCGACGTTGATGACGAGCGGCGCGACGCCTGCCTGCCGCAGCTGGGCGGCGTGGTGAGCGGAGCCGAGCGCACCGGCCTCCTCGGCGTCGAGCAGCGCGACCGACAGCCGCACCTGATCGGGCAGGTGCCGAGCGAGGATGCGGGCCGCCTCCAGGACCACAGCGACGCCACTGCCGTTGTCGGCCGCCGCCGGCTGGCGCAGGCCCGGATGATCGCCGACGCCGTCGTAGTGCGCGGTCAGCAGCACCTCAGCACCGTTGCCGGTGGAGACGGCCGAGGGCCAGGTGCCGTGCAGGTTGACGGCGGGGACGTCGAGCCGGCGGATCGGCGTGTTGCCGGCCAGCCAGCCGCCGGTTTCGGTCGCGGCGTGGAGTGCCGCATGGCTGGCGAGGTCGAGGGTGAGGATGGGCAACGGCCCGGGGTTCGGGCCGGCGAGCATCGTGTAGTGCCAGCCGTCGGCGTCCACGCCCCGGCCGAACAGCAGCCCGACCGCGCCGTGCGCATGCCCGTAGGCGTCGAAGAGCGTCATGCCGGTCGGGACCACGAGCCACCGGCCCGTGGGGTCACCGGCTCCAGCCACGGCGAGCTCTCCGCGCCGGACGAGCGGCTGGTCGGTTGAGGCGAGGTGGACGGCGACGTCCCGGCCGAACGTCAGCCGGCGTGCCGTGGTGCCGTCGTGCCATTCGACGGTCGGTGTCGTGTAGACCTCGGGAACGAACCGGACCGCGAACGGCTCCAGGGTCACGGTCGCGCCGAGGTCGGCGAGGTGCTGGGCAAGCCAGGCACGGGCTGCGGCGCCGCCTGCCGAACCGACCCGCCGTCCACTGAACGGCTTGCCGGCGAGCGTGGCGACCGTGGCGGCCATCCGTTCGCCGGAGACCGCGTCGCGCAGCTCCGAAAGGACTTGCACGACGGATGCGGCGAGGGATGTCGACCGGCCTGCGGCGGTGCTCATCCGCAGCAGCCCGCGCCGGAGGCGACTGCCTCGGCCTTCGCCGATGTTCCGCAGCAGGCGCCCGTTTCGGTCGCCTCGGCCGTCGTGCCGCAGCACGGTGAGCCGGCGGCTGCGCCCGACTGAGCGGGGTCGGGCAGGGTGAGGGTGGACTGCGCCGGGTTGCCGCAACAGCCGCTCGTGCCGGACACGTCGAGGGCGGCGGCCGGGTCGCCCGCGAAACCGCCCGGAGTCTGGGTGTCGGTCATGGTCATGCTCCTTCAACGATCGATGGGTGGTCGCCCGCGGATGAGGTCGGGCTGGACTGCGGTGGTCAGCGGGGGCCGGCCAGGGCGGTGAGCTCGGCGCGGGTGCGGTCGACGCGGCGGCGAGCGCGTTCGGCGGAGGTGCTGACCTCGGCGCAGCTGTCGCAGAACCGGACCCCGACCTGCGGAGCCGAGCGGCGGGCGAAGCGGAACATGATGGTCTCCTCATCGTGCGGCGCGGCCTGTCTTGACGTCTGTCGAATCAAACAGTTGCACGCTGATTTGAGATCTGTCAACCTAGAGGCATGTCGAAACAAGCGGCGGTGCTCTCCATCACCGACCTCAACGCGGACACCGCGTGCTGCCCGCCGATCACACAGCACCGCATTCCCGCCGAGACCGCCGCCGTGCTCGCCCCGGCGTTCAAGGCCCTCGGCGACCCGGTCCGGCTGCAGCTCATGTCGATGATCGCCTCAGCGCCGGACGGGGAGATCTGCGTCTGCGACCTCACCCCCGCGTTCGAGCTGTCCGGGCCGACGATCTCGCACCATCTCAAGACGCTGCGCGAGGCCGGCCTGGTCGACTCCGACCGGCGCGGCACGTGGGTGTACTACCGCGCCCGGCCGGGCATCATGCGGCAGCTCGCCGCGCTGCTCACCGTCGACGCCGCCGACCCGGCCGGCTGAAACGAACCGGCCCCAGCCGACCCCGTGCCGGTCGAGATCCGTGACGCTGGCACCGATGCGTCGCCGCATGACCGGCCGCCGGGACGCATCGGGTGCCGAGCGCCGGCCTCGACGCGGCCAGGCGCTGCCCATGCGGCACCAACGTGAGCTCCGGCCTCACCACCACGGCCCGACCTGGACGGCACCTGCTGTTCATTTGACGCAGTCGAGAATGCTCACTCATTATTGAGTCAATGAACGCTGAGTGTTCTTCGAACGGTTCCTGCACACCAGCTACGACCAGTTCGCTTCGTTGAGCAGCGTGCCGAACTTCCTGCCGCTGCTCGCCGAACGCTTCGCCCGCCAGCGCCTGCACGCCCTCGCCCGTGTCGAAGGCCACCACCGCGACGGCAAACCCGTCGTGCTGTTCCTGTGCACCCACAACGCCGGACGCTCCCAGATCGCGCTCGGATTCTTCACCCACCTCACCGGCGACCGCGCCGTCGCCTGGTTCGGTGGATCCGAACCCGGCACCGAGGTCAACCCGGCCGCGGTCGCGGCGATGGCCGAGCGAGGCATCGACATCACCGACGAATACCCGAAGCCGTGGACCGACGAGGTCGTCCGCGCCGCCGACGTCGTGGTCACGATGGGCTGTGGTGACGCGTGCCCCGTCTTCCCCGGCACCCGGTGCGAGAACTGGGTCCTCGACGACCCGGCGGGGTGGGACCTCGACGGTGTCCGCCCGCTCCGCGACGTGATCGAACGCCGCGTCCGCCGCCTCATCGACCAGCTCGGCGTCCCCGCTGCCGGCTGGTCGACACCGCCGTCCATTGTTCATCTGTAGAGCAGGAGCAGCACCCGATGACCCACCCAGCACCATGGCGACGGTTCCTCGCCGAATTCGTCGGCACCGCGCTGCTCGTCACCGCCGTCGTCGGCTCCGGCATCATGGCCACCACGCTCTCCCCGAACGACGTCGGGCTCCAGCTGCTGGAGAACTCCGTCGCGACCGCGTTCGCACTCGCAGCGCTGATCCTCACCTTCGGACCGGTGTCCGGGGCACACTTCAACCCTGTCGTGTCCGCCGCGGACTGGTTTCTCGGCCGCCACACCCGCACCGGACTCACCGCGACGGACCTGGGCGGCTACATCGTCGCGCAGACCACCGGCGCGATCGGCGGGTCGATCCTGGCGAACCTCATGTTCGACCTGCCCGCCGTCGACTTCTCCGGCAAGGACCGCACCGCCGGGCATCTGTGGCTCGGTGAGGTCGTCGCCACGAGCGGGCTGATCCTGCTCATCTTCGCTCTCGCCCGCTCCGGACGCGCCAGCGTGGCGCCCGCCGCGGTCGGCGCCTACATCGGCGGCGCCTACTGGTTCACATCCTCCACCAGCTTCGCCAACCCCGCTGTCACCGTTGGCCGGGCCTTCACCGACACGTTCGCCGGCATAGCCCCCGCATCGGTGCCCGGATTCGTCGTTGCCCAGCTCGTCGGGCTGCTGATCGGAGTCGGGTTGCTTCTGGCGCTGTACCCGGACGCCGGTCGCAGCGTCGACGAGGTCGTCGTCGCCCATCCGAGCGGCCACCCCGCCGACCACGCAGGCGGGCGCAGCGTCCACTCGTCCTGAACGGCCTGCCGTACAAACTTCCCGACCGAGCGCGAAGGAACCGAACCACCATGACCGACAAGCCCAGCGTCCTGTTCGTGTGCGTCCACAACGCCGGCCGCTCCCAGATGGCCGCCGGCTGGCTGCGGCACCTCGCCGGCGACACCGTCGAGGTCCGCTCCGCCGGCTCCGAACCCGCGTCGCAGATCAACCCCGTCGCCGTCGAGGCGATGCGCGAGGTCGGCATCGACATCACCGCCAACACCCCACGGAAGCTGGACTACGCGACCGCCGAAGCCTCCGACGTCCTCATCACCATGGGCTGCGGCGACGTCTGCCCCGTCTTCCCCGGCAAGCGGTACCTCGACTGGAAACTCGACGACCCCGCCGGGCAGGGCATCGACGCCGTCCGCCCGATCCGCGACGACATCAAGGCCCGCGTCGAGCAGCTGCTCACCGAACTGCCCGTCAAGACCCGCTGACCGAGACCGGCCCGCAAGCCCCGCCGCCGGTTGGTCAGGCCGGCGGCGGCCCACCCTGCACACCACTCTGGACGGTTGTTCATACGCCTGCTCGTCATCGGTGACAGCGACGCCGCACCAGCGCCGGACTCCGCGCCCGCGAGTTCGACCCCGCCGGCCGGCAACTGCGGCCCGGCCACCGCGCAACGGCGATCAGCCCCGACACGCACACCGCCACCACGCTCGGCGGATCCTCGGCGACGTTCGAGTACGTCCGCAGCGTGACCAGGGTGTCGCTGACGGAGAGCGCGGGCAGGAGGATCTTCACCGCAAATCGTGGAGTTACGCTCTCATCCAGTGACGGCCGGTGTTTGCCTGCCGTCTCTTCAGTGACGTCGGCGTCAGGGACCGCCGCGCGAGCCGACGCCAGCCGTCAGCTACTGCCGCAGGCCGTCGGCGGCCGGCCCGTCAACGACGGACTTCTCGGGACCGAACGATGAAGGGGGCAACTCGGTGACATCCCGCGTTGACAAGGCGTCCGGCACCGACCGCCGTCCTGGCGTGCCGCGCCAGGGTGGCCCGGCCGAGGGAGAGTCGGCGCTGCCGGAGCTGCGCACGATGTGGTGGGAGACCGGCGTCCGGGCACGAGCCGAGGCCGGCGTGCTGGCCGTGTTCGCCGAACTGCCGCGGCTCCTCGCGGAGGCGTTGCGGATCAGCTGGCGCGCGGACCGGGCCCGGACGCTGGTCGTGGCCGGATCCACGATCGGCTCCGGTGTGATGGCGGCGTTCGGGTTGCTGGCCACGCAGCGGGTCCTGGTCGAGCTGTTCGCCGCCGGTCCGACCCCGGATCGGGTGTGGGCGGCGCTGCCCGCGCTGCTCGGGCTGGCCGCGGCGATCGCGATCCGGGCCGGGCTCGGGATCACCACCGGGTACGCGCTCAACGGGCTCACCCCACGCGTCGACTGCGAGGTCGAGCGGGCGCTGTTCGCCACCACGACGGCGGTACGGCTGGACGCGTTCGACGCCGACGCGTTCGCCGACGACATGGAACGCGCGTCACGGGGCAGCAGCTCGGTCATCGGGCTGGTCGAAGGCGCGTTGAACTTCCTCGCCGGACTCGCCGGTCTCCTCGCGGTCGGTGTCGCGGTCATCGTCATCCACCCGCTGCTGTTGCTCGCGCTGCTGGTCGCGACGCTGCCGCAGGCGTGGGCGTCGCTACGGGCCGGGCACGAGCGGTACCGGACGTTCATCGCCGGATCGGTACGGCGACGCCGGTTGTGGCTGCTGCACCAGCTGATGGCCGACCGGGACTCCGCCGCGGAGCTGCGCTCCTACGGGCTGCGGGGGTTCCTGCTCGACCAGTACGACCGGGTGATGGGCGCCGAGACCCGCATCCAGCTCGACCTGGCCCGCAAGGTCACCACCACGACCAGCATCGGCTCGGTCGTCGGCGGTCTCGCCACCGGCGCCGTCTACGCGCTGCTCGGGATGCTGCTGCTCAACGGGCAGATCCCCCTTGCCGCGGCGGCGACGTGTGTGTTCGCCGTCCAGGCGGCGCAGCGGGCGTTGACGACGGTGACGTTCCAGATCGACCGCATCTACGCCGAAGGGCAGCACGTCAGCGACTACACCGGGTTCATGACCCGCGCCGCCGACTACCTCCCCGCCGACGCCGCGGGCCGGCCCGCGCCCGGCCCGCTGCAGACCCTCGAGGTCCTGGCGGTGAGCCTGAAGTACCCGGAGCGGGACAGCCCGGCCGTCGACGACGTCACGCTGTCCATCACCGCGGGGCAGACGGTGGCGTTCGTCGGCGAGAACGGCTCCGGCAAGACCACCCTCGCCGCGATCATCGCCGCCCTCCGCGAACCCGACACCGGCGCCGTCACCTGGAACGGCCGCCCATTCCACGAATGGGACACCGACGAGCTGCACGCCCACATCGGCGTGGTCACGCAGGAGTACCACAAGTGGCCGTTCACCGCGGCCACGAACATCGCCCTCGGCGACATCGACGCCGAACCCGACCAGCACCGCATCGAGACCGCCGCCGCCCGCGCGGTCGCCCACGACATGATCGTCGAGCTGCCGCACGGGTACGAAACGCTGCTCGACCGCACGTTCGCCAACGGCCAGGACCTCTCCGGCGGCCAATGGCAGCGCATCACCGCCGCCCGCGGGTTCCTGCGCACCGCCGACCTGCTCATCATGGACGAGCCGTCCTCAGCGCTCGACCCGCGCGCCGAAGACGCCCTGTTCCAGGCGATCCGGGACCGGCAAGGCGTCGCCACCACAATCCTGATCACCCACCGGCTCGCCAACGTCCGCCACGCCGACCGCATCTTCGTCCTCGACCACGGCCGCCTCGCCGAATCCGGCACCCACGACCAGCTCGTCGCGGCCGGCGGCCAGTACGGCGAACTGTTCGCGCTGCAGTCCGCCGGCTACCGGTCCCCGCGCGCGACGACGCCGCCCACGCACGCCACCGCCGAGGAGTCCTGATGCCGAACGGACCTGGGAGTCTCTCGACGGCGGTGTCGCTCCTCCGGCGACCCGCAACAGCTTTTCGAGCGGGCCACACGACTCAGGTGCTGAGGCTCACGACGCCAACGGCGAAGAAGGCCGCCGCGGTCAGGAAGTATCGGTTGCCGGGGCGCAGCAGCCACAGCCACACCCCGGTCGGGCCTTCCGGCCCGGGACCGGTGAGCCGGGTCTTCCGGCCGCGCGGACGGCTGCGCTCGCTGAGCCGGCCACCCCGACCGGCGAGGACGGCTGCCCCGCCGTGCAGGAAGCCGGTGAGCATCGCGATGCCGAACGCCACCTGGATCGCGCCGGACGGCTGGTTCGAGTGGCCGGCCACCAGCTCCTCGACCGTGATCGAGACGATGCCCGCGACGAAGCACACGCCGGTGGTCAACGCCCAGGCGAGCGCCCGCACAATGTGACCGATCCCCAGGTCCTCCCAGGTCGTCGCCGCGGTATGCAGATCCTCGTCGATGGAGTCGGGAGTCTCGTCGAGCCAGCGGGCCAACGGCCGGCGGAACAGCCGGCCGAGGTGCCGGCCCAGGTCGAGCGACATCGCCGTCGACCTGGGCCTCACGTCCTTCGTCACGGTCCGAAAATACCGCTCACCCTGACCGTCGGCGTCAGGACCAGACACACCTACGTCGACGGTGCCGGTGACGGGTCCACGCCGAGTGCATCCGTTGCCGTGCAGGCGATGTACCTGCCACCGCCGTGGGGCGACGACCCCGGGAAGCCAACCGGCCCGTCGTGGATTCCACGGCGGGCCGGCGTGCCGGCAAGCGTCAGGAGGTACTGCCGGTGACGGTGCTGCCGGCCTTCGTCACGTAGTACGTGACCCTGGTGCCGCTCCAGAAGTGGAACGTCAGGGTCACCCGGGCGTTGTCGTTGACCTCGGCGAACAAGGCTGGGCGGAGCGTGATCGTGTTCGTGGTGGGGTCCGGTGCGAAGGTCACGTCGAACTCCTTGAACGGGGTCCAGTTCTGCGGTCCGGCGTTGCTGCCGTCGGCGTACTTCGCCTCCATCGTGGCGAGTTGGTCGCCGCGGAACTGGGCCGGCAGTGAGAATGCCGCCGTGGTGCCGGTCGCCGCCGTGAGGACCGGCGGGTCGAACGTGATGATGTTGATCCGCCACGGCACGCCGGCGGAGAACCTCGCCTGCAGCGTCGCGTTGACGCCGTATGACCGCGACGCCACGAGCCTGGTCAATGTGGCCGCGGTCAGGGTGAGCTGGTTGCCGGAGACGGTGTAGTCGGTGCCCCGGACCAGATCGGTGCTGCCCTGGCGCAGGCTCTGGAACGTGGTGCCGTTGAGGTTGAGCGTCAGGTTCTGTGCCGTGATCGAGCCGGTCTTCGGCACGTAGACGAAGTCCGCCGAGGCGGTGCCGGAGCGGGTGGTCCAGCTCGACCTGATCTGGTCGGACAGCTCCGGGTCGCTCCAGGTGAACGAGGTCCGGCCGAAGTGCTGGCCGTTGTCCCACAGCATCGTCGTGAGTTTCTTCGTGCGGGCGTAGTGGCCGAGGTACTCGAAGAACTTGAGCTTCTCGCCCTGCTCGATGGTGCCGGTGTGACGGTCGAAGCCGAGCAGCCCGTACTCGCCGATGATCACCGGGATGCCGCGCGCGACGAACGCGTTGGCGACCCGGTCGAACTGCCCGACCAGGTCCTGCTCGACGGCCGAGTCGAACCTGGTGCCGCCGGCGACGTTGACGCTGAACGGCCAGTAGCCGTA
>NZ_JBEXDG010000022.1:0-156302 GCF_040605635.1 Dactylosporangium sp. NPDC005555
GCATGTGTAACGGGAGCTTCGTTGCTGCGCAAGCCGCCACGCGGCATCGACAACCCTCGACGCAAATCCTTAACTCACCGGCATTGCGCCAGGGCGACCAGAAGTCTTCCGGATCATGGAGAAGCGGAGAAGGGGAGAAGCGCTACTTGTTGAGGCCGTCGAGGCCCTTGTCGAGACCGGCCCGGCGCAGAGCGTCGGCGAGGGCGCTGTTCTGCAGGCTGCCACCGCCCCGGGAGTCGCGGCCGCCGCCGCCACGGGAGTCGCCACCGCGACCGCCGCCACCACCGGACCCACCGCGCTGACCGCCGCCACCGGAACCGCCCCGCTGGCCACCACCACCACCGGAGGCGCCGCGCTGACCGCCAGAGGCGGAGCCGCCGCGGGAGTCACGGCCGCCGCCGGGACCGCCCTGACCGCCGCCACCTGAAGCGCCGCCACCCGGAGCGCCGCCATCCGAAGCGCCACGACCCGAAGCGCCGCGACCACCGCCCGGGCCACGGACGCCGCGCTGGCCGCCAGAGCCCGAGCCGCCCGAGCCGCCCGAGCCGTCGGAAGCGGCGCCTGACTGCTGGGCTTCGTCGTCGAGGCGGAGGGTCAAGGAGATGCGCTTGCGCGGGATGTCGACGTCGAGGACCTTGACCCGCACGATGTCGCCGGGCTTGACGACCTCGCGGGGATCCTTCACGAAGGTGTACGACAGCGCCGACACGTGCACGAGACCGTCCTGGTGCACGCCCACGTCGACGAACGCCCCGAACGCCGCCACGTTGGTGACCACGCCCTCCAGCAGCATGCCCGGCGTGAGGTCGGAGATCTTCTCGACGCCGTCGGCGAACGTCGCCGTCTTGAAGGCGGGTCGCGGGTCGCGGCCCGGCTTCTCCAGCTCCTTGAGGATGTCGGTGACGGTCGGCAGGCCGAAGGTCTCGTCGACGAAGTCGGCAGGCTTCAAACGAGTCAGCACCGTGCCGTTGCCGATGAGGGTCTTCATGTCGGTGCCGGTCGTCGACAGGATGCGCCGGACCACCGGATACGCCTCGGGGTGCACGCTGGACGAGTCGAGCGGGTCGTCGCCGTCGGGGATGCGCAGGAAGCCCGCGCACTGCTCGAACGCCTTCGGCCCCAGCCGGGCCACGTCCTTGAGCGCCTTGCGCGAGCGGAACGGCCCGTTGGCGTCGCGGTGCGCGACGATCGCGTCGGCGAGGCTGCCGCCGATGCCCGACACGCGGGTCAGCAGCGGGGCGGAGGCCGTGTTGACGTCGACGCCGACGCCGTTGACGCAGTCCTCGACGACCGCGTCGAGGGAGCGCGACAGCTTCGATTCGCTGAGGTCGTGCTGATACTGCCCGACCCCGATCGACTTCGGGTCGATCTTGACCAGCTCGGCCAGGGGGTCCTGCAGGCGCCGCGCGATGGAGACGGCGCCCCGCAGGGAGACGTCCATCCCGGGCAGCTCCTGCGAGGCGAACGCCGACGCCGAATACACCGACGCGCCGGCCTCCGACACCATCACCTTGGTCACGTCGAGCGCCGGGAACTGCTTGATGAGGTCGGCGGCGAGCTTGTCGGTCTCCCGCGAGGCGGTGCCGTTGCCGATCGAGATCAGCTGCACGTTGTGCTTCTGGCACAGCGCGGCCAGCACGGCGAGCGACTCGTTCCACTTGTTCTGCGGCACGTGCGGGTAGATCGTGTGCGTGTCGACGACCTTGCCGGTCGCGTCGACGACGGCGACCTTCACGCCGGTGCGGAAGCCCGGGTCGAGGCCCATCGTGGCGCGGGTGCCGGCGGGCGCGGCGAGCAGCAGGTCGCGCAGGTTGGCGGCGAAGACCCGCACCGCCTCCTCCTCGGCCGCCTGCCACAGCCGCATCCGCAGGTCGATGCCGAGGTGCACGAGGATGCGCGTGCGCCAGGCCCACCGGACGGTGTCGTTGAGCCACTTGTCGCCGGGCCGGCCCTCGTCGCGGATGCCGAACTTCGAGGCGATCGCCGGCTCGTACAGCGACGGCGCGTCAGGATCCTGGGTGGGCTCCAGCACCAGGTCCAGCATCTCCTCCTTCTCGCCGCGGAACATGGCGAGGATGCGGTGGGAGGGCAGTTTGGTGAAGGGCTCGTCGAAGTCGAAGTAGTCGGAGAACTTCGCCCCGTCGGCCTCCTTGCCGTCGCGCATCTTCGACACGATCCGGCCCTGCGACCACATCCTCTCGCGCAGCTCACCGATGAGGTCGGCGTCCTCGGAGAAGCGCTCGACCAGGATCGCCCGCGCCCCGTCCAGCGCCGCGGCGGTGTCGTTGACGCCTTTGGAAGCGTCGACGAAGACCGCGGCGGCGGCCTGGGGGTCGACCGAAGGGTCGGCGAGCAGCCCGTCGGCGAGCGGCTCGAGGCCGGCCTCGCGGGCGATCATCGCCTTGGTGCGTCGCTTCGGCTTGTAAGGCAGGTAGATGTCCTCGAGCCGCGCCTTGGAGTCGGCTGCCATGATCTGCGCCAGGAGGGCGTCGTCGAGCTTGCCCTGGGTGCGGATCGACTCGATGATCGCGGTCCGGCGCTCCTCCATCTCCCGCAGATACCGCAGGCGCTCCTCCAGGGTGCGCAGCTGGGTGTCGTCGAGCATCTCGGTCGCTTCTTTGCGATACCGGGCGATGAAGGGCACGGTCGCGCCGCCGTCGAGCAGCTCGACCGCGGCGGTCACCTGCCGCTCCCTGACGCCGAGCTCTTCGGCGATCCGCTGCTGAATGGAGGTCGTCACGATCCTGCATTCTGCCCCACGCACCTCACCTGCCGCGCGGGCCAGCACGGCCGGGTCCGCCGGAAGCTCCGGTAAAACTTTTTTCGACAAAGCGTTATTGACCCTGAGCCGGTCCGTCTCCTGAATAGTTCGACAGGAGGATGCGGATGGGCACGGCCACGGTGATCGCGGCGAGGGATGGTGACCAGCGGGCGCTCGACGCCCTGGTCGCCGAATACCTGCCGCTGATCTACAACATCGTCGGGCGGGCGTTGCAGGGGCACGCCGACGTCGACGACGTGGTGCAGGAGACCATGCTGCGCATCGTCGACGGACTGCCGCGGCTGCGTGAGCCGGACAGCTTCCGGTCGTGGGCCGTCGCCATCGCCATGCACCAGGTCAGGGACCGGCACCGCCGGCAGACGCAGGCGCCGCTGGTCGGGGACTGGGCCGACCCGACCGACACCGCCGACCCCGGCGCCGACTTCGCCGACCTCGCGATCACCAGGCTGCGGCTGTCCGGGCAGCGCCAGGAGGTCGCCGAGGCCACCCGGTGGCTCGACCACGACGACCGGGAGCTGCTGTCGCTGTGGTGGCTGGAGGCCGCCGGGCAGTTGGAGCGCGAGGAGGTCGTCGAGGCGCTGCACATCACCAAGCAGCACGCCGCGGTGCGCATCCAGCGGATGAAGGCGCAGCTCGACGCGGCCCGCGCGGTGGTGCGGGCGCTCGCCGTGCGGCCCCGCTGCCCGGAGCTGCACGCGATCGTGACCAGCTGGGACGGGCGGCCGAGCGCGCTGTGGCGCAAGCGGCTGGCCCGGCACACCCGGGAGTGCCAGCGGTGTGACCGCGCGTGGACCGACATGGTCGCCGCCGAGCGTCTGTTGGCGGGGATCTCGCTGGTACCGGTCCCGTTCGTGTTCTCCGCGGCGGCGGCGAAGACCGGAGCGTTCGCCACCGCAGCGATCGGCACAAAAGGGCTGAAGGGCCTCATCCTCGGCTGGTTCGGCGCCGCGAAGCCGGCCCTGGCCGGGGTCGCCGCGACCGTCGCGATCGCCGGCGCGGCCGGTGCGGTCTACGTGGCCACGAGCGGCGAGCAGAAGCCGGCGGTGGTGTCCCAGCCCGGGGAGTCGCCGTCCGTACAGGGCAGCGCCTCGGAGAACACGCCCAGCAGCGCACCCGCGTCCAGCGCGGCGCCCTCCAAGACCACGAGCGCGCCCGCCGCCCTGCCGCCGGCGGTGAAGAGCCCGAAGAAGGGCATCAGCACCAACGGCAAGGTCAACTTCAACCAGGCCGCGGTCAAGGACATGAAGGCCGGCTGGTACTACAACTGGTCGCCGAGCCCGAGCTTCGGCGCGACCAGCGGCGTGGAGTTCGTGCCCATGGTCTGGGGCACCGCCAACGTCGACGCCGACGTGGCCAAGGCGAAGGCCAACGGCAAGGTGCTGCTCGGCTTCAACGAGCCGGACCTCAAAGAGCAGTCGAACATGAGCCCCGAGCAGGTCCTCGACCTGTGGCCGAAGCTGCAGGCGTCCGGCCTTCGCCTGGGCAGCCCGTCCGTCGCGTACGGCGGCGACACCGCCGGCGGCTGGCTCGACCGCTTCATGGCCGGGGCGAAGCAGCGCGGCTACCGGGTCGACTTCATCACGCTGCACTGGTACGGCGGCGACTTCGGGCCGGACGCGCCGAACCAGCTCAAGCGCTACCTGCAGAACGTCTACAACCGGTACAAGCTGCCCATCTGGCTGACCGAGTACGCGTTGATGCGGTTCGAGAACGGCACCGTCTACCCGAGCGTGGACCAGCAGGTCAGCTTCGTGAAGAGCTCCACGGCGATGCTCGAAGGGCTGTCGTTCGTCGAACGTTATGCCTGGTTCATCCTGTACAGCTCGAAAGCGGGCGACACCGGTCTCTACAGCAACGGCACCACCCCGACCGGGGTGGGCGCCGCCTATCGCGCAGCAGGAGGATGATCATGGACGCGAGATCGGGTGGCGCCGCCACACTGCTCGGTGCGCTCAACGACGCCTGTGAGGATTTCCAGCGGTACGGGCAACAGGTCGCCGCCACGCACGGCCCGATCCACTGGGAGCTGATCGGCCGCATCGGACCCGGTGAGGCGCCGTTCGCCCTCGTCGGCGTGGTGCTGCGGTACGACCGGACCACCGTCGACCTGGGTGTCGACCTGTGGGTGCGGGAGGGGGCGTTCGAGGTCAGCGGCTACGGCACCGTCGACGGCAGGCGGCTGCTCATCGACCTGCCGGACGTGCTGACCCCCGACCTGGACGAGGCGATCGACGTCCTGCGCGAGTACACGCGGCGGCTGTGCTCCTACCGCAACGTGCTCGACGACGTCGCCTGAAGCACCGGCCGGCGGCTTCGTGCGCGCAGTACGCGCAGGTGGACGGTGAGCGCGACCAGGCCCACCGCCGCCGTCAGCGCGCCGCAGGTGACGAGCGCGGCCGACGCGCCGACCGACTGCACCAGCGGCGCGCCCATCAGCGTGCCCAGGGGTGTCGACACGACGATCACCGCGCCGCGGGCGGCGAGCACCGGCGGCAGCCGCCAGGCCGGCACCCTGCGCTGGAAGAGCGCCATGCTGGTCGCCGGGTACGGCGCCCAGGCGAGCCCGGCGAGCGCAAGCGTGATCATGTGCGCCCACAGCGGCAGCGCCAGGCCGAGCGGCATGAGCAGCACGCCGAACGCGATCACCGCGACGATCGTGGTCGGCCACAGCGGCAGCCGGCGCAGATGCCCGGTGGCGATCGCCCCGGTGAGCGCGCCCACGCCGAAGGCCATGTACAGCAGTCCGACCTCGCTCGCCGTCGAGGCGAACAGCGGCACCGCGACCGGCAACGGCCCGAACAGCAGGAAGAACCAGAACGTCATCACCATCAGCCCGAGCAGGTCCGGGTCCCGGCGGATCGCCGCGAAGCCCTCGCCGCGGTCCCCGGCCGGGGCCGCGACCGGCGTCAGGGCCCTGATCTGCAGGAACGACACGGCGAGCACGGCGAAGGTGGCGGCGTCGACAGCCAGTACAGCCGGAGCCCCCAGAATCGCGATCAGCAGCCCCGCGATCGCCGGGCCGACCACCGTGGACGCCTCCGTGATGACCGTGAGCAGCGCGTTCGCCGGCAGGTGCAGGGTCTTCGGCAGGACCTGGGCGATGACGGTGTACCGGCCGGCCGACCCCCACGCCGACAGCAGCGCGGACAGGGCCAGCAGCAGCACGTACCGGACGATCGAGAGCCCGCCGCAGGTCGACAGCAGTGCGATGGTGCCGAGGAACACCGCCCGCAGGATGCCGTCGCACGCGACGAGCTGCGCGGCACCGCGGTTTCGCAGCAGCGGCTTGAGCGCGATCGCGCCGACGGCGCCGGGCAGTGCGTACGCGGCGATGGCGAGCCCGACCCACAGTCCCCGCGCGTGGCCCGGCGCCAGCTGCAGGGCCAGCCAGCCGACCGCGACCGCGCTCATGCCGTCACCCAGTGCGGACAGCACCAGCCCGGGGAGGATCCGGTTGAAGACCGGGTGCCGGATGACCGGTAGATAGGGAGACATCGATTGATTCTTACTCAGATGCTGGGCATTCACCAAGGGTGAGGTCGAGCGCGTAACGGCCGCCGGTCGGGGTATTCCGAAACCCATGGCGAACTTCGGTTACACGCTGATGTGTGAGCAGACGGGGCCCACGGAACTCGTCGACGACGCGGTCCGCGCGGAGGAGGCCGGGTACGACTTCGCGGCGATCTCCGACCACTACAACCCATGGCTGGTCGAGCAGGGGCACTCACCGTTCGCGTGGTCGGTGCTCGGCGCCGTCGCGTACGCCACCCAGAACCTCGAACTCATGACCATGGTGACCTGCCCGATCCGCCGCTACCAGCCGGCGGTCGTGGCCCAGCAGGCGGCGACGATCGGCGCGATGTCCCAGGGGCGCTTCACGCTCGGCCTCGGCGCGGGGGAGAATCTCAACGAGCACGTCGCCGGCGCCTGGCCGCACCGGACCCAGCGGCACGAGATGCTCGCGGAGTCCCTGGAGATCATCCGGCCGCTGCTGGCCGGCGAGACGGTCCACCACGGCGGCACCTACTTCGACGTGCCCGAGGCGCGGCTGTGGGACCGCCCCGACGACGGGGTGCCGGTCGTCCTGGCCGTCTCCGGGCACGACTCGCTGCGCCTGGCGGAGCCGCTCGACGGCACCGTCGCCGTCGCGCCCGACGCTTCCCTGCGCCTGCCCGGCAAGCCCGCCTACGGGCAGGTCGCCGTCTGCTACGGCCCCGACGAGGCCGAGTCCCGCAAGCGCGCGCTGGACCAGTGGCGCTGGTCCGGGCTGCAGTGGCCGGTCCTCGCGGAGCTGCCCGACCAGCGCGCCTTCGACGCCGCCTCGGCGTTCGTGACCGAGGACGACGTCGCCGCGTCCGTGCCGTGCGGCCCCGACCTGGACCGGCACGTCGCGGCGGTCCGCAGGTACGTCGACGCGGGCTTCACCCACATCGCGCTGGTCCAGATCGGCGGCGGCCACCAGGAGGAGTTCCTGGCCTGGTCCGAGTCAGAGCTGCTGCCCGCCCTAAACGCCGCCGGGGCGTAGGCGGGGGAGCCGGGAGTCGACGTCCGGCACCGAATAGCCCAGCGCCCGCAGGCGGCTCGACACCTCCTCGATCGGCTTGCGGATCTTCTGCGCCGCGGCGAGCAGGTGGTTGAGCGGCACCGGCTGGCCCGCGTCCAGCCACGGCCGGGAGCCGTCCAGGTCGGTGCTGGCCAGGAGCAGGTCGTTGGGCTTCACCGAGTCGACCTGGATGCTGCTGAGGTCGACGTCGACGGTGTAGCCCAGCGTCTCCAGCCGCGCCGCGACCTCGTGCACCGGCCGGCGGACCCGCCGCGCCGCCTGCAGCAGGTGCGGCAGCGGCACCTGCTCGTCGAGGTCCAGCCACGGCTGCGAGCCGTCCAGGTCCCGGCTGGTGATCAGCAGGTCGTCGGGCTCCACCTGGTCCAGCGACGGACCGGAGCCGTGCAGGCTGACCGCGTAGCCGAGGAACGTCAGCCGGGCCGCGATGTCGTGCACGCTGCGCCGGGTCCGCTGCGCCGCCCGCAGGACGCGGATCGTCGGGACCGCCTTCATCGGGTCCAGCCACGGGTCCGAGCCGTCGAGGTCCTCACTGGTGATCGTCAGGTCGTCGGGCTCCAGGTGGTCGATGAGGATCGCGTCGGGGTCGACGTCGACGCGGTACCCGACCGCCGCGAGCCTCGTGGCGACGTCGCGGACCTCCCGGCCGGTCGCCTCCGTCGCCCGCAGCAGGTGGATCAGCGGCACCGGGCGCGACGGGTCCAGCCACGGCTGCGAGCTGTCCAGGTCGCGGCTCGCCAGCTGCAGGTCCTCCGCCTCCAGCTTCACGACCTCGAGCGCTTCGAGGTTGCCCCCGAGCGTGAAGCCGAAGCTCCGCAGCCGCGCCACCACCTCCGTCACCGGCCGGCCGGTCCGCTCGGCGGCGCGCAGCACGTGCACCGGCGCCACCTCCTCGTGCAGGTCCAGCCACGGTGACGTGCTGTCCAGGTCCCGGGAGATGAGCACCAGGTCGTCGGACTCGACCGTCAGCGCCTCCCAGCCCGGCTCCAGGGGGTAGCCGAGCAACGCCAGCCGCGCCGCCGTCTCGTCGGCGGGCAGGTCGACCTTGTGCGCGGCGCGCAGGATGTGCAGCCGCGTCACCGGCTCCCGCGGGTCGAGCCACGGGTGCGAGCCGTCCAGGTCCCGGCTGGCGATGGTCAGGTCCTTCGGGCCGAACTGCTCGATCGGCAGCATGTCCACGTCGACGTCCACGTCGAAGCCCAGCTGCCGCAGCCTGGCGACGATCTGCTGGATCGGGCGGCCGGTCTTGTGGGTCGCCCGCAGCAGGTGGACGAGGTGCACCGGCTGATCCGGGTGCATCCAGGGGCGGGTGCCGTCCACGTCGCGGCTGGTGAACACGAGGTCGTCCGGGTCGACGCCGACCTGCGCGGCACCCACCGACGGCTCGTAGCCGAGCTGGTCGAGGCGGGCCGCGATCTCCGGGGCGCTCCTGCCGGTCTTGCGCGCCGCCCGCACGAGATGGACCAGCGGCACGATGTCGACCGGCTCCAGCCAGGGGCCGGTGCCGTCGACGTCGACGCTGAGCAGCAGGGCGTCGGACGGGCGGGAGCGCAGCGCCCGCTTCCAGTCCGCGCCCGGCTTGAGCACCTTGCGGTAGCGGCCGCCGGCCGCGAGCGCGGTCAGCCGCCACTCGACCAGCTCGTCGGGGCCGCCGACCGGCCCGTCGTTGGCCACGAAGCAGCCGGTGACGGACGCGTCGACGGTCTCGCCGTCCATTTCCCACTTACCGTGGCCGCGCTCGATCGCCTGCTCGAAGATGAGATCCGCGACCAGCGGCCGGATCGGCGCCAGGCGGCACAGCCACTCATAGCCGAGCAGCGTGGTGCCGGGCGCGGTGAGGGCCGGGACCGCCTCCCACAGCAGGCGGTCGACGTCGTCCTCGCGGTACGCCAGGATCTTCGTCCGGTCGACGGACAGCCGCGGCGCGAGGTCCCGGTTGAGGTTGACCACCGCGCCGAAGATCTCCTTGCCGGCGTAGAGGCCGTCGGCGAGCAGCGCGCCGGTGCCCCTGCACCACCACACCCGCGACCCTTCGGTCGCGACCACCCCGACGCCGACGCCGTCCTCGTCCTCGTCCTCGTCGTCGACCGCGGTCGCCGCCTCCGACAGCTCACCGGGCGCCCACTGCTGGGTCTCCACACCGTCGGTCGCGTCGGTGGCGAACTCGGCCACCCACAGCAGCTTGCGCAGCTCCTCGACCGACGCGACGGCGACGCCCTCGCGCAGGTGCAGCCGCACGGTCGTGCCCGAGTCGGTGCCGGGGCCCAGATCCTGGATGCGGAACAGGCTGCCCGGCCCCGCGATCGACACCCGCAGCCGCTCACCGGCCTGCCCGTCGCGGCCCATCCGGCACGTCTGCACGGTCAGCTCGTCGGCGAGCATGAAGTAGCTGAGCACGCCGATGCCGAAGCGGCTGTTCGGAAAGAGCTGCACCGGCGGGTCGAGCCGGGCCCACTCCGCCTGCTCCTCCAGGAACTCCGGCAGGTCCGCGAGGCGCACGCCGGCCTGCGAGAACACCTCGCTGAGCTCGCGCACGCCCATGCCGATGCCGTTGTCCACGCAGTCCAGATACGGCCGGCCGTCGTCGTCGACGCCCTGCTCGAAGCGGATCCGGCCGTCCCACGACGACTGTTCGGAGCCGGTCCGGGTCAGGAACTCGGTGCGCGCCTCCCGGTAGCGGCAGGCGTCGAGCGCGTTCTGGTACAGCTCGCGGATGGCGAGCGCCGGGTCGCCGTACAGCTGCTCGCCCATGAGCAGCTCCCGCACCCGGTCCTCGGCCAGCCGGAACCGGACCCCGGCCGACTGGTAGGCGGGGACCCCGTCGACGACCGCGGGACCGACCTCGTCGGTGGCGGCCCGGTTGGGCAGGTGCCGCAGCGGGGCGAGCGTGTCGTCCCGGGAGGCCGCCCGCTGCGCCTCGGCGAGCAGTTGATTCAGCGTCTCGATGTGTACGCGCAGCGCCACCTCGATCGAGGGGTGGGCGCAGTCGGCGGCGAGGACGAGTGTCGCACCGCGAAGATTCCACCGCGCCGCGTGGACGGTGCCGATCACCTGACGCGGCGTGACCGGGTCGCCGATGCCGAGGTGCTCGCCGATGACCTCGGGCAGGACGGTCGCCTCGATCGCCAGCCAGCGGGCGATCGTCAGCAGGAACGCGACGAGCCGCTCCCGTGTGCCGTGCCGGTCCTGGGAGACCAGCGACTCGGGGCGGTCGTGCCGGTTGAGGAACGCCGGGTCGGCGCGGATCGCCCGCAGCAGCTCGGCGAGGCGCTTCTGCGGCTCCTCGTCGATCACGCTCGCCAGGTCCTGGGTCTGCCCCTCGGGGCCCTGGATCAGCGACTCGATCGTCGACGGCTGATACGCGGCGGGCCGCCGGCCGATCCACCGGTGCAGCAGCCACCAGCCGAGCTCCGCGGCGGCCTCCCGCCGGCCCGCGCGGATGGCGGCGAGCGCGCGGCGGTGCGGCTGGGCATACGTCTGGGAGAACCGCTCGAACGCGGCCCGGTCGCTGGACGCGTCCTGCGACGGCTCCAGGTCGCCCGGCTGCACCCCGCGCTCGGCGGCGGCGATGCCGGCCCACAGGGCGTCGTGCAGGAACGGGGTCGTCACCAGCAGCGCAGCCTCGGCCCCGCTGAAGGTCACGTCCTGCGGCAGGAACCCGACCAGGGCCGCGACCTGCTCGGACATCCGCCGGGCGAAGTCGCCGTCCTGCCACGGGTCGTCCGCCAGCAGGGCCGCGGACCGTCTGCGTGCCTCGGCGAGCTGGTGAACGAGCGTCACCGCACTGTCACGATGCGACGTGCCCTCGGTCACCCGCCCCCACACCGTGTGCTGTGCAGCGAACGTTTCCCAGCCGTCAGGAGCCATGCGGGAAAACTTACCGGCCGAGGGCAACGGATTGCTCCTGTTGGGGCCGAACGGACGGTCGCGCGTCCTTGCGTGCGCAGGCTACGGTGCAGCGGGCATTGGTGGCCGCTGGAAGGAGCACGTCGGGTATGTCCGTCGCTGAAGACGGCAACGAGCAGGTGCAGCCGGGCGAATCGCAGCAGCGTACGGACCGGGCGGCGCGACATCGCGTTCCGCCGACGGCCGCCGCGGCCGCGAAGGTCCCCCGTCTGCCGGAGCCGTTCAACCCGGCGAAGCCGACGTTCCCGGCAGGTGCGGCGATTCCCCGCCAACGCCGCGGCGGCCCCACGGCGATCGCGACCGCCTCGATCCCGCTCGTTCCCGTCGAGGAGGACAAGCCGGACTTCGACGCCCTTTTCGCTGACGCGCTGGGCGACGAGCCCGATCCTGAGCCCGACACCGCGCCCGAGCCGGACGCGGACGGGGACGCGACGACCGTCGACGCGATCGCTGACGACATGGAGGCCCCGGCCCTGGACGAGGCGTCCCGCTCGCAACCGGAGGACGCTGCTTCCGGCGAGGTGGAGGCCGAAGGTCCTGACGAGGTAGAGGATCCGGCGACGGTCGGCACGCTCGCGGGCGAGGTCAGGGCGAACGCCGTGCCGTTCCTCGACGAGTCCGCAGAGTCCTCCGAGGCTGCGACGCACGTCGAGCCTGTGGCGCTCGGCAAGCCGGTGGTCGAGTCGCCGGCGTTGGTGGATCCCGCCGTTTTCGACCCGACCTCGGCGGCATCGCTGGACGACGAGCCAATCGACGAGCCCGTCGACGAGGTCGTCGCCGTCGGGGCGGCGCCGGTCCCGGCGGCTCCGGTCGGGGTCGCGACGGTCGTGGTGACCGCCGACGACTCGCCGACGGTCGCCGACTACGTGCCGCCGGTGCTCGCGATCGTCACCGACGACCCCGCCGACGAGGACGGCGACGACTACCGCGGCTCCCGCCGCCGGACCGCGCCCTGGCGCAGGTATCCGGTCGGTGCCGTCGCCGTCGCCGTGCTGATCCTGCTCGTCACCGCCGCCGTGGTCCTGCAGCTCGTCCGCAGCGACGGCGACGGCCCGACCCCCGCCGCCGACACCGCCGCGCAGCGCCCCAACATCGGCGGGCTGCCCGAGGTGACCCGTAACGCGCCGTCCCCGGCGGCGTCCAGCGCCCCGGGCTCGGCGAACCCGTCGCCGAGCCGGTCGCGCCCCTCGGCGCGCCCCTCGGCCTCGGTCTCGGCGTCGGTGTCGAAGTCCGCCGGCTCCACCACGCCGCCGCCCCCGGTGAACAGCGGCCAGCTGGTCGGCGCCGGCTCCGGCAAGTGCCTGGAGTACCGCTCCGGCGAGAGCAACCGCGGCGTCATCGACAACTGCGACGCCCGCGGCTCCAGCCGCAGCAACCAGCGCTGGACCTTCCAGGCCGACGGCACGGTCCGCGCCGACGGCGGCTGCCTCGACGTGCTGAACGCCGGCACCGCCAACCGCACCCCGGTGCGCCTCTTCACCTGCAACAGCACCCCCGCCCAGCGCTGGACCGTCCGCGCCGACGGCACCTTGCAGAACGTCAACTCCAAGCGCTGCCTCGACGTCGAGAACGGCGGCACCGGGGCCGGCAACGCCGTCATCATCTGGGACTGCAGCGGCGCCGCCAACCAGCGGTGGACCCGCCAGGCCTACTGACCCACGACGGCGGCTTCGTGCGCCGGCAAGGGTACGAGCCAATCGCGTGCCGGCATTTGTACGGCATGCCAAACGCCACATGGCATTCCTCAACCTGGCCGAATCGCGCTCGCTGAGCTGCGCGAATGTCGGGCATCGTGTGGCTCTTTCCCACGACGCCCCGCACGGCTAGTTTGTTAGGTAACACAACGAACCACACGCGCGGGCCGGTCGACTCCTCGGCGGGAAGACCCCGGCCCCTTTACGCACAGCGGTTTCGGTGAACCGTTGCGCGCAGCGACCTGTGTCCACCCCGCACAAGGAGCTCCGTGTTCACCCAACGCCGGCGCGCGTCACGCGCGCTACTCAGCCTTGCCTCCATATCCCTCTCCGCAACCGCGGCGGTCGCTCTTCCGGCCGTCGCCGAAGCCGCTCCCGCCCCGAAAACAGTGCAGGCCCAGGCCGTCGAACCGTTCGACGTGCTCGTGTTCTCCAAGACCGCCGGGTTCCGGCACGACGCCATCCCCGCCGGGATCACCGCGATCCAGCAGCTCGGCGCCGCCAACGGCTTCACCGTCGACACGACCGAGGACGCCGGTGCCTTCACCGACGCGAACCTCGCCAAATACGAGGTCGTCGTCTGGCTGTCCACGACCGGGGACGTGCTCGACGCCGACCAGCAGAGCGCCTTCGAGCGCTACATCAAGGCCGGTGGCGGCTACGCCGGCGTGCACGCCGCGAGCGACACCGAATACGACTGGCCGTGGTACGGCGAGCTGGTCGGCGCCTACTTCACCAGCCACCCGGCGCAGCAGCAGGCCACCATCAAGGTCGAGGACCCGGCGCACCCGTCCACAAAGGACCTGCCGGACCGGTGGAGCCGCTATGACGAGTGGTACAACTTCCGCGCCAACCCGCGTGGGAAGGTGCACGTCCTGGCCAGCCTGGACGAGAGCAGCTACACGCCCGGGACCGGCGCGATGGGGGCGGACCACCCGTTCGCCTGGTGCCGCGACTACGACGGCGGCCGCTCCTGGTACACCGGCGCGGGCCACACCCAGGAGTCCTACAGCGACCCGGCGTTCCTCGGGCACCTGCTCGGCGGCATCGAGACCGCGGCCGGCGTGCTCAAGTCGGACTGCAGCGCCACGCTGACCAGCGGCTTCGAGAAGGTCACGCTGGACAGCAACACCAACAACCCGATGGAGCTCGCGATCGCGCCCGACGGGCGGGTCTTCTACATCGAGCGCGACGGGCGCATCCAGATCGTCAAGCCGGACACGCACACCACCGTCACGGCCGCCACGATCCCGGTGTTCACCGGCAACGAGGACGGGCTGCTCGGCATCACCCTCGACCCGGGCTTCGCCCAGAACCACTGGGTCTACCTGTATTACGCGCCCAACGGCGGCGGCCCCCGCAACGTGCTCAGCCGCTTCACCGCGGTCGGCGACACGATCGACCTGAGCAGCGAGAAGCAGGTGCTGCAGGTCGACACGCAGCGCAACACGTGCTGCCACGCCGGCGGCACGATGACGTTCGACAGCGCGGGCAACCTGTACCTCGCCACCGGCGACAACACCAACCCGTTCGAGTCCGACGGCTACGCGCCGATCGACGAGCGGGCCGGCCGGCAGGACTACGACGCGCAGCGCAGCTCCGCCAACACCAACGACCTGCGCGGCAAGGTCATCCGGATCAAGCCGCAGGCCGACGGCACCTACACGATCCCGGCGGGCAACCTCTTCCCGGCCGGCACCGCGAAGACCCGTCCCGAGATCTTCGCGATGGGCTTCCGCAACCCGTTCCGCATCGGCGTGGACCCGAAGACCAACACGCTGTACGTCGGTGACTACGGCCCGGACGCCGGGACGGCGAACCCCAACCGTGGCCCCGGCAACACCGTCGAGTGGAACATCGTCGGGCAGCCCGGCAACTACGGCTGGCCGTACTGCACCGGCGCGAACGCGCCCTACCGCGACTGGACGTTCCCGTCCGGCCCGGCCGGTCCCGCGTTCGACTGTGCCGCCCCGGTCAACAACTCGCCCAACAACACCGGTCTGACGAACCTGCCGCCGGTCATCGCGGCGACCGTCGACTACGACTACGACGGCAACCCGCGCTTCCCCGAGATCGGTGGCGGCGGCGCGCCGATGGCCGGCCCCGTCTACCGGTACGACGCGGACTCCACCTCGGAGCGGAAGTGGCCGCAGTACTACGACGGCAAGGCCATCTTCGGCGAGTGGAACCAGAACAAGCTCTACACCATGCAGGTCACCGCCGACGGGAAGTCCCTTGTGGACATCAACCAGGCGCTGGTCGGCATGAGCACGATCCGCCCGATGGACATGGAGTACGGCCCCGACGGCGCGCTCTACCTCATCGAGTGGGGCACCGGCTTCGGCGGCAACAACGACGACTCCGGCGTCTACCGCATCGACTACATCGCCGGTGACCGGGCCCCGATCGCGCAGGCCGCGGCCGACCCGACCAGCGGCGTCGCCCCCCTGGCCGTGCACTTCTCCAGTGCCGGGTCCCGCGACCCCGACGGGCAGCAGATCACGTTCGCCTGGGCGTTCGGCGACGGTGGGACCTCCACCGAGGCGAACCCGACGCACACGTACACCAGCAACGGCAACTTCACCGCCCAGCTGACGGTCACCGACTCCGAGGGGCGCAGCGCCACGGCGAACGTGCCCGTCACCGTCGGCAACACCGCGCCGAAGGTCACCATCACGCTGCCGCCCGACGGCGGCTTCTACGAGTGGGGCGACCAGGTCGCGTTCACGGTCACCGTGACCGACCCCGAGGACGGCACCGTCGACTGTGGACGCGTGCAGATCCAGTACCTGCTGGGCCACGACGAACACGCGCACCCGCTCAACCAGTACACCGGCTGCAGCGGCACCGTGCAGACGTCCCTGGCGAGCGGCCACGGCGCCGACGCCGACGTCTTCGCGGTGATCGAGGCGTCCTATGTGGACAACGGCGGTGCCGGCGGTGCCGGTCCGCTCACCGGGCGCTCGCTCGTGCAGCTGCAGCCCAAGCGCAAGCAGGCCGAGTACTTCGCGGCCACCGGGCGGGTGCCGGGCTCGACCGCCGGCGGCGACCCGGGCGTGCGCACCGAGACGACCGGCGACCCGCAGGGCGGCTTCCAGAACATCGGCTTCGTCGAGGAGGGTGACTGGTTCTCGTTCGCGCCGGCCAACCTCACCGGCATCAGCCAGCTGCGGATCCGGGCCGCCAGCAACAACGCCTCCGGCGGCACGATCCAGGTCCGCACCGGCGCTCTCGACGGCCCGATCGTCGGATCCGTCGCGGTGCCCGGCACGGGCGGCTGGCAGACCTATGTGGACCTGACGGTCGACGTGACCCCCAGCACCTCCAGTGGCCCGCTGTACTTCATCGCCACCGGTTCCGGAGCCGGCTACAACATCAACTGGGTCGACTTCATCGGCCGTGGCGTGACGGACAACGCACCGCCGGTGGTCACCGCGACCGCCACCCCGCCGACCGGGACCGCGCCGTTCACCGTGGCGTTCACCGGTTCGGCGACCGACGCCGAGGGCGACACGCCGCTGACCTACGCGTGGGACTTCGGTGACGGTGGCACGGCCACGACGGCGAACGCCAGTCACACCTACACCGCCGCGGGGAACTTCATCGCGACGCTGACCGTCACCGACGCCCGTGGGGCGAAGGCGTACAGCAGCGTGGCCGTGAAGGCCGAGGCGGCGAACACGTCGTGCTTCGGCGCGAAGTCCGACGACTTCCTCGGATCCGCGTTGGACCGGGCGAAGTGGACGGTCGTCCGGGAGAACCAGACGTTCTCTGTCAGCGGCGGATCGCTGATCCTGCCGACCGTGGCCGGCGACCTGTACGGCAGCCGCAACGACGCGACCAACCTGGTGCTGCAGCCGGCACCCAGCGGCACGTGGCAGGCCACCACGAAGATCACCCTGCCGACGACGGCGAACTACCAGCAGGCCGGTCTCATCGTCTACGGCGATGACGACAACTACGCCAAGGTCGACGTGCTCTACAGCGGCTCCCGGCGGGTCGAGTTCATCCGCGAGAGCGCCGGCACGCCGCGCAACGAGGCTGCCGACGCGACCGCTGGCCCGGCGGGCGACACGTACTACGTGCGGATCGCCTCCGACGGCACCAACCTGACCGCGTTCTACTCGGCGGACGGCACCACGTTCGTCCCGGTCGGCCGGTCGGCGGCGCTCGCCGGTATCGCCAACCCGAAGATCGGTCTGTTCGCGCTGAACGGCGGCACCACCGCGCCGGTGGTCAACGCGAGCTTCGACTACTTCGTGCTGACGCCGGACGAGGTCGCGAGTGTCAACCCGAACGACGAGTTCACCGGGTCCGCACTGGACCACTGCCGGTGGAACGCGATCGTGCGGGAGGACTCCACGAAGTACCGCGTCGCCAACGGTGCCCTGCAGGTCGACGTCCCCAACGGCGACATCTACGGCACGGGCAACACCAACCCGACGAACTTCATTCTGCAGAAGGCACCCACCGGTGACTTCACGCTCGACACGAAGGTCGACGGCTCGCTGTTCACCGAGCAGTACCAGCAGGGCGGCCTGATCGTCTACGGCGATGACGACAACTACGTCAAGCTCGACTTCGTCGCCGACAACCAGGCCGGCCAGGCGGTCACGCGGCGGCTCGAGTTCCGCAGCGAGATCGGCGGGGTCGTGCAGAACCCGCAGCCCGGCGCGAGCAACCTGACCGCCTCGGTCTGGTACCTGCGCCTGGTCAAGGCGGGCGACGCCTACACCGGCTCGTACTCGACGGACGGCGTCACCTACACGCCGCTCGGCACGCTCACCAACGCGGCGGTGGCGACCGGCACCAAGGTGGGGCTGTACACCCTCGGCGCCGGGCAGACCGCGTCGAAGCCGGCGTCGTTCGACTACTTCCGCCTCAGCACGGTCGTGGCGGACACGACGGCACCGGTCGCGACGTCCACTGTGGAGGGCCCGCTGGCCAACGGCTGGTACACCGGCCCGGTCACCGTGACCCTCGCGGCGACCGACAACACGGGCGGTTCCGGCGTCGACAAGCTGGAATACCAGCTCGACGCCGACAGCACCTGGACCACCTACAGCGCTCCCATTGCCGTCAGCGGCGACGGTACGCACACCGTGAAGTACCGTGCGTCCGACAAGGCGGGCAACGTCGCGGCCGTCCAGACGGCGACCGTGAAGATCGACGCGACCGCGCCGGTCACCACGGCGGCGTTCGCGCCGGCGACCGACGCGGGCTGGCACAACGGCGCCACCCCGGTGGCGCTCGCGGCCACCGACGCCGGTGCGGGAGTGTCCAAGGTGGAGTGGTCGCTCGACGGCGGCCCGTGGACGGCGTACACGACGCCCGTCAACGTGGCCGGCAACGGCCAGCACGAACTGCTCTACAAGGCGACCGACGCGGCCGGCAACGCCGAGACGCTCAAGTCGGCCATCCTGAAGATCGACGGCACCGCGCCGACGGTCATCGTCGCCGGCCTCGCCGACGGCCAGCTCTACGGCGACAGCCAGGACGTCCGCGTCACCTGGCAGGCCATCGACCCCGTGTCCGGCATCAGGTCGGTCACCGGGTCGCTGGACGGCGGCGCCTACCAGACCGGCACCCTGCAGGCCATGTACGAGCTCGACCTCGGCCTGCACGAACTGGTCGTCGTCGGCACCGACAACGCCGGCAACACCACCACCAGCACCGTGCGGTTCTTCGTCACCACGTCGTTCCGGGACATGCAGAACCTCCTGGACCGCTTCAAGGCGACGAGCCGGCTGACCACCAAGGCCTACAACCAGCTGTCGGACCAGCTCGCGAAGGCCCGCAAGGCCGAGGCGAGCGGCAACGACAAGAAGGCGCTGAAGGAGCTCGCGGCCTTCCGTGAGCTGCTGACCGTCAAGCTGGTCCCCGAGGCCGAGATCCGGGACACGTTGGTCCGGGACACGGATGCAATGACGGTGCGGCTCGGTGGTACACCACCCAACAACGCGGGAGTGAAAGCCAATGACGGCAAGTCGCTGAAGGGAACCGGGCGCCTCGACGAGGACCCGAACAGGGTGAAGAAGAACGGCAAGCTGTGAAGTCCGTTGTTGCCCTGCTGGCACTCGCGGTGCTGGCGCTCGCCCCCGGTGACCTCAACCTTGAGGTCGCCGGGGACGGCGCCGAGGGGGTGACCGTCCGTGCGCTCAGCGCGGACGGCCGCCCCGCCGAAGGGGACCTCCGCCTGGTGCTGACCGCTACCGCGGAAGGCGGCCGGACGGTCGGCCCGCTGCAGCTCAACGCGGCCTCGGAGGGGCGCGGCTTCTACTCCTCCGGGCCGGTGCTGCCGGCCGGTGCGACGTGGACCGTCGTCGTCACCGGGGCGGGTGCTTCGCCTGTCAAGGCGTCGGCGGTGGTGACGTCGCGTCCCGCGCAGTCGCCGCCTGCAGTCGCCAAGCCGGTGCCGCCGCCTGCGGCATCGCCGTCCCGCTTGTGGATCTGGGGTCTCGCGGCCGCCGTGGCGGCAGGCGCGTTCGCCGTCGTCGCCGTGGTGCGGCGCCGGGCTTGATGCTCGGCGATCGACAACAGCAGCACTGATGTGAGCAACAGGCCTGCACCGGCCGCTGACCAGCCGGTCAGCGGCTCGTGCAGGACCAGCACGCCGAGGGCGACCGCGGCGAGCGGCTCGACCAGGGCCACGACCGACGCGGTCGTGGCCCTGACCACGCTCAGGCCCGCGAAGAACAGCGCGTAGGCGAGGGCGGTCGGCACCGCGCCGAGGAACGCCAGCAGCGCGACCGTCTCGCCGGTCCCGCCCCTGGTCGGCAGCAGGCCCTCGATCATGGCCAGGGGCAGCAGGACCACGGTGCCGACCGCGAAGCCGCCGAGCGCGGCGTCGTAAGGGTCGTCCTTCGCGGCCCGGTTGAGCAGCGTGACGCCGGCGTATCCGGCCGCGGACACCAGTGCCACGGCCAGGCCCGCTGTCGTGACTGTGCCGTCGACACCGATCAGCAGGACCAGCCCGACCAGCGAGGTCGCGACGATCGTTCCTTGGAGGCGCTCCTTCAGGAGCACCCTCGCGCCGATGGCGACGAGCACCGGGCCAGAGCCGAGGACGACGATCGTGGCGACGGCGACGCCGGTGAGGTCGATCGCCACGTAGTACGTCGTCTGGTACAGGGCCATGCCGAGGCCGTTGACGGTTCTCAGTTTCCAGCTCGTGGGTGTTCCGGTCCGCCCTCTGAGCGGGCGCATGGCCGCGAGCAGGAGGATGCCGCCGAGGTACCGCCAGAAGGTGACGGCGATCGGGCCGAGGCCGCTGTGGTCGTACAGGACGGCGGCGACGAACCCGCCGACGCCCCATGCGGCGGCCGCCACCGCGACGAAGAACAATCCCCTATTGACGTTGTTATGTCCCATTTATGCTTTTCTCCCGAATTATGGCTCCCGCTATTACCCTTTCGACTTCTGCGGGCAGCGGTCACCGACGCCGGGACTTCTCGCGTCCGCGGCGCTGATTCGGGGTCGTTCGCCGGCCGCCCGCTAACGGGTGGGTGGCGACAGCACGACACGTAGGCACATGCCGCGCACGCTAGCGATCACCCGGCGGTGGGACACCTCAATTACCTGCGACGATCACGTTCTGGTGACAAGTCGCCGACACTGCCGTGGTGATCATCACTGTCCGCTGCCGGCTTCCCGCTGCTGACCGGCGCTTTTACGCGTGACGGTGACAATTCGTGTCCGGGTTTTCATCGGATTGTCACCCTTCGATGGGTCGACCCTTCCAGCTGGTGACCATTACGCTGTAGCGACACGCACAGCCGGAGGTCGCGCCGTGGCTCTTTCCGCACCCGCCACGCACGGGTCACCCTCAGGACAGGGCCTGCCCTGGACCCTCGACGGCGGCAGAGGCATCCTCGGCCTCGACCCCATCACCGGCGCCCTCGTGGTCTGGGCCGCACTGATGGGCGTCATCGTCCTGTTCATCCTCTTCGCCGCGATCCTGTCCCGGTGGAGCCTGGCCCGCATCAACCGGGCCGAGCGCCGCGCCGAGGTCGCCGAGGCCGACGCCAGCCTCAGCCCCGCCGAGCGCGCCCGCCTCCGCGTCGAGGCCGGCGAGCTGATCCGCCAGGCCGCCGCGACCGCCGCCGCCGCGAAGCGCGCCCGGATCGAGGTCGTCGAGGCCCAGGCCCGCGCCCTCGCCGCCCAGCAGGCCCGCGAGGTCGCGTGGGCCACGTTCGACGTCGCCCAGAAGGCCTACGAGGAGGCCCTGAGCTCCGCCGCCGAGCCGTCAGCCCCGGCCGACGAGGACGAGGACGCCAAGCGCGAGGTCTCCCGCGCCGCCCTCGCCGCCTTCAAGCGCGGCGACATCACCGTCGACGCCCTCGAGTCCGTCTTCAAGGGCGCCTCCGGCTGGGACCAGCTGCACGAGCTGCAGGCCCGCGAGATCGAGCTGCGCCGCTCCGCCGAGAGCCGCGCCCGCCGCCTCTACGACGCCGCCACCGCCACCGAGCGCGCCGCCGTAAAGGCCGCGGACGTGGCGGTCGTCGCCGCCCACGCCCTGGCCGAGGAGGCCGCGGAGGTCGCCGAGGAGGCCGCCGACCTGCGCGACACCCTCGACGCCGCCCGGCAGTCCGCGATCACCGCCTCCACCGTCACCCGCACCAAGCGCCGCGTCCCGCAGCAACGCCCGAAGAACGCCCGGGCCACCGACACCGCCACCCCCCGCCCCGGCCCGGCCGTCACGGTCACCCCCGACCCCGACCGCACCCAGGACATCCGCGCCGCCATCGAGGCCGCCGCCGCCGCGAAGACCCCGCTCACCGAAGCCGCCTGACCACACCCGGTCGGCGCTTCCCCGAGAGCGCGGGGCCGGGGAAGTGAGCAGGGCGGGCCCAGGACCACCCGTGCCTGGTGAGACACAGCATGAGTGCGTGGGGGAGCGGGCACCTGAAGGGTTGAAGAACGAGCGTTCAGTGTCGCAGCATGGAGTGCATGGGTGAGCTAGTGGCGCTGCCCAAGTCGGGCGACGTGTTCGAAGACGTGCGGGGTGACGATCGCACCATGCGGGTGACCTGTCACCCGACGCGCGGCACCGTGGTCGTGTCGCTGTGGGTGGACAAGATCTGCCGGGCCTCGTTTCAGCTGGCCGAGGGCGACCTGCCCAGATTGCGGGCCGCCCTCGATGCCATGGAGTTCGACGTGGCGCCGGTGGTGGCGCGGGAAGAGAGTGCCTAGGGCAGGCGCAGCACCATGCTCGGCGACGGGTGCTCCAGGACGACCCGGCCGGGCTGGGGCACGCCGGTCGCGGGGTCCAGCTCCAGCACGGTGACCGTGTCGGAGTGCTGGTTGGCCACGACCAGGGCGCCGTCCAGCATGGTGAAGTGGCGCGGCCACGTGCCGCCCGTGGACACCTCGTCCAACGGGGAGACGCCGGAGGACGACACCGCGAACGTCGTGATCGTGTCGTTGCCCCGGTTGGCGACGTAGAGGCGGGTGCCGTCCGGCGAGAGCAGCAGCTCGCTCGGGAAGTTGTCACCCACGGGCGGGACCAGCACCGACGGCTGGACGTCGAGCACCGCGAAGCCGGGGGAGAGCACGGCGACCGTCGAGGCGAGCTCGTTGGCGACGAACACGCGGCCGTCGGGATGCATGACCAGGTGCCGCGGCCCGCTGCCCAGCGGGGTCGTCGAGGTGACGCCGACCCGCGACAGGGACCCCGCAGGCGACAGCTCGTAGTGGATGATCTCGTCGAGGCCGAGGTCCACCACGTGCACCATGGAATCGCGGACCGTCACCTGATGGGCGTGCGGCGCGGTCTGGCGTGACGGGTGCACGCTGCTGCCGGTGTGCCGCACCAGGTCGGTGCGGGAGGTCAGGGCGCCGTCGGGGGAGAGGGCGAAGACCGAGACGCTGCCGCCCTGGTAGTTGGCGGACAGGACGAAACCGTCGGTGACCGCCAGGTGGCACGGGGAGGCGCCGCCCGTCGGCAACGAGCCCAGCGGGGTGCCGTCCGAGCGGAACGCGGCGACGTGACCCTCGTCCAGCTCGGCGACCGTGTAGATCACGCCGGTCGCGGCCGAGAACGCCAGGTAGGAGGGCGAGGGGGTGCGGATCGGTGGGGCCGATGGCTTGAAGTCGTCGTCGAAGATCGAGATCTGGTCTGCGTAGGAGCCGATGAGCACTGGCACCCCACCAACCTAACGGTCCCCGATGGTAGGGCCAGCACTACCACAAACAGCGGGGCTGCCCGGCTCGTGACCGGACACGAACACCGCGAGGCTGGACGGCATGACGCTCCTGGCCGACCGAACGTCCGACTTCACGACGTTGTCGAAACACATCCGGGCGGCCGGTCTGCTCGACCGCCGCCCCGGCTATTACGCCCTCAGGTTCGCCCTGGTGGGTGCCCTCTACGTGGGCGGCTGGGCGACCCTTGTCCTCGGCAACCCGCTGCTGGCCGCGGTGCTGCTCGCCGTCGCGTTCGCGCAGGTCGCGCTCGTCGCCCATGACCTGGCGCACAAGCAGGTGTTCCGTAAGCAGAGGATCTCCGAGACCCTCGGCATGCTGGTCGGCAACCTCGGCATCGGGATGAGCTACGGCTGGTGGATGAACAAGCACACCCGCCACCACGCCAACCCCAACCACGAGGAGCACGACCCCGACGTGGCGCCGGACATCCTGGTCTGGTCGACCCGGCAGGCGCACGAGGCCAAGGGCGTGGCCCGGCTCATCGGCGGCTGGCAGGCGGTGCTGTTCTTCCCGCTGCTGCTGCTGGAAGGGTTCAACCTGCACGTCGCCAGCGCCCGGGCGATCGGCAGGATCAAGCGCTCCAAGCTCGAGGGTTTCCTCCTGTACGGCCACTTCGCGATCTATCTGGTCGCCGTGTTCGCGCTGCTCTCGCCGGGCATGGCGGTCGCGTTCATCGCCATCCATCAGGGGCTGTTCGGCCTGTACCTGGGGATGACGTTCGCGCCGAACCACAAGGGCATGCCCACCCTGACCGGCGAGGACGAGCTCGACTTCCTGCGCAAGCAGGTGCTGACCTCCCGCAACGTGCGCGGCGGCTTCTGGGTCGACGTGCTGCTCGGCGGGCTGAACTACCAGATCGAGCACCACCTGTTCCCCAACATGCCGACCCCCAACCTGCGCAAGGCCCAGCCGATCGTCGAGCGGCACTGCGCGGAGATCGGCGTGGCGTACCTGTCGGCGTCGTTCGTCGACTCGTACGCGCAGGCCCTGCGTCACCTGCACCAGGCCGGGGCGCCGCTGCGCGGGTAGCGTCAAGGCGTGGACGCACTGTCGCTCGCCGACTTCAGGGCCCGGGTCGCCGCCATGTATCTGTCCGACGTGGACGTGGTGGGGTTCCGGGCCCTCCGCGATGCGCTGTTCGCGACGCATCCGCAGGCCGCGGCACCCGGACCGTTGCGGTATTTCCCCGTCGATCCGTCGTTTTCGGCGTCGGTGCCGATGGAGCCCGCCGAAGGTTCGCTGGAGATAGCGACCGGGGGCGAGGACGGCGTCCTGCGGTACGACCGCGTCGGTGTGCTGAGCACCCCCTGGGGCCGGCTGACGCTGTTCTGGCTGGCGGCGTACGGCGGCGGCCTGTTCCTGCCGTTCCGCGACGCGACCTGTGGCAAGGAGTCCTACGGCGCGGGCCGCTACCTGACCGACACCGTCAAGGGCACCCATGGCCGCGGCGTCACGCTGGAGCCCGGCGGCCGGGTCCGGCTGGACTTCAACTACGCGTACAACCCCTCCTGCGCCTATGACGATGCCTGGGCGTGCCCGCTCGCGCCCTACGAGAACCGGCTCGAGGCCGAGATCAGGGCGGGCGAGCTGGCGTACACGTGAAAGGCCGGCCCCGCCCGGGGACCGGCCTTTTTCACGAACCCGGTCGTGGACCGGCCTTTCACGAACCCGGTCGTGGACCGGCCTTTCACGAACCCGGTCGTGGACCGGCCTTTCACGAACCCGGTCAGCGACCGCCGAGCAGGCCCCCGACGAGTGGGAGGTTGCCGCCCGCGACGCCGTTGAGCAGCGGGAGTCCGCCGACCAGCGGCAGGGCCTCCTCGGCGCCTTCGGTCACGGAGTGCCTCGGGCTGTACTGCGTCGAGTGCTTCGGCGCGTAGGTCTTCTCGGTGACCAGCGGCAGTTGGCTCGCCGCCTGCGGCAGGGCACCGGTCGTCGGCACGAAGCGGCTCGCGACCGCCGTGGTGCTGACGCCCGGGGTCGGGCCGACGCCGCCGATCACCGGGATGCCGGTGACCGAGTCGTTCTTCAGCATGTCGCTGCCGCCGAGCGGGAGGTCGCCGACGACCGGCAGGCCCGTGCCCGCCTCGGTGCCCTGGATCCGCTGCACCCGCTGGTTGCCGGAGCGCTTGCCGGCGGCCCCCACGGGGATGGCGAGGTCGTCGACGGGCTTGAGCGTGCCCTGCACCGGCAGGCCACCGACCAGCGGCAGGCCACCCGTGCCACCGGCGAGACTCCCGACGAGCGGCAGGCCGCCACCGGCGGTGTTGCCCAGCGGCAGGCTCGTCGCCTCGGTCCCCACAGCGGGGAACGCGGTGCGGGTGTCGGCGATCGACGTGCCGCGCAGCGTGTCGCCGGCGTCGACCGGCATGCCGCTCACGCCCGGAAGGCCCCACTGCTGCAGCGAGCCGACCAGCGGCAGCGCGGCGACGGAGTCCTCGGCCGGCAGCGCCCTGCCCGGCGCCGCCGAGATGTTGGAGACCTTGCTCGACGTCGTCTTGGGCAGGCCCAGCATCTCGGTCGGCAGGAAGTCCAGGACGTTCGGCAGCCGCCGGCTGCCTACCTGGGTCGTGGTGGTGCGGTGACCCGACTGCGTGCTGCTCGCCGCGCTCGTGTCGATGCGCGAGCCGTGCGCCTCGAGCTGCAGCGACTGGTTGTTGGGCCCGCCGGCGGGTGAGAAGAGATCGTCCAGCCGGCCGGGCGCCAGGGTGTCATCGGCATGTGCGGCACCGGCACCGAGCAGCAAAATGCCGCCGGCCACACCGACGGTACCGACCGCCCTGCGAAACCACGTGTTCATCCTCGTAAACCAATCTGGTCGACAAATCCGATCGCCTGTTCAACGACCAACCCGGACAAAGTGACGCGGCAGTTTGTCGATCCGCCGGGGCTCCAGGGGTTGGTGATCTTCGTTAGGATCGCCCTGTGGAGTCCGAATCCTGGTTGATGCGCCGGCTCCGCAGCGGCCTCCCCCGCGCTCAGGCGATCACCCGTCCGTGGTCCCTCGGGCCTGACGGGCACCCCCATCAGCCGCCCCGAGCGGCGGCCATGAAGAAGATCATCGTCTGTGGTGACGACCCCCTCGCGTATCGCCTGATCGAGGAGCTGATCCACCAGTACGGGGTGCACGTCACCGCGATCCTGCCGAGCGTCGAGCGCCGCTACGGGCCCGACATCGCCCGCCTCCTGCGCGACCGTGGCGGCCGGGTCGTCGAGTCGCCCGGCGCGGACCGGGACGCGTTCGAGCTGGCCGGTCTCGCCGACGCCGACGCGCTCGCGCTGGTCGAGCAGGACGACATCGGCAACCTCGACGCCGCGTTGCAGGCGCAGGAGGTCAACCCCGGGGTGCGGCTCGTCATCCGGATGTTCAACCTGCGGCTGGGGTACAGCGTCCGCCGCAACTTCGCCGACCTCCGCGTCCTGTCCGACGCGCAGATGGCGGCGCCGGCCTTCGTGTCGGAGGCGCTCGGTGAGGTCGCGCCGGTGCACGTACGGGTGGCGCGCCGCACCCTCTTCGTCGCCCGCCGCTCCGAGGTGCGCGCCGAGGACGTGATCTGCGGGCTCGCGGTCACCGAGGGCGACGGGGAGGCGGTGCTGCTGCCCGCCGACCAGAACGCCGCCGACCTCGTCCTGGCCGTCGCGACCGGCGAGCCGGTGAGCACCGTCGTCGTCCGCGAGGACGGCCCGGACACCACGCAGGTGCGCCGCCGGCGCCGCCGCTGGCTGCGCAACCCGTTCCGCGCGTACCGGGGGCTGGTCGGCCGCCGGCTGTGGACCACGGCCCTGATCATGCTCGGCCTGCTCGCCGCCGGCACCGCGATCCTCGCCGCCTACCAGGACATCCCCTGGTGGGACGCGGCCTACGTGACGCTGCTGTCCGAGCTCGTCGGCGCCGACGCGGACCTGGAGGCACGCTGGCCGGAGAAGCTGATCACGGTGCTGCTCAGCCTGGTCAGCATCGCGCTGATCCCGGTCATCACGGCGGCGGTCGTCGAGGCGGTCGTCAACGCGAAGCTGGCCATCGCGCTCGGCCGGCTGCGCGAGCCGCTGTCGGACCACGTCGTGCTCGTCGGCCTCGGCAACGTCGGCACCCGGGTCATGCACGCGTTCGTCGACCTCGGCGTGCCGGTCGTGGTCATCGACCGCAACGAGAACGCCCGCGGCGCCCAGTCCGCCCGCGACCGCGGCGTGCCGTTCATCGTCGGCGACGCCAGCCGCATCGCGACCCTGCGGGCCGCGTCGGTGGACACCAGCCGGGCGCTCGTCGTGGTCTCCACCGACGACCAGGCCAACCTGGAGGCGGCCCTGGAAAGCCGCGAGCTCAAGCCCGACCTGCGGGTCGTGCTGCGGCTCTTCGACGGCGCGTTCGCGCACCGGGTCCAGCGGGCCTTCGGCATCACCGCGTCGCGCAGCGTCTCCTTCCTCGCCGCGCCGGCCTTCGCCGCGGCGCTGCTGGAGCGCGAGGTCATCGGCACGATCCCCGTCGACCGCAAGGTGCTGCTGCTGGCCGAGGTGCCGGTCGTCGCCGCCTCCGACCTCGACGGCGGCCTGGTCGGCGCGGCCGAGGACGTCGGCGAGGTCCGGGTCCTCGCGGTCACCACCGACAGCGGCCGGCAGACGGTCTGGTGCCCGCCCGTGACGTACGTGCTGAGCGAAGGCGACCTGCTCATCGTGGTAGCGACCCGGGTGGGACTGGGCAACCTTTTGGCTCAGACCGGCGGCACGCTCGACCCAACTCCCTGAGTTCCCGCCTCCTCCGTACGGGATCCGTCGTTGAATGGGGCGGATCGCCCGATTTACCCCTAACAGCCCGGGCGGTCCCTTCATGCGGACCACTGGGAGGAATGCGCTCATGCGCCGTAGGGTTTTGCTGGTAAGCGGGGTGTGCGCCCTTGTCGCGCTCACCGGGGCGGGGGTCGCGACGGCGACCTCGTTCGCGCCCGCACGACAGCCGGCGACCGCGTTTGCGGCGCCCGCGCACGAAGAGCCGGCCCCTGAGCCGTCGGGCATCCTGGAGTCGGTCACCAGCGGCGCGTTCGACCGGGCGACCACCTACCGCTACCCGGGCGCGGACTACGTGAAGGTGCACTTCTCCCGGCTCCAGCTCAACCCGGGCGACACCGTCAAGGTCAGTGACGCGACCGGCTCCGAGATCCACCGGTACGACGCCGCGCAGCTGAGCGACATGGACAACTGGACGATGTCCGTCTCCGGCGAGTCGGCCACGGTCAGCGTCGAACGTGCCGAGACCGACCCGCTGGGCATCCGGTCGAAGCTCGCCGGCCTCGGCGTCACCGTCGACCGGGTCGCCCGTGGCCAGACCCCGGCGGAACAGGCCTCCGCCGAGGCCGCGCGGAAGGCGGCCGCCGCCGCGAAGCCCCACGAGGAGAGCATCTGCGACCGTGACGAGAAGGAGAACGCCGTCTGCTACAAGTCGGACGATCCCGTCGCGTACGCCAACTCCAAGCCGGTCGCGCGCATCCTCATCAACGGCGTCGAGCTGTGCACCGCCTGGCGCCTCGGCGCGAACAACCGCATGATGACCAACGCGCACTGCTTCACCACCACCCGCGAGGCCCGCAACACCGAGGTCTGGTTCAACTACGAGTGCGCGCAGTGCGGCGGTGGCCCCACCCTTCGCCCCGTCAAGGTCATGGCCGACCAGGTCCTCGCCACCGACAACGTCCTGGACTACACCCTCTTCACGGTCCGCAACTTCGACGCGATCTCCCGCTTCGGCTACCTGCAGATGGATGACCGCGCCCCCGTCCGCGGCGAGGAGCTCTACATCCCGCAGCACCCCCGCGGCATGCCGACCGTGATCACCACCTTCGACAGCAGCGAGCGCAGCGGCAACTGCGCCGTGGCCAACCCCGCCTACAACGGCTACGCCGCCGGCACCGACATGTCGTACTACTGCGACACCGACGGCGGCTCGTCCGGCTCGCCGGTGATCTCCCGCCGCACCAACAAGGTCATCGCCCTGCACCACTTCGGCGGCTGCCCCAACTCCGGCGTCCGCATGGACCACATCGCGGCGGACATCAAGAACCTTCTGTAGAGCCTTCGTGCAGGTCTCTGTCCAGGGCCGGGTCACGTGAGCGTCGTCGGGTAGCGTTTTCCGGCATGCGAAACGTGCGCCCGGCCCTGTGGTTCGACCTGGTGCTTCTGGCACTCTTCGCCGCGATCACCGTCGCGCTCGCGCTGCGCACCCCGCTGCTGTCCGTCGACCTCGCGGTCCGCGACCTCGTCGACGCCCACCGCCCCACCTGGGCCTACTGGACCGCCCGCGTCTTCAACTACCTCGGCCAGGGCGGCCAGGTCCTGACCCCCCTGGCGGTGCTGACCGCCCTTTTCGTCGGCTGGCGCACCCACTCCGTGCGGCCCGCGCTCCCGGTCATCGGCGGGTTCGTCATCACGTACCTGACGATCGGCCCGCTGAAGGTGTGGAGCGATCGGACCGCCGCCAGCGACCACAAGGTCGAGCACCCCGAGTACCTGTTCCACGTGCCGACCGGGATGTCGTATCCGTCGGGGCACGTGGTCAACGCCATCATCTGGTACGGCGTCCTGGCCCTCCTCCTCGGCGCCCTCCTCCGCCCGGGCCAGCTCCGCGCGATCCGCTACGGCGCCCCGGCCATCGTCCTGTTCACCACGACCTACCTGAGCTTCCACTGGGTCACTGACGGCTTGGCCGCCATCTGCCTCGGCATCGTCCTGGACCGCCTCATGCAACGCGTCCCCTGGGACCGCATCCCCCTGCCCCGCCGCCTGGCCGCCTGGTCCGGCCCTCTCGAAGCCCCGAAGTTCACTGGAACCGCCAGTTTGCGATAGCAGCAAAATTGCTGTTGTGGAAAACTTGGCTGATGCTCGCAGCGGATATCCGGGACCGTGCCAGGCGTCAGTTGACTGAGCTGTTGCCGGTGTACCTGCAGCCGTCGGGCGACGTCGACTGGGACTTTCCCGGCGGTGGCTCCTTGCGGGTCCTGACCCTCAGCACCCTGTCGCCGCGCGGCGTCGGCAGGCTCGAAGGCGGTCCCGGGACGCTGGTGATCGCGCCGTGGATCAGTCCCCGCACGCGTGAGTTGCTCGACCGGGGTGGATATTCGTACATCGACCTGACCGGCAACGTTCGCCTTTCCGTGGAGCGCCCGCCGATCTACGTGAGGCTCCAGGGCGCCGACCGGGATCCCGCCCCTTCGGCCCGGCCGCCCGCCCGCTGGAACGGTCCGCGCGCCCGCCGGCTCGTCCGGATGCTCGTCGACACCATGCCGCCGTATCGGCTGACCGACCTGGCGGACGCGAGTGGACTGAGCAAGGGCTACGTCTCCACCCTGCTGCAGGCCATGACCGAAGCCGCGCTGATCGAGCGCGACAGACGCGGAAGCATCCTCGACGTCGACTGGCCCGCGCTGCTTGCGGTCGGCGCCGAAGGCTATCAACTGCTGCGTAACAATGCGGCCGCCGGCTATGTCGCTCCGGGCGGTCCGCGGGCCCTGTACGAGCGGCTGTCCGTCCCAGGGGCGCCCCGCGCCATCGTGACCGGCTCATTCGCTGCCTCGGCGATCGCGCCGGTCGCTGCGCCGGCACAGCTGGTGCTCTACGCGTCGGACCCTGCGGCGGTGCGCCGGTTCGGCCGGCTGCTCCCCGCTGAACGCGGTGCCGACGTGGTGATCCTGCAGGCCGAGGACGAATCGGCACAGTTGGTCGGCACTCGGACGCTTGACTGCGCCGAGCACGTCGCCCTGAGCCAGCTCGTCCTGGACTGCCTCGGCGGCAACGGCCGTCTCCCCGAAGAGGCCGCCGCCGTCCTCACCTGGATGCGCACCAACCCCAGCACCTGGCGCCTGACTAGCCTTCCCGCACTTCAGTAGAGTATGGCCCTATGGCTACTGAATCTCCGATGCTGTACGTTGCTGCTCGCTGCGTGCTCCTGAACGCGCTCGACGCACTTACCGGGCACGCTGCGGCAGTCGTGCTCGCCGGGGCCCAAGCCGTCTATGCCCGCACCGGAGCCGCTGAACTGGACGCCAGCATCGCCCCCTTCACCTCGGATGCCGATCTGGCACTCGATCCCCGAGTCCTCGGTCCCGACCCAAGGATCGACGAGGCGATGACAAGTGCTGGCTTCCGTCTCTCCTCGGCGCCGGGCACGTGGACGACCAGAACTCTGGTCGGCGATGCGATCGTCGAGATTCCGGTCGACCTTCTGGTGCCCGAGTCGCTCGCAGGTGCCGGCCGTCGCTCCGCCCGGCTTCCCGAGCACGGGCGAAATTCGGCCCGCCGGACGCCAGGGTTGGAAGCGGCCGTAGTTGATCACGGTGTCCTGCGGATCGCCAGCCTTGAATCAGAGGTCGATGGGCGCGTCCGGTCGGTGGCGGTCGCCGGGGTTCCCGCGTTGTTCGTTGCCAAGGCGCACAAGATCGCCGAACGACTGGCGGACGCGGACCACGGACGGCCGGAGCGGTTGAAGCCGAAGGACGCCAGTGACGTGATCCGGTTGATGCAGGCCGCGGCACCCGATGAGGTCGGCGCGCGGCTGGGGGTGATCGCCGATGATCCAATGGCGGGTCCGAGTGTGCGCGAGGGGGTCGGTCACCTGCGACGACTCTTCGGTCGCCGCAGGTCCCCGGGGGTGGATCTGGCCGTGGTCGCGCTTGCCGGGGCGGTGCCGGACCTCACTGTTCGCGAGCTCGCGGTCTCATACATGGCCGCCCTCGTCGAGGCTTATGACAACCAGGTGCCGGAGCGCATGACGCGAGTGACCTGAAGGGAGTCGTCGAGGACGACGAGGTCGGCGCGCAGGCCCGGGCGCAGCGTGCCGAGCTCGTCGCCGAGGCCGATGGCGATGGCCGGGGTGGCCGAGGCCATGCGGGAGGCGTCGACGAGGGAGAGGCCGGCGCCCGCGGCACGGCGGAAGGCGGCGTCCATGGTGAGGGTGCTGCCGGCGATGGAGCCGTCGCGGGTGAGGCGGGCGACGCCGTCGGCGACCGCGACGCTCTGGCCGCCGAGCTCGTATTCGCCGTCGGGCATGCCGGCGGCGGCCATGGCGTCGGTGATGAGCGCGGCGCGGGCCGGACCGGTGACCGAGACGGCGAATGCGAGGGTGCCGTCATGGAGGTGTACGCCGTCGGCCACGAACTCGCACGTGACCGGTGCCGCGCCGAGGAGGGCGAAGACCGGGCCGGGCTGGCGGTGGTGCGGGGGGCGCATGCCGTTGAAGACGTGGGTGCCGACCGTCGCGCCGGCGTCGACGCCCGCGAGGGTCTCCTCCCAGGTGGCGTCGGTGTGGCCGAGGGCGGCGACGACGCCGCGGGAGACCAGGAGCTTGATGGCGTCCAGCGCGCCGGGCAGCTCGGGGGCGACGGTGACCATGCGGACCGCGCCCTCGCCGGCGTCGATGAGCGCGGTGAGCTCGTCGAGTGAAGGTTCGCGCAGGTGGGCCGGGTTCTGCGCGCCGCAGCGGGCGTGTGACAGGTACGGGCCCTCGAAGTGCACGCCGGCGAGGACGCCCTCACTGACCAACGGGGCGAAGGCCTTGGTGGCGGACAGCATCAGGTCGGGGGGCGAGGTGACGAGACTCGCCAGCATCGTCGTGGTGCCGTGGCCGAGGTGGTACGCCGCGGCGGTGCGGGCAGCGGCGGGGTCGCCGGTCGTGAAGGTGGCGCCGCCGCCGCCGTGGACGTGGATGTCGACGAACCCGGGCACGACCGTGGCGGTGACCGGCGAGCCGTCGGAGGAGGCGCCGACCTCGGCGATGCGGTCGCCCTCGACCCGGACGAAGCCGTTGTCGATGACGCGGTCCCCCGCGATCACCCGTACGCCGGACACCAACGTCATCGAGATCCTCCTGTGCTGTCGTCTTGCATGCTGTCCAGAGCGAGCAGGGCGGCGCCGAGGCAGCCGGCCTCGTCGCCGAGCGCGGCGCGGGTGATGGTCGGCTCGCGGTGGAACGTCACGCGCGCGTGGACCCCTGCCCGCAGCGGGGCGAGCAGTGCCTCGCCGGCCTCGGCGAGTCCGCCGCCGAGCACGATGACCGCCGGGTCGAACAGGGCGATGCCGGTCATCAGGCCGTCGGCCAGGGCGTCGATCGTCTCCTGCCACACGGCGACCGCGACGGGTTCGCCTTCGGCGGCGAGCCGGGCGACCTCTTCGGCAGTGGCGGGTCGGCCGGCCTGTTCGCCGTACCGGCGGCCGACCGCCGACGCGGAGGCGATCGACTCCAGGCAGCCGCGCTGCCCGCACCCGCACCGCGGTCCGCCCGGGCGCACCACGATGTGGCCGATCTCGCCCGCGGCGCCGTGCGCGCCCGTGTAGACCTGACCGTTGACGACGTTGGCCGCGGCGATGCCGGTGCCGATGGGGATGACCAGCACGTAGGAGTGGTCCCGGCCCGCGCCCAGCCGCGCCTCGGCGAGCCCACCGGCGCGCACGTCGTGACCGAGCGCCGCGGGCAGGCCCAGGCGCTCTTCCAGCAGGGCCTTCAGCGGTACGTCACGGAAGCCCACATTGGCGGCCCAGACGGCGATGCCGTTGCGCTCGTCGATCACGCCCGGCACGGCCACGCCCGCGGCACGGGGGTCGAGCCCCTTCGCGCGGGCGGTGGCGGCGAGGCCTTCGGCGATGTCGAGGATCGTCGCGATGACGGCCTCGGGTCCGCGCTCGCGCCCGGTGGCGTGCCGCTCGGCGTGCAGGACCCGGTGCCGCTCGTCGCCTTCGGCGCCGACCAGCGCACACTTGATCCCGGTGCCCCCAACATCGAGGGCGATCACGGTCTTCGTCATGTGTAGCTCGTCCTCGCGCTGATCGATGTGGCATGAAACCGGGCGGGTTCGCGCATCATTGCGCACTGTCGGGCAGGCTGGCAACCGTAACCCGGAGGTTAGTTTGAGCAGTTGCCTTTGCGTTTACCCGTAGTTTCGCGCATTATTGTGCACACATCTCGCACCGTACGCGCAAAGGAGGGGTCAGTGGACCGCTACGCACGCTGGAACGCGCTCCTCGAGATCCTGACCGACAGCGGCCGGATCAGCGTGGAGGACGCGGCCGAGCGCCTCGACGTGTCGCAGGCCACGATCCGCCGCGACTTCGACCAGCTCGCCCAGCAGCAGATGATCACCCGCACGCGCGGCGGGGCGGTCGCCAACGGCGTCTCGTATGACCTGCCGCTGCGGTACAAGACGGCCAAACACGCACCGGAGAAGCAGCGCATCGGGGCCGCCGCGGCCGCGCTGGTGTCCCCGGGCATGGTCGTCGCCCTCAACGGTGGCACGACGACCACCGAGGTCGCCCGCGCGCTCGCCGTCCGCCCCGAGCTCACCGGCGGCGTCGACGACGCCCAGCTCACCGTGGTCACCAACGCCCTCAACATCGCCAACGAGCTGCTCGTGCGCTCCCGCATGAAGATCGTCGTGACCGGCGGCGTGGTCCGCCCGCAGTCCTTCGAGCTGGTCGGCCCCCTCGGCGGCAACATCCTGCGCGACGTCACCCTCGACATCGCCCTGCTCGGCGTCGACGCGCTCGACGTCACCCTCGGCGCGGCCGCCCACCACGAGGGCGAGGCCGCGATGAACAGCCTCATGGTCGCCCGCGCCCGCCGTGTCGTCATCATCGCCGACAGCTCGAAACTGGGCGGCCACGCGTTCGCCCGCATCTGCCCGATCGACCGCATCGACACCCTGGTCACCGACTCCAACGCCACCCCGGAGACCCTGGCCGCCTTCACCGCCGCCGGCGTCAAGATCGTGACCGCCTGACCGTGTGACGGCGGTAGGCTTGCGGGACCCCCGAGCCCCGCAGTCACGATGGAGCGACGATGCAGCGCGACGACCTCGCCGCCACTCGCGTCCCGACGCAGTCCACCCAGGACGCCGACGACTTCGTGGACAGCGACGTCACCACCGACCCTGAGCCCGCCCCCGACCTTGCCACGGTCGAGGAGCCGCCTGAGCTCGACGAACGCAGCAAGAGGATCCTCGCCTTCGAGCGCCAGTGGTGGCGCCAGGCAGGCTCCAAGGAGCAGGCCGTCCGCGACACCTTCAACCTGTCGGCGACCCGCTACTACCAGCTGCTCAACACCCTGCTCGACGACCCCCTGGCCCTGGCGCACGACCCGATCGTCGTCCAGCGCCTCCGCCGCCTGCGAGCCTCCCGCTCCCGCCGCCACTAGCGACAGCCGCGCCAGCTGTCCAGCGGGTGGATGTCGCCTTGCCGGCGCGCTCGCCCCGGGTCAGCTGCGGGACTGGTGCTGCTCGGCGTACGCGGCGAGCCACGCGACCTGGCCAGGGTCCAGCGAGGGGCGGACCCGGTCGCGGGCGAGGGCCACGTGCGCGGCGGTGACCTCGGTGGCTTCCAGGGATTCGCGCATGGCGGCCAGAGCGGACTCGCGGATCAGCGCGGTGCAGTCCGCGGCGGAGAAGCGGTCCAGCGAGGCCGCCAGCGCAGGCAGGTCCACGTCGGCGGCGAGCGGCACCGTACGAGCGGCGGCGCGCAGGATCTCGGCGCGGGCCGGGGCGTCCGGCGGCGGGACGAAGACCAGGCGTTCGAGGCGGCCCGGACGCAGAAGGGCGGGGTCGACCAGGTCGGGGCGGTTGGTGGCGCCGATCACGACGACGTTGCGCAGGGATTCGACGCCGTCGAGTTCGGTGAGGAGGGCGGCGACGACGCGGTCGGTGGTGCCGCCGTCGGTGGCCTGGCCGCGGGTCGGGGCGAGGGCGTCGACCTCGTCGAGGAAGACGAGGGTCGGGGCGGCCTCGCGGGCGCGGCGGAAGAGCTCGCGGACCGCGCGTTCGCTCTCGCCGACCCATTTCGACAGCAGTTCGGCGCCCTTGACGGACAGGACGTTGGCCTTGCCGGTGCCGGCGATCGCCTTGACCAGGTATGTCTTGCCGCAGCCGGGCGGGCCGTAGAGCAGGACGCCGCGGGGTGGCTCGACGCCGAGGCGGGAGAAGGCGTCCGGGTAGGACAGGGGCCACAGGACGGACTCGGTGAGGGTCTGCTTGACCTCGGCCATGTCGCCGACGTCGTCGAGGGTGACCTTGGCGAGCTCCAACGAGGACTCGGCCATCGACGTGGGGCGCACGACTTCCAGGGCGGCCTCGAAGTCGGCCATCAGCACGCAGGGGGTTTCGCCCTCGCGGCGGTGGCGGAGCGCGGCTCGTACACCTGCCTCGCGGGACAACGCGGCGAGATCCGCGGCGACGAAGCCGGGCGTGCGGGCCGCGACGTCGTCGAGCCTGACGTCGTCGTCCAGGGGCATGCCACGGGTGAGGACGGTGAGCTGCTCGCGGCGCAGGGCGGCGTCGGGGAGCGGGACGGCGATCCCGTGCGCGAGCAGGCCGGGGGCGTGGATCGCGGGGTCGACGGACTCGGAGCGGCTGGTCGTGCCGACCACGGCCGCACCGTCGCGGATGAGCTCGCCGATCAGCTGGCGGAAGACGGTCGACAGCGGGCCCGGCTGGTCGCGCGGGGCGAGGGCGTCCACGTCGGCGACCAGCAGGATGGCCGGTGCGGCCGCGCGCACCTTGGCGGCTGCCTCGCGCAGCCGGGCGGCGGCGTCGTTGTTCGTCAGCGCCGCGAGCTCCGGCGCCCACAGCTGCACGACCTGGGCCCGCACACTCGCCGCGACGGCCTGCACGAGCGCGGACTTGCCGGAGCCGGCGGGGCCGGTCACCAGGACGCCCAGCGACACCGTCGTGCCGAGCTTGGCGAGCACCTCGCCGTGGTGGAACCCGAGGTCGAGCAGCTCGCTCAGCTGCTCGGCCTGCGCCTTCAGGCCGGGGAGATCGTCGAGGGCCGGCTCGTCAGGAGCCGCCCGCACCACGGCGCCCCCGGGCGCGTGGGTCGCGTGGCCGTGCTGCCAGCCGACCGCGGTGTCCATGGTGACCAGCGCACCCGCGGCGGGTGAGGCGGCCGCGACGGTGAGCAGCGCGCTGGTCCAGGCGTAGCCGACGGTGTTGGACAGGGTGCGGCGCGCCGCCTCGAACACGCCGGGGTCCAGCGAGGTGAGCGACACGTCCTGCGGCAGCAGCGACACGTTGTCGCCGACGGTGACGACCTTGCCGAGCAGGGCCAGGCGCAGCATCTCCGGCGACACGGCCGCGGCGATCGCGGCCGGCCCGGCCAGCGTCACCGAGGTCGCGGCCCGCAGCGGCGCCGCCGACACCGTCACCTGCCCGCCGTCGCGCAGGCCGAGGTTGCCCAGCAGGAGGTCGTCGGCGTAGAGCAGGGCGCGGCTGGCGCCGGCCCCGGCGACGGCGGCGATCCCGGCGGACTCGCGGCGGCCGGTGAGCGTGACCGGGTCGCCGGCGCGCAGGCCCAGCGCGGACAGGACCTCGGGGTGGAGCCGGACCACGCCGCGGCGGGCGTCCAGGGCCGCGGGGCGCAGGCTGGCGGTGAGCGTCAAGGTCGCGGCCACCCACCGAGCGTATAACCCTGCCGCTTGCTGTGAACCTGCTGAGGAATTCGCCAGAGCGCAACATCCGTTGCGTACGTTTGGCCGATGCGTCTCTTACCGCGTCTCGACCGGCGCAGGGTCATCGCCGGCTCGGTGGTCGCCCTGCTGCTGGCCGGTCTGGTCGGCTGGGCGGTCGTCCCGTCGCCCGCCACGTTCCGCACCGAGGAGCAGCGCATCACGGTGCGCACCGGGCCCGACGACGCGACCGAGGTGACGCTCGACACGACGCTGTACCTGCCGAAGAAGAGCGGCAAGAAGCCGGCGATCCTGCTCGCCCACGGCTTCGGTGGGACGAAGCAGAGCGTGAAGTCCGACGCCGAGGACTTCGCCGACCTTGGCTACGCGGTGCTGACCTGGACCGCGCAGGGCTTCGGGCGCTCCACCGGCGAGATCCACATCGACAGCCCGGACTGGGAGGTCAAGGACGCCCAGCGCCTGCTGGACTGGCTCGCGGCCCGTCCCGACATCCAGACCGACGCGGCGGGCGACCCCCGGGTGGCGGCGGTCGGCGGCTCGTACGGTGGCGCCCTCGCCCTCCTGCTCGCCGCGCAGGACAAGCGGGTGGACGCGATCGTCCCCATGATCACGTGGAACGACCTGTCGCGGGTGTTCCTGCCCGAGTCGACCGGCAAGGGTCCGTCGGGCGGCGTGTTCAAGAAGCAGTGGGCGGGCCTGTTCTTCGGCTCCGGCAACGCGGATCCGATCAGCTCCCTCACGGGAGGGGTCGACGCCCCGCAGCGGACCCCGGCCGGGGACGCCCAATGCGGCCGGTTCGCCAGGGACGTCTGCGAGGCGTACCTCGACATCGCCACCACCGGCAAGGCCGACGAGGACGCCGTCGCGCTGCTGCGCAGGTCCAGTCCCGCGCCCGTCCTGGACCGGATCAAGGCGCCCACGCTGCTCATCCAGGGGCAGGTCGACACGCTGTTCCCGCTGAGCGAGGGCGACGCCAACGCCCGTGGCATCGCCGCCACCGGCACGCCCGTCCGGGTCGCGTGGTTCACCGGCGGGCACGACGGCGGCACCGGGCCGCAGTCCGAGGTCGACCGGCTGCGGTACCTGACGGCGCAATGGCTCGACCACTACGTCAAGGGCAACGGCAAGGCACCGGAGAACAGCTTCACCTACTCGCGGGTATCCGGTCTCAACGCCCAGGGCCGCGGGCTCGTCACCACCGCGTCGTCGACGTCGACCTACCCGGGCATCGCCGGCACCTCCACCGAGAGCGTGCCCCTCACCGGCGGCCCCACCGGCATCGCCAACCCGCCCAACGGCAACCCCGCCGCGATCTCGTCGCTGCCCATCGCCGGCCTCGCCAGCCTCCTCGGCAGCGGCGTGTCCGTCGAGATCCCCGGCCAGCACGCCGACTTCACGTCCGCGCCGCTGACCGCGCGCCTCGACGCGGCCGGCGCGCCGACGGTCCGCATCCGGGCCGCGTCGCCGACCGGCGAGGCCGTGCTGTTCGTCAAGCTCTACGACGTGCCCGCGAAGGGCGCCGCGTCGATCCCCGACGGGCTCATCGCGCCGGTCAGGCTCACCGGCCTGCCGAAGGACATCGCCGACGCGCAGCCCGTCACCGTCACGCTGCCCGCCGTCGTGCACCGGTTCGAGGCCGGCAGCAGCGTCCGGGTCACCGTCGCCACCGCCGACACCGCGTACTTGTCGCCGCCCGACCCGGTCGTCTACCAGGTCGCCGTCGACGGCGCGCTGACCCTGCCGAACATCGCCGGCACACCGCTCGCCAACCCCGACGTCATCTGGCGCTACGTCCTCGCCGCGCTCGTCGCCGTGATCGCGGTCGGCCTGATCGTCGCGATCCTCGTCGCGCGCGGCCGGGCCCGGCGGATCGAACGCCGCGTCGACACCGACCTCGTCGACACGCCGCTGGTCGTGCGGGGGCTGCGCAAGACGTACGGGGACTTCGTCGCCGTCGCCAAGGTCGACTTCACCGTCGAGCGCGGCCAGGTCGTCGGCCTCCTCGGCCCCAACGGCGCCGGCAAGACCACGTCGCTGCGGGTCCTGATGGGGCTCACCCGGCCCAGCCAGGGCGAGATCTTCGTCTTCGGCCACCAGCTCCTGCCGGGCGCCCCGGTCCTGTCCCGGGTCGGCGCCCTGGTGGAAGGGCCGGGCTTCCTTCCGCACCTCACCGGTCTGCGGAATCTCCAGCTGTACTGGGCGGCGACCGGCCGGCCTTCCGACGATGCGCATCTCGACGAGGCGCTCGACATCGCGGGCCTCGGCACGGCCGTCAACCGGCGGGTCAACACCTACAGCCATGGCATGCGGCAGCGCCTCGCCATCGCCCAGGCCATGCTCGGCCTGCCCGAGCTGCTCGTCCTGGACGAGCCCACCGACGGGCTCGACCCGCCGCAGATCGCCGAGATGCGCAAGGTGCTGCGCCGGTACGCGACCGGCGGCCGCGCGGTCCTGGTCTCCAGCCACCTGCTCGCCGAGGTGGAGCAGACCTGCACCGACGTCGTCGTCATGCACCGCGGCGAGGTCGTCGCGACCGGCAAGGTCGACGACATCGTCGGCGACTCGCCCACCGTCCAGCTCGACGTGTCCGACGTGGACGCCGCTTCGAAGGTGCTCGAAGAGCTCGACGGGGTCCGCTCGGTCACCGCCTCCGGCGGCAACGGCGGCCTGGTCGTCAACCTCGACGGCGTGCCCCGATCGGAGGTCGTCGCGGCGCTGGTGCGAGCCGGCGTCGGGATCGACCGGGTGACGCCGCGGCGGCGGCTCGAAGACGCGTTCCTGTCGCTCGTCGGCGGCGACACCAAGGCCAGTGGGGAGCGGTCATGACAACTTCGTCCGTGGACGTCATCGGCGGTGCGCCGGGCTACAAGCCGGGCGCGACCCTCTCGCTGTGGACGGAGATCCGCCGGCAGGCGGCCCGTCGCCGCACCCAGATGGCACTGGGCTTCATGGTCCTGCTGCCGCTGATCATCCTGGTCGCCTTCCAGCTCGACAACGGCGGCGGCGACGGCGAGGGCGGCAACGGCGGCGAGTTCTCCCGCCTGTCGGACCTGGCCACGGCCGGCGGCGCCAACTTCACCCTCTTCACCCTGCTGGTGTCCTCGGGCTTCCTGCTGGTCGTGGTCGTCGCCCTCTTCTGCGGCGACACCGTGGCCAGCGAGGCGTCGTGGGGGAGCCTGCGGTATCTGCTGGCGATGCCCGTCCCGCGGGCCCGGCTGCTCGGCGTCAAGGTGACCGCGGCGCTGCTCTACTGCCTCGTCGCGGTGCTGATCCTGGTCGGCACGGCCATGCTGGTGGGCACCCTGCGCTATGGCTGGGCGCCGCTCAACGCGCCGATCGGTGGGGAGATCGCCGCCGGCACCAGCGTCGTGCGGCTGCTGGAGATCGTCGGCTACCTGTGCGTCTCGCTCCTGGTGGTGGCGTCCCTGGCGTTCCTGCTGTCGGTGTCCACGGACGCCCCGCTCGGCGCCGTCGGCGGTGCGGTCCTGCTGCAGATCCTGTCCAACATCCTGGACCAGATCACGGCGCTGGGCACGATCCGCAACTTCCTGCCGACCCACTACGGTGACGCGTGGCTCGGCCTGCTGTCCACCCCGCTGCAGACCGACGACATGGTGAAGGGCGGCATCGCGTCCCTGGCGTACGCCACCGTCTTCTTCTCCCTCGCGTGGTGGCGCTTCCTGCGCAAGGACGTGGTGAGCTGAACGGGATTCGCGTACTGACCGGTAGGGTGCCGGTCCATGCGAATCTCGGCGCTCCGCGGTGCGTGGCTGCTCGTCCTCGGCCTCGCGGCGCTCTCCGCCACCCTCTACTACGACCAGGCCAACATCGCGGCCTGGACCACCTACATCGCCTCGTCCAACGCGATGAACGGCCCCGCCGAGGCCCTCACCGCGCAGATCTTCACAATGGTCGGCGCGGTCGCCTCGGCGGCGGTCGCGGTGCTGGTCACGCTGTGCGCGCTGCTGTTCGCCACCGGCCGTTCCGTCGGCCACTGGGCGCTGCGGCTGACCGTGGTGCTCACGTTCGTGCTGCTGTCGCTGGTCGCGATGGTCGTGGTGGTCGCGACGCTGACGGGTGAGCCGCCGACCGCCGTGATCGACACTCCGCTGTGGCTGCTCCTGGCCGAGTGGGCCGCCGTCGTGACCGCCCTCGTGGGCGCGGGCATCACCACCTCCACCCTGTGGCAGTTCACCCCTGAGCCCGTGTAGCGCGCATCGGCGGGCGGTCGGGGTGGGCGACGTCGTGATCGACCGGGGTCGCCGTGTCGCCGTGCCTGGCGAACTGGGTGAGGGTCGGCCAGATCGGCGTGCCCGGCGTGACCCTGGTGTGGATGGTCCGCAGGATCGTCGCGGCCATCCGGCCCAGGGCCGCGGTGTCCTGGTGGCCGTGGGTGCGCTGGCCGAGGTCGACCTGGGCGATCGCGTCGAGCCCGGCGGTGCGGTAGGTGTCGATGAGCAGGCCCGTTTCGACGCCGTACCCGGCCGCGAAGGGCAGCGACTCCAGCAGCGAGCGGCGGGCCGCGTACTCGCCGGCGAGGGGCTGCACCACGCCGGCGAGCTCGGGGAAGTACGCGTTGAGCAGCGGCCGTGCGGCGAGTTCGGTGACCCGCCCGCCGCCGGAGGCGGACACGTCCAGCAGCGGCCGGTCGTAGAACGCCTTCACCATGAGGGTGGCCGGGTCCTCCAGCAGCGGGCCGAGAAGCCCGGTGACGAAGTGCGGCTGGAAGTCGGTGAGGTCGGCGTCGACGTACACCAGGATGTCGCCACTGGTGACCGCGAGGGCCTTCCAGAGCACCTCACCCTTGCCGGGCCGGGATCCGGTCCCGGGGAGGATGTCGTCGCGGTGGTGGACGGTGGCTCCCGCCTGCCGGGCGACCTCGGCGGTGCGGTCCACGGAGCCGGAGTCGACGACGATCACCTCGTCGACGAGCGGCATGAGGGTGCGCACACCGGTGACGATCTCCCCGACGGTCGGCTCCTCGTCCAACGCCGGCAGCACCACGCTGATCCGGGTGCCGCCCTTACGGCGCTGAAGGTCGGCGAGGGTCCAGTCGCGCCAGGTCGAGGTGCGCTTGGCGAACCAGGCGGCCGCGTCGGAATGCATGAGTGAAACCGTAGTCAGGTCCATCTCGTGAGATGACTCATACGACGCCACCCGTGTCGGCCCTTACACTCGAAGTCGAAACACGCTCGTCACAACTGAATACCTCATCCAGAGGGGCAGAGGGATACGGCCCGATGAAGCCCCGGCAACCCCTGCGACGCGTCTCGACGTTGAGGCCGGTCGCGGTAGGTGCCAAATCCGTCCCGGTGCGCAAGGCCATGCACCTGGGGAAGATGAGAGGAAGGCCTCCATGACCTCGACGCTCAGCGTCTTCACCGACTCTCCCGCCCGCCACCTGGTCTGCCGTGGCTGTGGGGCGCAGTTCCCGCTCGCGGCGCAGCACGCCTGTTATGAGTGTTTCGGCCCCCTCGAGGTGGGCTATGACGCCGAGGCGCTCTCCCGGGTCACCCGGGAGCAGATCGAGGCGGGTCCGCAGAACATCTGGCGCTATGCGCCGCTCCTGCCCGTCGGCACCGACCCCGACAGCCGCGTGACGCTCGACCCGGGGCTGACCCCCCTGATCAAGGCCGATCTGCTGGCCAGGGAGCTCGGCATCACCGGTCAGCTGTGGGTCAAGGACGACTCGGCCAACCCGACCCACTCGTTCAAGGACCGGGTCGTCTCGGTGGCGCTGACGGCCGCGAAGGCGCTGGGCTTCACCCGCTACTCGTGCGCCTCCACGGGCAACCTGGCCAACTCGGTCGCCGCGCACGCCGCGCGCGCCGGGGTGCCGTCGACCGTGTTCATCCCGTCGGACCTGGAGCCCGGCAAGGTCGTGATGAGCGCCGTCTACGGCGGGGATGTCGTCGCGATCGAAGGGTCCTACGACGACGTCAACCGGCTCTGCTCGGAGCTGACGGAGACCGACGAGTTCGAGGACACCGCGTTCGTCAACGTCAATGTCCGGCCGTTCTACGCCGAGGGCTCCAAGACGCTGGGATATGAGGTCGCCGAGCAGCTCGGCTGGCGCATCCCGGCGCAGGTCGTCATCCCGATGGCCAGCGGCGAGCTGCTCACCAAGATCGACAAGGCGTTCAGCGAGCTGGTCGAGATCGGGCTCGTGCCGGACACGGAGTGGACGGTGTTCGGGGCGCAGTCCGCGGGGTGCAACCCGATCGCGGTCGCGCTGCACAAGGGCACCGACGAGATCGTCCCGGTCAAGCCGACCGGCATCGCCAAGTCGCTCAACATCGGCGACCCGGCCGCGGGGGTCTACGCACTGGAGTCGGTGCGCCGGACCGGCGGCTGGATGGAATACGTGGACGACGACGAGATCCGCGCCGGCATCGAGCTGCTCGCCCGCACCGCGGGCGTCTTCGCCGAGACCGCCGGTGGGGTCACCGCCGCGGTGCTGAAGAAGCTGGTGGAGACCGGCAGGCTCGACCCGGCGAAGGAGACGGTCATCTTCAACACCGGCGACGGGCTGAAGACCCTCGATGCGGTCGCCGGCAGGGTCGGCCCATCGCACCGGGTGAAGCCCTCGCTGAAGTCCGTGCGCGAGGCCGGGCTTTTGAGCTGACGGCTGATTTTTTTGCGCAACCAGTTGACAGCTGTCACGGACGGTGTCGGATCGGCTGCGATCGAGAGAGCGCTTCCACGCTCGGACGAGGGGCTCCTCAGCCGATCGACGGAGGCGACCGCGACGCAGCGTGATCACGGTCGAGCCGAGCGTCTCGAAGCCACCCGCTGAGGGACTTGACGACCTCAGGACCGCGCGCCAGGATGCTCGATGCGGGAGGACGTGTCGCCGCGAGGCCCGGACCCTGGTCCAGGCCCGCGACCACAGCACCGGAGGTGCTGGCGAGCGTCCTCTCGACCAATTTCCGGGCATCGATGCGAATATCTGTTGTCCGTCGATGTGCCGGTGCGCCACCCTGGCGGGCATGACCCAGGACCTCAGCATCGTCGAGCTGGACGCCGATGACCCGGCGCAGGTCGACGCGGCGTTCACATTGGGCAACGCGGCGATCCTCGCCGACCTGCCGGACTTCCCGCCCAACTGCCGCTATGAGCACGACGTGCGGGTCCGCGTGCCCCTGCCGGGCGCGCAGCGGCACACCTTCCTGGCCTACCGCGGCGCGGAGCCGGTCGGCGTGGCCGTGCTCGACCTGCCCGACCACGACAACCTCGACAAGGCGCTGCTCGACGTGCTGGTGCCCAAGCAGCACCGCCGTCAGGGCGTCGGCCGGGCGCTCTTCCGGCACGCGGTCGACTTCGGGACGGCCCGCGGCCGCACGTCGGTGATGGGCTTCAGCGTGCTCACCGACGAGGCCGGCACGCCGATCGGAGCGGCGGCGCCGTTCGCCGAGGCGCTGGGCCTTTCGAACAAGCTGCTCGACGTCCGCCGCCGGCTGGACCTGTCGAGCGCCGATGACGCCGCCCTGGACCGGATGCTCGCCGAGAGCTGGCCGAAGGCGGCCGGCTACTCGACCGTCCAGTGGGGCAACACGCCGCCGCCCGAGCTGGTCGAGGACCTGGCGCTGCTGGACAGCTCGTTCCTCGAGGAGTCGCCGATGGGCGAGCTGGACCTCGAGCCGGAGAAGGTCGACGCCGAGCGGCTGCGCAGCGCGTCGGCGGTCCGGGCGCAGTACGGCTCCCGCCGGTATGAGACCGGGGTCATCCACGACGCGACCGGCCGGGTGGTCGCGTGGACCGCGATCCGGGTGGCCAAGACGATCGACTGGCACGCCTGGCAGCTGATCACCCTGGTGCACCCCGAGCACCGCGGGCACCGGCTCGGCCTGATCACCAAGCTGGTCAACCTGAGCACGCTGCGGGCCCAGGAGCCGTCGGTGCGCATCGTGGACACCTTCAACGCCGAGGTCAACGCGCACATGATCGCGATCAACGAGGCGATCGGTTTCCGCGCGGTGGATCGGTGGGCCAACTGGCAGACGTCAGTCTCTTGAGCGGTCCTCGTACATCGCCAGGAAGATCGAATACGGTCGGCCGTGGGTCCGCTCGCGGCCGGCGTATTCGTCGAGCAGGGCCTGGAAGCGGACCCGCAGCTCCTCCCACTCCTCGGGGGTGAGCCGCAGCCCGAGGCGGGCGAAGTCGATCGCGTCGATCTCGGCGTCCAGCAGCGCCAGCTCCTGTTCGAAGGCGTCGAGCATCGCCCGGTTGGTGCCCGCGCGCTGGCCGCCGAGGCTGAGCTGCCACGACTTGGTCGTCGCCAGGTAGGGCACCTCGCGCGTGCCGCGCGGCCCGCGGCGCTCCTCCTGCGGCACCAGGAAGCCCGTCGCGACCAGCGTCCGGACGTGGTGCAGGACGGTCGCCGGATTGGCGTCGAGCCGCTCGGCGATCTCCTTGTTGGTGAGCGCCCGGTCCAGGCAGAGCCGGATGATGCGCAGGCGGATGCCGGAGGCGAGTGCCTTGGCCTCCGCGTCGGTAGCTGGTCGCCGCATCGTCCGAGTCTAACGATTGACTTTTCCCAATCGGTCATCGACAGTGGGTCCGTGAGACTCGGCCTCCTCCGCGATCACGACTTCCGGCTGCTGTTCACCGCCGACACCATCAGTCAGGTCGGCACCCAGGTGACCTTGCTGGCACTGCCGCTGGTCGCGGTGCTCACGCTGGACGCCACGGCCCTGGAGGTCGGCATCCTCGCCGCCTGCGAGACCGCCGCGTTCCTGCTGGTCGGACTCCCCGCCGGCGCCCTGGTCGACCGGCTGCGCCGGCGCGGGACGATGATCGTCGCCGACGTCGTGCGGGCGCTCCTGCTCGCCTCCGTCCCGGTCGCCTGGTGGGCCGACGCGTTGCGGATGCCGCAGCTGTACGTGGTGGGCCTGCTCTGCGGTGTCTGCACGGTCTTCTTCGACGTGTCGTACCAGAGCTATCTGCCGTTCCTGGTCGGCAAGGAGCACCTCGTCGAGGGCAACGCCCGGCTGGAGATGGTCCGCTCCACCTCCCAGATCGGCGGCCCGACCGTCGCCGGCGGCCTGGTCAAGTTCCTCGGCGGGCCCCTCGCGATCGCCGCCGACGCGGCCAGCTACCTGGTCTCGGCGCTGGCCCTGTGGCGGATCCGCAAGATCGAGCCGGCGCCCACGCGCAAGGCCGACGCCCACCTCGGGCGGGAGATCATGGAGGGCCTCCGGTTCGTGCTGGGCAACCGGCTGCTGCGGGCGATCTCCATGTGCACGGCCACCGGCAACTTCTTCGGCTCCATCTTCAACGCGATGATCATCATCTACTTCGCCCGTGACCTGGCGCTGTCGCCGGCGGTCATCGGCCTGTACTTCAGCGTCACCGGCCTCGGCGCGCTGGCCGGCGCGTTCCTGGTCGGGCCGTTCGTGCGCTGGTTCGGTCAGGGGCCGGCGATGTGGATCTCGATGCTCGGCGCGTCGCTCGGCGAGCTGCTCGTGCCGTTCGCCCGGGACGACTGGCGGCTGTGGCTCGCCGCGTTCGGCAGCGTCATGTTCGGCATCGGCGTCGTCGTGTACAACGTGACCCAGGTCAGCTTCCGGCAGACCATCACTCCCGACGACCTGCTGGGCCGGATGAACGCGACGATGCGCTTCATCGTGTGGGGCACGATGCCGATCGGCGGGCTCGTCGGCGGCGTGCTCGGCACGGTCATCGGTGTCCACCCGACGATCTGGGTGGCGTGCGCCGGAATGCTGATATCCGTCGTGCCGCTTGTTCTGTCACCCTTGCGGAGTCTCCGCGAGTTGACGTCCGCACCTTCCGCGGGCACGGAAGCAGTGCGGAAGTAGGCCGATCTTGCGGTTGTGACAGGTTGCGTGGTTCCAGTCGCGGCTTCCGGTTCCAACCGCAAGATCGGCGCTTCCTCTCGGATTCGTCTGACGTTTCCTTATTCGTTTGTGCTCACTATTCGACGCCTGCCGATGCGCTCGCTGTTTGTCGATCACCCCAAGAAAGGTTCGATCGGGGACCTTTTGTGCGCGCATGAACCGTGACCTTGCTGTCCGGTTTGGGGCTGTCGGGCCTCGGTATATCTCGTGTACCGTCCGTTTCGGTCGTCGATCCTCGCGCGGTGCCACCCCTTGGCCCGGCGTGCCGGCCGAGGACCTCAAGGCTGGTCCCCACAGCCAGCCGGAGTGACAAAAGAGGGACTGAAGTAGAGGAAGTGCACCGTGGCTCAGGGCACCGTGAAGTGGTTCAACAGCGAAAAGGGCTATGGCTTCATCGCGGTCGACGGGGGACAGGACGTGTTCGTCCACTTCTCCGCGATCGAGATGGATGGCTACAAATCGCTGGAAGACGGACAGCGCGTCGAGTTCGAGATCGCGCAAGGCCAGAAGGGCCCGCAGGCGGAGAAGGTTCGTCACCTCGCCTGACAACGTTCGTCCACACCCCGCCGGGGCACCGTCCTCATTGATGAGGAACGGTGCCCTGCGTCTTTTTCGGCATTGTTCGCGCCATTCATGCCTGATTTGACGCTCTTTGCGGCGCTTCGACCACCCGGGCCGTCACCTCGGGTTTGCTTGCACTCGCCGGGCCAGAGTGCTAAACAGGAGTTGGCACTCGCATCAGGCGAGTGCCAACGGTCGGGGCGGTGCAGCGCCTGGGCGCGGGAGCGTCGAGGGGCTGGTCGTCGCGGGCTCATCCGGCCCGGCCAGCGAGGATCCCACTGGGTCCTTGAAGGTGCGAAAGCAGGCGGCGAGCCGCCGGCCCCACGTGGGCCGAGGCGTAGCCGGAGTGTCCAGGAGGACAACGCCGAATGGCCAAGATTATCGCGTTCGACGAGGAAGCGCGCCGCGGCCTCGAGCGGGGCATGAACATCCTCGCCGACGCCGTCAAGGTGACGCTGGGCCCCAAGGGTCGCAACGTCGTCCTCGAGAAGAAGTGGGGCGCGCCCACCATCACCAACGATGGTGTGAGCATCGCCAAGGAGATCGAGCTCGAGGACCCCTACGAGAAGATCGGCGCCGAGCTGGTCAAGGAGGTCGCGAAGAAGACGGACGACGTTGCCGGTGACGGCACGACGACCGCGACCGTCCTCGCCCAGGCGCTGGTCCGTGAAGGCCTGCGCAACGTCGCCGCGGGTGCCAACCCGATGGCGCTGAAGCGCGGCATCGAGGCCGCCGTCGCGTCCGTCGCGTCGGAGCTGGCCAACCTTGCCAAGGACGTCGAGACCAAGGAGCAGATCGCTTCCACGGCCTCGATCTCCGCCGGTGACTCCACCGTCGGCGAGATCATCGCCGAGGCGATGGACAAGGTCGGCAAGGAAGGCGTCATCACCGTCGAGGAGAGCAACACCTTCGGGCTCGAGCTGGAGCTCACCGAGGGCATGCGCTTCGACAAGGGCTACATCTCGCCGTATTTCGTGACCGACACCGAGCGGATGGAGACGGTCCTCGACGACCCGTACATCCTCATCGTCGAGTCGAAGATCTCCGCGGTGAAGGACCTCCTCCCGGTGCTGGAGAAGGTCATGCAGTCCGGCAAGCCGCTCGCGATCATCTCCGAGGACGTCGAGGGCGAGGCCCTCGCGACCCTGATCGTGAACAAGATCCGTGGCACGTTCAAGTCCGTCGCCGTCAAGGCCCCGGGCTTCGGCGACCGCCGCAAGGCGATGCTGACGGACATCGCGATCCTGACCGGTGGTCAGGTCATCTCCGAGACCGTCGGTCTCAAGCTGGAGAACGCGACCGTCGACCTGCTGGGCAAGGCCCGCAAGGTCGTCATCACCAAGGACGAGACCACGATCGTTGAGGGCTCCGGCGACGCCGACGGCATCAACGGTCGGGTGGCGCAGATCCGTGCCGAGATCGAGAAGTCGGACTCGGACTACGACCGCGAGAAGCTGCAGGAGCGGCTGGCGAAGCTCGCCGGCGGCGTCGCGGTCATCAAGGTCGGCGCGGCCACCGAGGTCGAGCTCAAGGAGCGCAAGCACCGCATCGAGGACGCCGTTCGCAACGCGAAGGCGGCCGTCGAGGAGGGCATCGTCCCCGGCGGTGGCGTCGCGCTCGTGCAGGCCGGCAAGTCGGCGTTCGACAAGCTGGACCTGGTCGGCGACGAGGCCACCGGCGCCAACATCGTCAAGGTCGCCCTTGACGCGCCGCTGCGCCAGATCGCCGTCAACGCCGGCCTCGAGGGTGGCGTCGTCGTGGAGAAGGTTCGCAACCTGGACGCCGGCTGGGGCCTCAACGCCGCCACCGGCGACTACGTGAACCTGCTGGCCGAGGGCATCATCGACCCGGCCAAGGTCACCCGCTCCGCCCTGCAGAACGCCGCCTCCATCGCGGCGCTCTTCCTCACCACCGAGGCAGTGGTCGCGGACAAGCCGGAGAAGAACCCGGCGCCGGCGGGTGCGCCCGGCGGCGGCGACATGGACTTCTGAGTCCACGTCTTCCTTCGTCAAGAAGGGCAGGCCCGTTTCGGGCCTGCCCTTCTTGCTGTCCAGGTCGGGTCTTCGCGGCATGGGCGGTTGTGTTGGTGTTTGTGAGATTCGGGACACCTGAGGCGCGTGGACAGCAGGGTGGGCGCTAACAGTTAGGTATCTTTACCAAATGATCGTGGAGCGGGTGGATGACCGTGAGGTGAGCCGGTTGTGCGCCGCGGCGCTGGACCTCCCGGAGGATGCCGGGGAGGCGGAGGCGCTGGTGCGGCGGCTGGGCGCGCCGCCGGCCGGGCGGGTTACGGTGCGATTCGCGGAGCGGGACGACGCCGGGCGCCTCGCCGGGGCGGTGTTCGGGTCGATCAGTGACCGGGACCCGCACCTCGGGCACGTCGAGCTGCTCGTGGTCCGGCCCGACCGGCGGCGTGGCGGCATCGGCCGAAGACTGCTGGAAGCGGCGGAGCGCGGCCTGGCGGAGCGAGGGGCGCGGCGGGTCAGGATCGGCGGCAACCCGCCGTGCTACGCGTGGCCCGGGATCGACGTGCGGTACACGCCGGCCGTGTGCCTCGCGCAGCGGGCCGGATACGAGCACACCGACACCGCCTGGAACATGACCGCCGACCTGGAAAGGGCCGGCCAGGCGAAACAGGAGGACGAGGAGCGGCTCGACCGCGCGGGCGTCAAGGTCCTGCGGGCGGACGCCGCCGCGCCGGAGTGGGTGCGGGGCATCTGGGGCGACGGCTGGGCCTGGGAAGTGCGGCAGGCGCAGGGCTGCTGGGTCGCCACCCGGGACGGCGAGATCCTCGGGTTCGCGGCGTACGGGGCGAACCGCCCCAGCTGGTTCGGCCCCATGGGCACCGCGCCGGCGGCGGAAGGCCTCGGCGTCGGGCGGGTGCTGCTGCGGCGGTGCCTCGCGGACCAGTACGCCGACGGGCACCGCACGGCGCAGATCGGGTGGGCGGGGCCGGTCGCGTTCTACTCCAAGACGGTCGGCGCGCGGCTCGAACGGATCTTCTGGATCTACACGAAGACGCTGTGAACGCATGAAGGGCAGGCCGTGGGTTCGCCACAGTCCTGCCCCGCACACGTCGCATCGGCGCCCAGTGATCCCCCGTTGTGCCACGGGCGGCCGATGCCGTCTCTACATTTCGGAAAGCTCAGCGGTCGGGCTGGTTGGCGCGCTTGTCCTGCACGCTCGTCTGCTGGTCCTGGAGGATCTTCTTCGCCTGCATGGTGGCCGTGTTCGTGGTCGCCGTCCGGGCCGCGATGTCCGTGTCCGGCGTGATGGTCATGTCGTCGGACATGTCCTGGTCCAGGTAACCGAGGTCGTCTTCGCTCCGGTGCATGCCGCGGCCGTCGAAGTCGCTGTTCTTCTTTGACTTGCCCATGGCTTTCCCCCTCGTGTAGGCCGCTCCCACCATATGAGGACCCTTCACGTGATGCGGGCAAAATCCTCATATCGTCCCTACAGTCGGTGGGATGAGCGGTGCGATACCAGTCATCGACGGCCACAACGACCTGCCCTGGCGACTCCGGATGCGGGGCGCGACCGACATGACCGGGCACGTCGAAGGGCTGCACACCGACATCCCCCGGCTCAGGACGGGCGGCGTCAAGGCACAGTTCTGGTCGGTCTACGTCCCGTGCGGCGGTCCCGAGGCGGACGCGACCGTGAAGGTGCTCGAGCAGATCGACCTCGTCCACCGGCTGATCGGCGCGTACCCCGATGATCTGGCCCTCGCGACGACGGCCGGCGAGGTCGAGCGGGCAGCCGGCAGCGGACGGATCGCCTCGCTGCTCGGCGCCGAGGGCGGGCACTGCCTGGACAACTCACTCGGTGTCCTGCGCAGCCTGCACCGGCTGGGCGTCCGCTACCTGACGCTGACCCACGGGAAGAACACGGCGTGGGCCGACAGCGCGACGGACGACCCCGCGGTCGGGGGCCTGTCAGCCTTCGGCGTGGAGGTGGTCCGCGAGCTGAACCGGCTCGGGATGCTCGCCGACCTGTCACACATCTCGCCGGAGACGATGCACGCGACGCTGGACGTGTCGACCGCACCGGCGTTCTTTTCGCACTCGTCCGCCCGGGCACTGTGCGACCACCCACGCAACGTGCCCGACGACGTCCTGACCCGCGTCCGGGACACCGGCGGCGTGGTGATGGTGACCTTCGTGCCGTTCTTCCTCAACGAGGCCTGCCGCCAGTGGGGCGACGAGCTCTTCCGGGTCGAGGACGCCATCCCCGCGGAGGTCGGCTCGCCGGAGTTCGAGCGGCTCCAGCGACAGTGGATCGCCGCCAACCCCTGCCCGCCCTCGAGCGTCCGCGACGTCGCCGACCACGTCGAACACGTCCGTACCGTCGCCGGCCTCGATGCCGTCGCCCTCGGCGGCGACTTCGACGGCACGGAGGTCCTCCCCACCGGCCTGCCCGACGTGTCGGCGTACCCAGCCCTGTTCGACGAGCTCCGCACCCGCAACTGGTCCGATGCCGACCTGCGCAAACTCGCCTGGGACAACCCCCTGCGCGTCCTGCGCGACACCTGCGGCTGACCAGCACCCCCCGCAACACGAGTCCCGCCCGCAAGCCGCCGCCCGTCTGTGGGTAGGCGCGCGCGGATCCTCGGTCGAGCGAACGTGCGCTGGTGTCGGCTGCGCCGCCTCGGCGAGGTTCTCGATGATCCGGAAGAGTTTGCGCCACTCTGGAGCCTGTTGCGAAATGGCCGTCTCACGTTCCGTGCTGAGAAAAACACGGCTGTGCGAGCCGGTCGCGGCCGATCGGTAGCCGTCGAGGGTCGCGACGACCGTCGACGAGACGGTTTCCGCCAAAACGCAACAGGCTCTCTGGCGACACAAACCCTTCACAGATCATGAGAAACAGGCCGCTGCCGTGAAGCTGGACGGGTTCGAGCCGATCATCGATGGACCCGGACGCCCCTCGCAAGCGGCGCCACACCGGCACCACCTTCGTGATCAGCGACATCGAGATCCCCGGCCGCACCGACGCCGTCGAACGCTCCGCGCACAGGCCGCCGCCCGAGCCAGGGTCAGGGGGACGGGCGGGTGGCGACGGCGGCGGTCACGGCAGCCAGCGCGTCCACGAGGCCGGCGCCCGCGGTGTCGGGTTGGCCGCAGGGGGAGGTGGATGCGTCGACGGGCTGGGTGGTGGTGAGGAGGAGTTGGCGGGTTTCTTCGATGTTGCCGATGAGGGTGGGGTTGGCGGCCCACATCAGGGCCACGACGCCCGCGACGTGGGGGGTGGCCATGGAGGTGCCACTGAGGGCGCCGTAGCCGCCGCCCGGCAGGGCGGAGACGACGGCGGCGCCGGGGGCCATGAGGTCGGGCTTGGCGAGGTTGCCGGGGGCGGGGCCGCGGCTGGAGAAGGAGGCGACCTTCGCGGAGCGGGTGACGGCGCCGATGGTGAAGGTGGCCGGGTAGTTGGCTGGGGGGTCGGTGATGGTGGCGCAGCCGGGGCCGGTGTTGCCGGCGGCGGCGACGAAGAAGATGCCCGCGGCGGCGAAGGCGTCGACGGCGTGGCGCAGCGAGCGGGTGTCGCAGCCCTCGACGGAGGGGCAGCCCCAGGAGTTGGTGAGGACCTGCGGGGCGCGGTCGGGGCGGCCGGCGTGCATGGGGTCGGCGCCGGGTGGATAGGGCGCGAGCATGAACTGCATGCAGCTCAGATAGTTGGCCATGCTGCCCAGGTTGCGCGGGAGGTTGGAGCAGGCGACCCACTGGGCGCCGGGGGCGACGCCCACGCCGGCGCCGACCGCGGTGGCCAGGGTGTGGGTGCCGTGGCCGTTGTTGTCGTCGGGCAGCGGGGCGTGGTTGAACGGGTCGAGCCAGGAGTCGTCGCCGCCGCGGAACGAGGCGCGCAGGGCCGGGTGGGTGACGTCGACGCCGGAGTCGGAGCTGCCGACGACGATCCCGCGGCCGGTCGTGTATTCGGACCAGACCCGGTCGGCCTTGATGAGCGTGAGATTCCATGCGGGGGCGGTGGGCGCGGGCAGGTCGCCGCGGGTCGGGGCCGCCGCGGCCGGCAAGGGGCGCAGCCGCGGGTTGAACAGCACGCGGTCGACGTCGGAGCGGCCCTCCAGCCACCGGCGGGCGAGCGGCCCGTCGTCCACCTCGATGCCGTTGACCAAATAGAACGGTGTGTAGCCGATGCCCTTGGCGCGCAGCGTCGAGCGCAGTGCGGCCTGGGAGCGCTCGGCGGTGGTGACGAGCCGCTCATAGGTTTTGCGGATGCGGGTGGTGCGGTCGGGCTCGTCGCGCAGCCCACTCAGGTCGGCCTGCTCCTTCATGATCACGAAGAGGTGCTCGCCGTGGAAGCCGGGCCGGCCGGCGCTGGCATAGACGCCCACGCCGCAGGCAACGGCGACGACCGCGGCGAGGGCGGCGAACCGCGGCTGCCACCGGATCCTGCCGGTCGCCGGGACGGCGAGGGCGCCCACCAGCAGCGCGAGGGCGAGGCCGGCGAGGGAGCCGATCAGGGCCCACCACGCCATGTCGCGGGTGCCGAGCAGCAGCGAGGTCTCCTCGGGGTCGACCAGGGCGAGCGGGCCGAGCAGCGCGGGCGCCAGCATCGCCAGGACCGACGGGCGGCCGCGGCGGGCCAGCGCCGCGAGGGCGAAGGCCAGCGCAGGCACCGCGATCAGCGCGAACAGCTGCACCCCGGGCTCGCCGGCGCCGGAGACGAGGGTGACCAGGCCGACGGACGCGGTCAGGCCGCCGACCGCCGTGCCGCCCCAGGTGCTGCGCAGCGGCCCGCCGAGCGCCACGAGCGCGGTGGCCGGCCGGACGGCGAGCCAGGCGACCGCCACGGCGGCGAGGACGGCGAGGGCCGTCTCCAACTGCCCGCCGAACGCGCCGACCCACAGCCAGGGCAGCAGCGCCACCAGGCCGATCGTGAGCGACAACCACAGCAGCCAACCGTCGGCCCGATCAGCACGCCCCCGGGTGAAGCGGTGCACGACCGCGGCAAGGCCCGCCACCAGGGCGAGCAGCGCGAGATAGACCTCGTGATAGGTGTCAGGGATCAGGCGGACGGTGCCCAGCAGGGCGCCGAACAGCGCGGTCAGCGCCCACTGCCGCCCCGCCACGCGGGCGAACGGCACGCCGCAGAGCCGGGCGAGCAGCAGCGCGGGCACCGCGACCAGGACGAAGACCAGCCAGCCGGCGGTCGGCCAGACGGAGCGGGGCAGGCCGAAGCCCAGGGCGAGGAGGCCCTCACTGACCACCCACACCCCGGCGTGGACCGCGACGGTGACCGCCACCGTCCACAGGCCGAGGACGATGGTCAATCCCAGCGCCCAACCCCGTGACCGAATCATGGCCGCACTCTACGACCCGCCTGTGACAGTTTCGGATGAGCCGGAGGGGCAAACTGGGAGGCATGACGGAAACGGTCGACGCGGTGGTCATCGGCGCCGGGCACAACGGTCTGGTCGCCGCCAACATGCTCGCCGACGCGGGCTGGGACGTCGTCGTGCTGGAGGGCACCGGGCACGCCGGCGGCGCGGTCCGGTCGGCGGAGATCACCGCGCCGGGCTTCCTCAGCGATCTGTGCAGCGCCTTCTACCCGCTCAGCGCGGGGTCGCCGCCGTTGCTCGCGCTCGACCTGGAGGCGCACGGCCTGCGGTGGACACACGCGCCCGAGGTCGTCGCGCACCTCTTCCCGGACGGGCGCGCGGCGGTCCTCAGCCGCGAGCTGGACCTGACGGCGGAGTCGCTGGAACGCTTCGCGCCGGGCGACGGTCTGCGTTGGCGGCGGCTCTACCAGCAATGGCACCGCCTCTCCGACGCCCTGCTCCCGTCGCTGCTCACCCCGTTTCCGCCGGTCCGGTCCGGCGTGAGGCTGGCCGCCCGCGCCGGACTCGGCGACGCGCTCCGGCTCGGCCGGCGGTTCCTCGTCCCGGCCAGGGTCCTCGGCGAGGAACTCTTCCAGGGCGACGGCGGCCGGCTGCTGCTCACCGGCCTCGCCCTGCACACCGACCTCGCCCCCGACGACGCGGCCAGCGGCGGCTTCGGCTGGCTCCTGGCCATGCTCGGTCAGCAGCACGGCTTCCCCGTGCCGGTCGGCGGCGCCCAGCAGCTCACCGACGCCCTGGTCAGGCGGCTCGGGAAGCGCGGCACGATCCACACCGGCGCGATGGTCGAGCGGGTGATCGTCGGCGGCGGCAGGGCACTCGGCGTCCGGTGCGCCGGCGGAAGGCTCGTCCGGGCCCGGCGCGCGGTGCTTGCCGACGTGCCGGCGCCCACTCTGTACCAGAGCCTCATCCAGCAGGAGCATCTGCCGGTCGGGCTCCTGAGGGACCTCGAAGGCTTCCGCTGGGACAACGCCACACTGAAGATCGACTGGGCGTTGTCCGGGCCGGTGCCGTGGATCTCGCCGGACGTCGCCGGCGCCGGGACGGTCCACCTCGGCGCCGACCCGCGGCGCTACGCCGCTGACCTGTCCCTCGGCCGCGCGCCGGAGGACCCGTTCCTGCTCATCGGGCAGATGACGACCGCCGACCCGACCCGCTCGCCGGCGGGGACCGAGTCGCTGTGGGCATACACGCACCTGCCGCGACCGGCGAAACCCGGTGAGGTCGACGGGGAAATGGTCCGCACCCAGGTCGCCCGCGTCGAGGACGCCATGCGCCGGCACGCGCCGGGCTTCGACGACCTGGTGCTGGCCAGGCACGTCAGCGGCCCGGCCGAGCTCGTCGCGAAGAACCCGGGTCTCGTCGACGGCGCGATCAACGGGGGGACCGCGGCGGCGTACCAGCAACTCGTCTGGCGACCGGTCACCGGCCTCGGACGTGCGGACACCCCCGTCGACCGGCTCTTCCTGGCGAGCTCCAGCGCCCACCCGGGTGGCGGCGTGCACGGTGCCGCCGGTGCGAACGCGGCGCGGGCGGCGCTCGCCCGGCACCGCCCCCTGCTCGGCGACGCCTACGCGGCAGGTGTCGGAAAGGCGATGCGGGCGATCTACCGCTGAGCGACCGCCAGATCGGCCAGCCGGGAGAGCGCCTCGCCGTTGCGGTAATACAGCGCCACGTCGCCGATCTTGTTCCGGACCCCGAGCATCGGCCCGTCGGTGAACTGCTCCTGCAGCGTCACCCGCGTCGCCTGCGCGTCGAGGGGGTCGAGCGTGAAGCGCACCTCGCCGGCGCCCAGCGGCCACAGGCGGACCTTGAGCAGCAGCATCCGGTCCGGGACGCACTCCAGGGACTCGCTGTGGTCCTTGATCGACAGCGGCCACGGGCCGGCCTTGTGATGCAGCCGCGCCCCGGGTGCGGGCCACGACGGGTCGACGTCGCGGATGTGTGCGGTGCCGACGACCCAGTCGCTGTACGTCCACCCGTCGGACAGGACGGCGAAGACTCGGTCGGCCGGCGCTTCGATGATGCGTTCGGTGATGGACACGATGATGTGATGCCCCGTGACGGGCGCGGCTACCGTAGTGAGGTGCGCCGTGAACCCTCCACGTCCCGTTTCGAGGCCAGCCGCCTGTCGCCGCGCCGCCGCGCGCAGGACGTCGCCAGGCTGCGCCGGGAGCGCTTCGACGTCCTGATCATCGGCGGTGGCGTCACCGGCGCCGGTGCGGCGCTCGACGCCGCGTCCCGCGGGCTGTCCGTCGCTCTCGTCGAGGCCCGTGACCTGGCCTCCGGCACGTCCAGCCGGTCGTCGAAGCTGATCCACGGCGGCCTGCGCTACCTGGAGCAGCTCGAGTTCGGCCTGGTCGCCGAGGCGCTGCAGGAGCGCGGGCTGCTCGCGACCCGCCTGGCGCCGCACCTGGTCAGGCCGGTGCCGATCCTGGTGCCGCTGCCCGCGCACCGGGGACTGACCAGCGTCGCGCAGCGCGTCTGGCAGCGTGCCTATTACGGCGCCGGCGTCGGCCTCTACGACGCGTTCGCCACCGCCGCCCAGCTGCGCGGATCCGCGCCGCGGGGGATGCCGCTGCACCGGCACCTGTCGCGCACCGAGACGCACCGGCGGTTCCCGTCGCTGCGCGAGGACGCGATCAGCGGTGCCATCCAGTACTTCGACGGCCAGGTCGACGACGCCCGGCTGGTCGCGACGCTGGCCCGCACCGCCGCCAGCCTCGGCGCCGCGGTGGTGCCGAGCGCCCGTGCGGTCGGATTGCTGCGCGATGCTCGTGAGATCACCGGTGTACGGGTCCGCGACCTCGAATCCCGTGAGGAGTTCGAGGTCCACGCGCGCACCGTCGTCGCCGCCACGGGCGTGTGGATGGACGACATCGCCGGCCTGCTGTCCGGCACCGGCCCGCGCGAGTCGGCGGGCATGCAGGTCCGGGCCAGCAAGGGCGTCCACCTCGTGGTGCCCCGCTCCGCGATCACCGGCGAGGCCGGGCTGATCCTGCGCACCCAGACGTCGGTGCTGTTCGTCATCCCGTGGGGTGGGCACTGGATCATCGGCACCACGGACACCGACTGGCACCTCGACCGGGGCCACCCGGCGGCGTCGGCGACCGACATCTCCTACCTGCTGGGCCAGGTCAACGAGGTCCTGGACCGGCCGCTGACCACCGAGGACATCGAGGGCGTCTACGCCGGCCTCCGGCCGCTGCTCTCCCGCGAGGCCCGGCACCGGCAGCCGCACAGCAAGGACGAGCAGAGCTCCGCGCTGTCGCGCACCCACGCCGTCGTCGAGCCGATGCTGGGGCTGATGCTGATCGCGGGCGGCAAGTACACGACGTACCGGGTGATGGCCGCCGACGTCATCGACCGTGTCGCGCACCGCCTCGGCGGCCTGCGCCGGCACGGCGGCCTGGTGCCCGCCTCCCGCACCGCGGACCTGCCGCTGCTCGGCGCCGACGGCTACCACTCGCTGTGGACCAACCGCGCCGACCTGGCCCGCCGGCACGGCATCTCCGTCGGCGTCCTGGAGCACCTGCTGGAGCGGTACGGCTCGCTCGCCTTCGACGTCCTCGCGCTGGACCCGGCGCTGCGCCGTCCGCTGCCCGGCGCGCCGGAGTATCTGGCGGCGGAGGTGGCGTACGCGGCGCTCGCCGAGGGTGCGCTGCACCTGGAGGACGTGCTGACCCGCCGGACCCGGATCTCGTTCGAGACCGACCACCGTGGCGCCGCGTCGGCCGCGGAGACCGCCGAGATCATGGGCGAGGTGCTGGGCTGGGACGCGGCGACCCGGTCCCGGGAGATCGACCACTACCTGGCCCGGGTGGCGGCGGAGCAGGAGTCGCAGCGGATGCCCGACGACCTGACCGCCGACGCCGCCCGTCTCGGGGTCCCGGACGTCCGCGGCTTCCAGACGGACCGGACAACGATTTCATGAGCAGACCTTGACGAAATCCGGGCAGCGATCTTCATAGAGGCCGGACGATGATATTCGCATGCTGTGGGGCATCGCGATCGTGTTGGTACTGGCTGTGGCGGCCGTAGCGGTCATTGTTGTCAACACCCGGCGGCAGCCGCGGGAGCTGACCCGGGAAGAGGTGCTGCGTCGCGGCCGGCTCGCCGGTCATCAGGTGGCGCGGTCGAGCAGGACGGCCCGCCGGGGCCGGGGCCGCACCAGGGGCGGCGGCGGAGACGGCGACGCCGACGACGATGACGGCGGCAGCGACTGGGGCGGCGGCGACTTCGGCGGCGGTGACTCAGGCGGCGGTGGCGGTGGCGGCGGCGACTGACGCCGCCACCAGCGCATCGAGCAACGCCGAAAAGCGCAGCCAGCGCCGAAAAGCGGGAACAAGGACGAAAGCGCGACCAAAGCCGAAAAGCGCGAGAAAGAGACGAAAGCGCGGGCAAGAGACGAAAGTGGCCCGGACGGACGAATCCGGCCGGGCCCGGAGGACCTACTTCCAGCGCTTGGCGGACCAGGTGCTGGAGCTCCAGTAGTGCCCGCTCCAGTAGTGCCCCGACCACGTCCCGCCGGACCAGTAGTGGCCCGACCAGGTGTCGTCGTACCAGGCCTCGTCGGCCCAGCTCTCCCCGGACCACGCCGCCGAGGCCCACGTCTTCGACGCCCACGACGTGCCGGTCCAGCCGTCGCCGGCCATCCGGCGGTTCATCCAGACGCCGCCGTTCCAGGCGCTGAGATTGCGGGTCGCCTGCGCCCAGACGGCCGGGTTGAAGCCGCCGAAGATGTCGAACTCGCCGACCAGCTGCTGGTTGTCGTGCACGACGTGGTTCGAGCCGCGCGCGGACTCCAGCGAGCCGACCCCCGCCGCGGTGCCGGCGGCCTGGACGGTCGTCGGGGTCGCGGCCTTGACCGCGGCCGCGAGGTTGAGCTCACCCACGCCGCCCGCCAGGGCCGTCGCGCTGTTCTTCAGCAGGGCCTTGACCTGGTCGGGGGTGAGGGTGGGCCGCTTCTGCAGGAGCAGGGCGATGCCGCCGGAGGCGACGGCCGCGGCCTGCGAGCTGCCACTGCCGCGGAAGAGCTTGTCGCCGACGCGGGCGCCGGGGTACGTCTGGTCGAGGTAGGAGCCGGGGTCCCGCAGCGACACGATCTGCTCGCCGGGCGCGAGCAGGTCCAGGTTGCGGCTGGTACCGCGGGAGTTGAAGGTCGACGCGCTGTCGTCGGCGTTGGTGACGGTGTTGTTGACCGAGGCCGAGCCGACGGACAGCACCGACGGGTCGTTGGCCGGGTTGGTGAGCGTCGCGACGGTGCCGGTGTTGCCGCCCGCGGCGACGACGACGATGCCGTTGCGCCAGGCGTTCTCCACCGCGTAGTTCAGCGGGTCGTAGAAGGTCGGCTGGGTGCTGTCGGTGCCGTACGCGAGGGTGATGATCCGGATCGGACTGGCCTTGTCGTCGTTGCGGTGCTGGACGACCCAGTCGATGCCGGCGATGACCTGCGAGACGTCCACGGCGCCGCCGGACGCGCCGACCTTGATGGAGGTCACCTTCGCCTTGGGGGCGATGCCGCGGAAGCCGGTCGTGGGGTCGTTGCCGACGATGATGCCGGCAAGGTGCGTGCCGTGGCCGAACGTGTCCAGATAGCGCAGGTTCGTGGACTGCGACTCGAACGACAGGTCGGGCCCGTTGACGATCTGCGAGGCGGGCAGGCCGGGCACGTTGACCACGCCCGTGTCGATCAGCGCGATGCCGACCCCGGTGCCGTCACCGCCCCCTACCTGCGAGGAGTAGGCGGCGCCGAGGTCCGTGGCGGTGAGCCCGGTGCCTGCGGCGTTGGACCAGGCGTCGGCGTGCCAGAGCCGGGATCCTTCGTCGTGGGCGTATGCCACCGTCGGCTTGGACAACGGCGATCCTGAAACAACAGACGCTGCGAGGCCGAGCGCCACGGCACCTGCGACGACAGTCCTGTGAGCTGCCACCAGTGCTCCTTCCTGGGGTCCGGCCCGATCGGTGCCGGCTCACCAAACATGCAGGAGGGTTTACGGATAGTCACGTCCCGGCGACGTAACGGCACCTTCGACGGCGACGAGCACCCACCAGGTGGACGCCGGACGGTCAAAAGCTGCTGAACACCTCAGCGGCGACCCCGGAAGGCCGATCAAGTTGACAATGAGCGTGCAGGGCGGCCCCGCACCGGTGACGATGGATCCAGTCACCGGTGCTCATTCGCGTGCCGCGCTGGACGTCGCCCTGCACGACGTCACGGGCTGCAGCCTGCTGCTGTTCGACGTCGACCACTTCAAGACGGTCAACGACGCCTTCGGTCACCTGCGCGGTGACCTGCTGCTGCGCCAGCTCGCCGACCGCATCGCCGAGCTCATCCGCACCGACGACGTGCTGTTCCGCTACGGCGGCGACGAGTTCGTGCTGCTCCTGCCCAACACCGGCGCCGACGAGGCGCTGCGCCTCGCGATCCGCCTCACCGACGAGATCCGCGCCCGGGAGTTCGCCGGCACCCCGCCGCTGCACCTGTCGATCAGCCTCGGCGTCGCGACCAGCCCCGTCGACGGCACCGACGGCGAGGCCCTGATCGCGACCGCGGACCGCCGCAACTACCTCGCCAAGCGCCGCGGCCGCGGTCAGGCGGTCGGCGACGACGTCGAGGCCTCGGCGGCCGCGGGCTCGTCCCGCCTGTGGGAGCGCGACGCGGCGCTGAGCAGCACACAGGAGTTCATCACCAGGGTCGCCGCGGGCGGTCAGGCCGCCCTGCGGATCGTCGGTCCGCCGGGTGCCGGGCACACCCGGTTCCTCCGCGAAGTCGCCCAGATCGCCCGTTTGCGCGGTTTCCCGGCTGTACTGGCGGCGGACCGCGCACCACGGTGCATCCTCCTGGTGGATGTGGGCGACCCGCTGCCCGAGCTCGGGGACGCGGCCGCGATCGTCTACGCGACCACCAACGTGCGCGACGACGACCCGCGCCGCACGGGGCTGCACGAGGCGGTCGTCGAGCTGACCCCGTGGTCGCCGGCGACGCTGCGGATCTGGCTGCGCATCGCGCTCGCGGGCGAGCCCAGCACGGCCCTCGTCGACCGGCTCGCCGAGCGCTCCGGCGGACTGCCCGCGAAGGCCGAGGCCGAGCTCGGACGGCTGAAGGCGGCCGGCGAGCTGATCGGTGCGCCCGATGGCACCTGGACGGTGAAGCCGGCGAAGGCGAAACGCCGGCGCAGCCGCCTGCCCGTGCCGATGACGAAGCTCGTCGGCCGGGACCGGGAGACCGCCAAGGTCGCCGCCCTCATCCGGGACGGGCGCCTGGTCACGCTCGTCGGCCCCGGCGGCATCGGCAAGACGCGCCTGTCCCTCGCGGCCGCGACCGTCGCCGCCGACGACTTCGCGGGCGGCGCCGTCTTCGTGCCGCTCGCCGACAGCACCGACGCCGAGCAGATGACCGCCGCCCTGGCCCGGGCGCTGCAGGTCAGCGAGCTGCCCGACCAGCACCTGTTCGACACCGTCCTGGACCAGCTCGAGGAGTCCGAGCTGCTGCTGGTCCTGGACAACTTCGAGCAGGTCGTCGACGACGGCGCGGCCCTGGTCAGCGACCTGCTCGCCGCGGCGCCGGGCGTCCGCGCGCTGGTCACCAGCCGGGAGCGGCTCTCGCTCTACGGCGAGCAGGTGTACCAGGTGCCGACGCTCGCCGACTCGCCCGCCGTGACGCTGTTCGAGCAGCGGGCGCGGGCCGTCGACGCCGACTTCGAGATCACCATCGACACCGCGCTGCCGGTCGCGGCGCTGTGCCGGCGCCTCGACGGCCTGCCCCTGGCGATCGAGCTGGCCGCCGCCCGCATCGACCGCTGGACGCCGGACGAGCTGCTCAACCACCTCACCGAGCACCTCGACCGGGACCTCGACTCGCTCGGCGGCTCCGGCCCGCGCGACCTCCCCGCGCGGCAGCAGACCCTGCGCGGGGCGATCGACTGGAGCTTCGTGCTGCTCGACGCCGAGGAGCAGCGGCTGCTCACCGAGCTGTCGGTGTTCGCCGGCGGCTGGACCGCCCCGGCCGCCCTCGCCGTCACCCTGCCCTGCGGCGACCTCGACCTGCTGGTCAAGCGGCTCGCCGGGCTCGTCGACAAGCACCTCGTGGTCCGCGACGAGGACGACGGCCGCTTCCGGCTGCTGTCGACGATCCGCTCCTACGCGCGGCACCGGCTCGGCGGCGCTATCGAGGCCCTCGAGGCCCTGGACCGGCACGCCGACTTCTACGCCGCGTTCGCCGAGGCGTCGGCCGCCGGGCTGTCCGGGCCGGAGCAGGTCGAGTGGACCGGACGGGTCGAAGCGGACTATCAGAACGTCCGGGCCGCTTTCGCCCACGCTGATTTCCCGACCAAGACCCGGATCTGCCTGGGGCTGTGGCGGTACTGGCGCAACGGCGCCCACATCAACGAGGGCCGGGACTGGTTGTCGACGCTGCTCACGGCGCCGGGACTCGAGGACGCCGCCCTGGCGAGGCTGCTGCACGCCGCCGCCATCCTCGCCGCGACCCAGGACGAGCACGAGGAGGCGTTCCGCTTCGGCGAGTCCGCGCTGTCCAAGGCGACCGCGGCGGGGGACCGCGCGACCGTCGGCCACGCGCACAACGCGATCGGGATCGCGGCGATCGGCGGCGGCGACCATGCGGCCGCGACCGAGCACTTCGGGCACAGCCTGGCGATCTGGCGGGAACTGGACGTGCCGCAGGGCGTCGCCGCGTCGCTGGGCAACCTCAGCAAGGTCTCGCTGTCGCAGGGCGAGATCGCCGGCGCGGAACGGTACGCCACCGAATGCCTCTCCCTGGAGCGCGCCGCGGGCAACACGCGGGGCATCCAGCTGGCCCTGGAGTGCCTCGGCCAGATCATGCTCGCCCGCGGCGACGTCGACGCGGCCCGCGAAGCGCTCGACGAGAGCCTCACCCTCAGCCGGCAGATCGGCGACTCGTTCGGCGCCGCGATGGCCCAGCACCAGCTCGGACTCGCCGCCCGGCTGGAGGGCGACCGGGTCGAGGCGCTGCGGCTGCTGGTGACCGCGCTGGTCACCCGGCAGGAGGTCGGCGACCGGCTCGACCTGGCGATCTCGCTGGACGTGGTCGCGGCGCTGGTCGCGGCCGACGACCCGGCCCACGCGGCACGGCTGATCGGCGCCGCTGACGGGCTGCGGGCCCGGCACCGGCTGGCCGAGCCGCCGGACGCGCAGACGTTGCGCTCGGTGACGTTGCCGCTGCTCCTGGACCACCAGCGGGACCGGGCGGCGGGCCGGGCCGTGAGCATCGAACACATCGTCGAGGCCCTAAAGTCGTCCTATGGTGTCTCTGGCTGACTGGCAGCGCCTGTTCCCCGCGGACTCCGCTGCCGGGGCTTCATTGCTCCAGCGCTGGTCGGAGCCGCACCGGCACTACCACACCCTCGACCACCTGGCGTTCATGCTGCGGGTGATCGACGAGCACGCCGCTGTCGCCGACGATGCCGACGCGGTGCGGCTGGCGGCGTGGTTCCACGACGCGGTCTATGTGCCGTTCGCGCCGGACAACGAGGAGCAGAGCGCTTTGCTTGCTTTGGCCGTTTTGCCGGATCTGGGCGTTGACGCGGATCGCGTGGCCGAGGTGGCCCGGTTGGTGCGCCTGACGGCGGGCCACACGGTCACGGAAGGTGACCGCAACGGCGCCCTGCTCGCCGACGCCGACCTCGCCATCCTCGCGTCGCCACCGGCAGACTATTCGCGATATGCGGCGGCGGTGCGAGCGGAGTACGCGGCCGTCCCCGAGGATGCCTTCCGCTCCGGGCGGGCGCAGATCCTCGGGGCGTTCCTCGCCGAGCCGGACCTCTTCCGGGCGGTGCCGGCGCGGGCGGAATGGACCGCCCGCGCACACGACAACCTGCGGGCCGAGATCACGACGCTTCTGGGTGCTCCGTGACGTTCTGCAGGTAGAGCGGCTCACCGAGCTTCTCGATGAGCGCCAGCTGCGTCTCCAGATAGTCGACGTGGTGCTCCTCGTCCGCGAGGATCTCCTCGAAGATGTTCGCGGACGTGACATCGCCGATCGAGCGCATGTATTCGATGCCGCGCCGCAGCCGGTCGACGGCCTCGACCTCGACCTGCATGTCGCACTTGAACTGCTCCGGGACGGTCTCGCCGATCCGCAGCGCGAAGAGGCGCTGGTAGTTGGGCAGCCCTTCCAGGAACAGGATCCGGTCGGTCAGCACCTCGGCGTGCTTCATCTCGTCGATCGACTCGTGCCGGGTGTGTTTCGCCAGGACCGTGTATCCCCAGTTCTCCTGCATCTTGGCGTGTAGGAAGTACTGGTTGATCGCCGTCAGTTCGGCGGTCAGTTGTTCGTTGAGAAATTCAATGACTCGTGTATCCCCCTGCATGTGGGCAGGGTAACCCCTTTTCTAGGCCAAAGCGGGCAATACCGCGTCAGGCACTTCGGCCTCGATCAGATCGGCCACCCGATCGAGGCAGGTGCCGCATCCGGTGCCGGCGCCGCACTCGTCACCGACGGCGTCCTCGGTGTGCGCACCAGCGCGGATGACCCGCCGGATCTCACACTCCCGTACGCGGGCGCAGATGCAGACATACACGCTTGTGCTCCTCGCTTAGCCTTACCTAAGCAAGGGTCGCCTAAGTTCTCCCGGAAAACAAGCCCTGAGCAGCTATTTCACTGTCCTGGATGGGTCGGGTGTACTGGACAAATGGCGCGGGCGGCGCAGCCCGGCAGCTTTCAGGCGGGCCACGATCTCCTTGCCGGTCACCCTGGTGGCGCCGAGCCACACGGCTCGTCGCGCCATTTCCACCGGTACGTCGTAGTGATCGCGCTCGAACCCCCTTCTCGGTGCGCCCAGCAGCTCGGCGAACGCATGCAGCTCGGCCACCGAGACGTCACTGATCAGATGGGCCCAGAGGCGGCCGTGCGCGGGCCACCGCGGCGTGTCGATGTAGAGCACGACCACTAGCCTGCCAAACATGGATCTGCTGCACGAGCTTCGCGCCGCACTGCCCCATGAGGGCGGTGTGCTTACCGACCCGGACCTCCTGCGTTCGTACGAGCACGACGAAGCCGACCTGTGCGCCTACGGGACCCCGGCGGTCGTCGTGCGTCCCAGAACCACGGGCCAGGTCTCCGCCGTCCTCCGCGCGGCGACCCGCCACCGCATCCCCGTCATCCCGCAGGGCGCCCGCTCCGGCCTCGCCGGCGGCGCCAACGCCATCGACGGCGCGATCGTGCTGTCCCTCGTCGCGATGAACGAGATCATCGACATCGACGCCGCCAACCGCGTCGCCGTCGTCCAGCCCGGCGTCGTCAACGCCCAGCTGCGCCGCGCCGTGGCCGACCAGGGCCTCTACTACCCGCCCGACCCGGGCTCCTGGGAGCAGTCCACCATCGGCGGCAACGTCTCCACCGACGCCGGCGGCATGTGCTGCGTCAAGTACGGCGTCACCAGCGACCACGTCATCGGCCTCGAGGTCGTCCTGGCCAGCGGCGAGGTCCTCAACTGCGGCCGCCGCACCGCCAAGGGCGTCGCCGGCTACGACCTGACCAGCCTCTTCGTCGGCTCCGAGGGCACCCTCGGCGTCATCACCGAGGTCACGGTCAAGCTCCGCCCGGCGCCGGCGTCCTCGCTCACCCTCGTCGCCGTCTTCGACACCCTGCCCGCCGCGGGCGCCGCCGTCTCCTCCGTGATCGCCTCCGGCCTCCAGCCCAGCATGCTGGAGGTCATCGACCGGGTCGCCCTCGGCGCGATCGAGGCGTACCGCCCCATGGACCTGCCCACGTCCGCCGCCGCCCTGCTCATGGCCGCCGTCGACTCCGGCTCCAGGGCACCCGACGACCTCGCGGCGATCGAGGCGCTGTGCCGCCAGGCCCAGGCGGTCGACATCCATGTCGCTACCGACACGGCCGAGGCCGAGGCCCTGCTGACCGCCCGCCGCCTCGCCCACCCCGCACTGGAGCAGTTCGCCGCGCGCCTCTACCCGGCGGGCGGCGGCGTCATGGTCGACGACGTCGCCGTCCCCCGCACCCGCCTCGTCGAGCTCATCGAAGGCATCGAGGGCATCGCCGCCACCCACGGCGTGGTCGTCGCCACCGTCGGCCACGCCGGCGACGGCAACCTCCACCCGATCATCGTGATCGACCGCTCCGACCCCGCCAGCCTGGCCCGCGGCCAGAAGGTCTTCGACGCCATCATGGCCCTCGGCCTGTCCCTCGGCGGCACCTCCACCGGCGAGCACGGCGTCGGCCTGCTCAAACGCGACTGGCTGGCCCGCGAGATCGGCCCCACCGGCCTGAAGGCCCACCGCTCCATCAAGGCCGCCCTCGACCCGGACAACATCCTCAACCCCGGCAAGATCTTCTGACGTTCTTCAGGCCTCCTCGGGCACGGGTCTCTTGGGCCCCGGTCCCTTGCGCTCGGTGCCCGCCAGTGCGGTGGCGATGGTGGCGTGCACCGCTTCGGCCGTCGGCGGGTCGGCGCGGCGGTCGGCGTACATGAGATGCCCTGTGCCGATGAGGACGGCGGCGAGAGTGTCGACGTCGGTGTCCGGGGCGATCCGGCCGACCTCGCGCTCCGCGGCCAGGTAGGCGGCGATCTGCGCCGCGGCCTCCGTCAGGATCGGCAGACCCGTGGGCCAGGTCTGCCGCAGCCTGGCGCGCAGCTCGTCCCGGAACGTGATCAGCGGCAGGATGCTCACGGCTACCGACGTGAGCAGCGCTTCCAGCGCCGTGGTGACGTTGCCTGCGACGGTGCCCGTGCCCGCTCTCAGGCTTTCGCCCCGTGTCTTCACCCTGCCGGCGTGGTCGTGGACCAGCTCGACGAGCAGGTCGTCGAAGTCCTTGAAGTGCCGGTGCAGGACGCCCTTCGCGCAGCCGGCCTCCGCGGTGACCACGGTCGCCCTCACCGCTCGCCGCCTGTGACCCCGTAACCACCAGCGCATCACCATGACCGCATGCCGCGACCGGTCGTGTTCCTCAAAGGCTGTGCCCTGCCTGCGCCATCACGCCGACGGGCTCAGCGAGGCCACGAAACGCTGCCCCGGCACCCCGAGCTGTGCCACAAGGGGTGCGCCGGGCGGCAACCCTCACAGGCGCCGTGCAGCTCAGCGTCCTTGTGTGGAACCGGCCTCCTTTGCCGCTTGCTCGAGGCGGTCATAGTGGCTCTTCCACCAGGCGCTGTCCGCCGGTGGGAGGTTGTCGTCGGGCCGGCGCAGGCCGGCTGCGCCGTCGATGAGCTCGCGGACGATGTCGGCGTGGCCCGCGTGACGGTCGGTTTCCGCGATCATGTGGATCAGGATGCGGTGCAGGGTGACCTCGCGGTGCTCGGGTGACCACCACGGCACGTGGCCGACGGCGTCGAGCGGCAGGGCCTCGATCGTCGCGTCGGAGTGGGCCCAGACCCGGCGATACAGGTCGGTGATCTGCTCCCGGGTCTCCTCGGGCGTGGCCCACATGTCGGCATTCGGCTCCGCGCCCTCGTCGATCCACGGCACCGGCTCCTCGAACGGCCGGCCGAACGTCGCGCCGAAATAGCCCGACTCGACGCTTGCCACGTGCTTGACCAGGCCGAGCAGGTTGGTGCCCGTCGGCACCATGGGACGGCGGACGTCATACTCCGACAGGCCGTCCAGCTTCCACAGCAAGGTGTCGCGGCCGGACTGCAGATACCGGCGAAGGTCCGCTTTCGTCATGCCCGCAGCATGCCACCCAGGTATGACAAAAATCAGGGCCGGTCTCCCGTGTGGAAGACCGGCCCTGGACGCTGTCGGGGTAGCCGGATTTGAACCGACGGCCTCTTCGTCCCGAACGAAGCGCGCTACCAAGCTGCGCTATACCCCGAGCGTGCCGGGTAATCGTAGCCCACACCCGGCAGCGCTCCAACTCGGCATCCCCTGTGGCGTCAGAGAGCCTTGAGGAAGGTGCTCACATTCGTCTCGTAGGCAGCGGGGTCGAGGTTCCAGCTGCGGCAGTGACCTGCTTCTCGGGTCTCGACGAGCCGTACCGACGCAGACGCCGCGGCAAGGGCGACGGTCGGCTGCGGGGCGACGGTGCGGTCGTCGTGGTCGACGAAGAGCAGCGTCGGGACGTCGAGGCGCACGTCGCTGTAGTCGAGCTCGGTGGACCGGACGCCCAGGCGGTGCTGGATCAGTTTGAGGGCGGTCCAGGTCCACAGGGGCGGCACGTTGAGCTGCCGGGCGTTCATCCGCAGCGTGGCGGTCCAGTCGACGACGGGACAGTCCAGGACGACCCCGCGCACGAATCCGCCGTGCCGCCAGGAGCGCAGCAGGTTGAGGATCGCCGCGCCGCCCATGGACCAGCCGTACAGGATGACCTGGCGGGCACCGGCGGTGCGGGCGTAGTCGATCGCTGACAGGACGTCACGCCACTCGGTGTGGCCGAGGTGGAAGCGGGCGTCCGGGCTGGGGAACGCCTCGGGGTCGTTGCGGTAGGTGACGACGAGGGTGCTGTGACCGGACGCGGCGAGCGTCGGCAGGATGCGCAGGGCCTCGCCGCGCGGGGCGCCCCGGCCGTGGACCGCGATGATCCACGTGTCGTCGGCCGGCCCGCTCGCCGGTGGCACCAGCCACGCCGGACAGTCGCCGAGCTCGGCCGGGACCTGCACCTCCTCGAAAGGAAGCCCACGGGCGGACATGGGGTCGCCCTCATAGACATAGCCGGTGGTGTACCCCTTGAGCCCGCCCGTCAGGGTGCCACGCGTGACGCTGGTGATCTCCCGGGTCACGCTGGCGCGGTCCGTGCCGATGACGGGCCCGAGGATCGCGTGACCGGCGGGCCACACGAAGGCCAGGGGCATCGACCTCGACGTGTCCGGGGTGCGGGTCAGCGTGATGCGGTTGCCGGCGTACGCCCGCACGCGCACCGGCCACGCGCGCACGGCATTCGCGTTGAGGACCTGGCCGGCGAGGAACCACCCGGCGCCCGCGGTGCCGGTCGGCAGCAGCACGGCCAGACCGGCGGCACCCGCCACGCCGGCGTAGGCGGCCCTGCGCGGCCATTTGCGCACCGCTGGTACACCAGCGGCGGCGGCGGACGTGGAGGTCAACGCGGGACGAGAGTCAGGATCGACGCCTCCGGCGGGCAGGCGAACCGGACCGGCGCCGTCGGGTGGGTGCCGAGACCGGCGGACACGTGCAGGAACGCGGACGAGAACGGCCACCGGTGCAGCCCCTTCGCCATCCGCCGGTCGAGGCCGCAGTTGGTGACCAGCGCCCCGAAGAACGGCAGCGCGACCTGGCCGCCGTGGGTGTGACCGGCCAGCAGCAGGTCGAAGCCGTCGTCGGCCATCCGGTCCAGGATCCGGGGCTCGGGGGAGTGCGTGAGGCCGACGCGCACGTCGACGTCGGGCGAGGCGGACCCGGCGACGCTGTCGTAGTCGTCGCGGCCGACGTGCGGGTCGTCGACGCCGATCAGCTCGACGGTGCGGCCGCCCGCCTTGATCGTCGTGCGGGCGTTGTTGAGGTCGGCCCAGCCGGAGCCCGTGAGCACGTCGCGCAGCTCCTCGGTGGGCAGGACGGCACCCTGCACATACGGCTTGTCACGGTCGAAATAGCCGAGCGGGTTCTTCAGCACCGGGCCGCGGTAGTCGTTGCTGCCGAAGACGAAGGCGCCCGGCCGGTCCAGGAGGGGGGTCAGCGCACGCACGACAGCGGGAACGGCGTCGACGTGCGCCATGTTGTCGCCGGTGACCACGACGAGGTCAGGGTCGGTGCCGGCCAGCTCCGCGATCCAGCGCTGCTTGCGATGCTGCCCCGGCGTCAGGTGGAAGTCGCTGAGATGCAGAATCCGCAGCGGCTCCGCGTCCGGAGCGAGCACCGGCACGTCAAACCTGCGCAGCGTGAACATGTTGCGCTCGACCAGCGAGGCATAGGCAAATGTGGCGGCACCGGCCGCAACGGCACCGACGGCGAGTCGCCGGACAGTCTTCGAGCGCATCCTTTGAGCGTACAGCCGCCTTTTACAACGGATTTTGTGTCGGGGGTCGCCGATAGACTGCGTTTCATGTTGAAGGAGCGTCTGGAGTCCGACTTGCGCGTGGCCATGAAGGCCCGCGACGAGTTGGTGACCTCGACCCTGCGGATGGCGATCACCGCGGTGCGCAACGCCGAGGTCGCCGGCAAGGCCGCCCGCGAGCTGTCCGACGAGGAGATCCTCTCGGTGCTCACCAAGGAGGCGAAGAAGCGCCGCGAGGCCGCCGAAGCCTTCGCCGACGCCGGCCGCGAGGCGCAGGCAGCGAAGGAGCGGGCCGAGGAGGAGGTGCTCGCGGGCTACCTGCCCGCTCAGCTCTCCGACGAGGACCTCGCCGGCATCGTCCGCGACGCGCTCGCGGGTGCGGGGCTGAGCGGGATGGCCAGCATGGGCCAGGCGATGAAGGCCGCCCAGGGCGCCGTCGCCGGCAGGGCCGAGGGCGGCCGGGTCGCGGCCGAGGTCCGCGCCCAGCTCGCCAAGGGCTGACCGACCCGCCGCGTGCGCTGCTCGGGCGTGCGCTGCTCGGGCGTGCGCTGCTCGGGCGTGCGCTGCTCGGGCGTGCGCAGCTCGGAGGCGTTCGCCGTCGCCGGCTACGTCGAGGACACCGGCATCCCTCGCCTGGGCGGGCGTTGCTCGGGCTGTGTCCTGCCCCGCGCTCCGCGCGGCTCGCGGGTTATGGAGGCCGCGTGATCGCGGCAATGAGGGCCTGGGCGGCGTGGTGGATCGTGGCGCGTTCGGCGTAGCGGGTGCCAGGGCCGTATCGGTTGCAGCGACGTTCCGCGACGTTGCGTCTCCGGTCGTGGGCCGTCCGCCGTTGCTGCTCTTGGCGGCGCGGCGGGCGGTCTGGTTGCCGTGTTCCGGGGACGCCGCAGTGGTGCAACGCCTGGCGGCGTGTGGTCAGCGCGTCCGGCCTGCCGCGAGGCGTATCCGGCCGGGCGGGTCGACGGCGCTGCGGTCCAGCGTCCGGCACCGCTGCGGGGATTGTGTCGACAACCCGGTGGATCGCTGGGGTCAGGACAACACCGATCCACCGGGTTGTCGTGGGTAAAAAAGTGAAACGGCCGCCCCGGGGCAGCCGCTTCACTTTGTGGTGCTGGGGTGGGTCAGCAGACCCAGGGGAGCGGGCAGTTCGTGTCGTCGCGGATGCCGTTGCCGGTGCCGGGGACGGTGCCCAGGTACGGCGGGGCGGGGTTGCCCGGCCCCTTGCTGATGACCAGGGAGACCTGGCCGCCCTTGACCGTGGCGCCGCCCGGTTCGGTGCGGGCGACCGTGCCCGCCGGGCAGGTCGAGGCGACCTGCGCGCTGGAGACCGTGACGGTGAAGCCGGCGCGGGTGATGCGGCTGCGGGCCTGGTCGACCGGGGCGCACTTGACGGAGGGGATCTCCACCAGTTTGCCCATGGACCTGTCCTTGGTCGGGGCCGTGAACTGGACCACCGGCTTGCCGGTGAGGCCGTCCTTGAGCGTGCCCAGGGTCGCGTAGTTGATCTGGGGGTGCTTCATGTCCTTGTTCGTCTCGGGCCAGTCGGGGTCGGTGAGGAAGCCGCCGACCGCGAGCTGCTTGGTCATCGCGACGAACGTGGCGCTCTTCTCCGAGTCGGTCGTGCCGGACTTGCCGGCGACCGGGCGGCCGACGTACTTGCGGGCGTAGCCCGCGGTGGCGCCGCCGCACTTGCCGGTGGCGGACTGGTCGCCGACCGGGCAGCGGGCCATGTCGACGGCCGCGCGGGCGACCTCCTTGTCGACGACCTGCTTGCACTTCGGGTCGAGCCCTTCGACCTTCTTGCCGCTGTTGTCACGGACCTCGAGGATCGGGGTCGGCTCGCAGTACAGGCCGTCCGCCGCGAGCGTGCCGTAGGCGTTGGCCAGCTGCAGCGGCGTGGTGGCGCTGACGCCGAGGGTGAAGGCCCCCCACTGCTTCGAGGCCGGATAGGAGGCGTAGTCGGCGTCTTCCTTGGCGTTGAACTGGATGCCCAGGCGCTTCGCGACGTCGACGACCTTGTCGGCGCCGACCTGCTGCTCCAGCGGCACGAAGTACGTGTTGATGGAGCTGCCGAACGCGGTCCACATGTTGTACGGACCGGACTGGCCGCCGGCGTTCTTCGGGCAGTACCAGGGGCCGTTGCAGGCCGCCGGGCTGCTCGGGTTGATCCTGAAGGTCGACTGGAACTGCTTCTCGGTGTTGATCGTCGTCGCCAGGGGCAGGCCCGACTCCAGCGCCGCCACCGCGGTGAACATCTTGAACGTCGAGCCGGCCTGGTAGCCGGGGATGTCCTTGTCGCCGGTGATGATCGGCACCGTGGTGTTGGGGTAGTTGCCCTTCTGCCCCTTCTTGTCGGGGTTGGTGTTGGGCTGGTTCTTGCTGTTGTCGTTGCTGAACGTGCGGTTGGTCGCGATCGCGGTGACCCGGCCCGTGCCCGGCTCCACCGCGGCCAGCATGATCGCGTTCTGGTTGCCGAGCCTGATCTTCTCGTTCTTGCCGACGTTCGGTTGGTCGACCGCGTACTTGGCGGCCGCCGTCTGGGTGTTGATGTCGAGGGCGGAGATGACCGTGTAGCCGCCGGCGCGCAGCCGGTTGGCGCGCTGGTACTGGTCCTCGCCGAAGGTCTTCTGGTCCAGCCACCAGCGGCGCAGGTAGTCGCAGTAGAAGCCGGCGCCCAGTGCGGGTTGCTGCACGGACTCGCAGCCCTCCGGCGTGCGCTTGCCGACGATCTTCAGCTCCGCCTTGCCGGCCTCTTCGGCCTGCTGCTGGTTGATGTAGCCCATCGAGACCATCTGGTTCAGCACGTACTTCTGCCGGTCCAGGGCGCGGGGCAGGCCCTCGGCGGTCGCCGGGTCGCTCGTGCCGGGCGCCTTGACCAGGCCGGCGATGAGTGCCGCCTCGGCCAGCGTCAGGTCCTTCGGGTCCTTCTCGAAGTAGACGTGCGCGGCGGCGAAGATGCCGTAGGAGCCGTGCCCGTACGCCGCGATGTTGAGATACCGCTCCAGGATCTGGTCCTTGTTGAGCTTCTTCTCCAGGTCGATCGCGTACTTCATCTCGCGCAGCTTGCGCGTCGGGGTCTTGTCGGTGGCGTCCACGACGTCCTGCGGCGTCTTGGCCGAGTAGGAGATCGCCTGCCGCACATACTGCATCGTGAGGGTCGAGGCGCCCTGCTCGGTGCTGCCGCCCGCGTTCTGGTTGGCGACGAACGCGCGCGCCACACCCTTCACGTCGACACCGGCGTGCTTGTAGAAGCGGTTGTCCTCGGCGGCCACGATCGCCTGACGCATGACCTCGGCCACGTCGGTCAGGGGGACGTCACGCCGGTTCTCGTCGTACATCATCGCCAGCAGCGTCTTGCCGTCGGATGCGTAGACATAACTGATCTGCGGCGACGGGAGCACATCGATGTCCGTCGGCAGGTTCTCAAATGTGTCGGCGCCGGCCTTCGCGGCGAGGCCCGACATCGCGACCGCGGGGAATGCGGCCGCAGCGACCACCAAGCCCGCGAGCAGCCCACACAGCAGGAGCGATGCTGCGTTGGGCAGCAGGCCGTGTTCGCGTTTGCGCATCCAGGTCACTTCCTCAGACTACGGGACGGCGTCATGAGGCCGCGTCCAGATGCTGGCGGCCTCGTTGTCCTAGACGCGTGACACCGGGCGTGAGGTTGACCCGTAGCCGAGTCTGATACACGGATCACGGGGGTGCAGGCATTTTGGGCAAATCACACCCGGTCGTGACGCGGCGGTAGCACGCTCCACCCTTTGGTGGATCGCCAAAGTGGCGGTTAACCTGGTGCAACAACGTTGCGTAACTGGACGACTACAGAGCATGATGTTCCGGAAAGCTCCTCTCGGGGTTCCCGTGGCCGGGGACCCTCCTGTCACGCCGGGTAGCCCGGCGAACTGCATCCAAAAGCCATGGGGGGACATGGTTTGGGTGCTATTCGCTGGGGCAAGCACGGCGGATGGACCCGGGGGGAGTCCAAGGGGGGAAGAGGAAATATGAGCATGGTCGTCGACTGGCCCAGCATCGCCGCGTGTCGCAATGGCGACCCGGACGCTTTGTTCGTCCAGGGTGCCGAGCAGAACGTGGCGAAGCGGATCTGCCGGAGCTGCCCCGTGCGGTACGAGTGTCTGGCAGACGCCCTCGACAACCGGATCGAGTTCGGAGTCTGGGGCGGCATGACCGAGCGCGAGCGCCGTGCGTTGCTGCGCCGTCACCCGCAGGTGCCCAGCTGGCGCAAGATGTTCGAGGCCGCCATGGATCGTAACGAGAAGGAACCCACCAAGGAGCTCGTTCCGACCGGCTGAGGCAACCGCGTCAGAACGAATTTCCGATCGCACGCAGCCCGTCGAGGTCATGGACGTCGGCGGGCTGCGCCGGGATCTTCACGACCGGCACCCCGGGGTGGGCGCGCAGGAAGCGGCCGGACACTGCCGCCTGCCGATCCCGTTGGTCCGCGAGTTCCGCGTGTACCCGCAGCACCTCCGCCGTCGCGGAGTGGCCGCCGACCTCGTCGAGCCGCTCAGCGGCAGCGCGGGCCTCGTCGGCCGGAAGGGCGGCGGGCACCGAAACCACCCGATTGAGCACCAGTCCCGCCAGGGGCATCCGATCGGCGGCGAGCCGCCCGGCGAAATACACGGCCTCCCGGACCGCGTCCGGCTCCGGGGCCGCCACCACCAGGAACGCCGTCTCGGGCGCCTGGAGCACCCGGTAGGTCTGCTCGGCCCGCTCCCGGAAGCCGCCGAACATCGAGTCCAGCGCGCCGACGAACCCCGACAGGTCGGTCAGCAGCTGCGCCCCGAGGATCTTCGTCACGGTGCGGCTGAAGAGGCCGAACGACGCCGACACCAGGTTGAACACGCTGCGCCCACCGGCGCGGGCCGGGGCGAGCAGCAGCCGCAGCATCTTGCCGTCGAGGAAGCGGGACAGCCGGGCCGGCGCGTCCAGGAAGTCCAGCGCGGAGCGCGACGGCGGCGTGTCGACCACGATCAGGTCCCACTCGTCGCGGGCCCGCAGCTGGCCCAGCTTCTCCATCGCCATGTATTCCTGCGTGCCGGAGAACGTCGAGCTCATGGCCTGGTAGAAGGGGTTGGCGAAGATCTCCTCGGCGCGCTTCGGGTCGGTGTGCTCCAGCACGACCTCGTCGAAGGTGCGCTTCATGTCCAGCATCATGGCCTGCAGCTCGGCCGAGTCCGGCTGCAGTCCCTTGACCAGCCGTGGCGTGTTGTCCAGCTCGGTCAGGCCCAGCGCCTGCGCCAGCCGGCGGGCCGGGTCGATGGTGAGCACCACCGTGCGCCTGTTGTGCCGCTCGGCGGCTCGCACCGCGAGGGCCGCCGCGGTCGTGGTCTTGCCGACCCCGCCGGAGCCGCAGCAGACGACGATGCGGATCGCCGGGTCGGCGAGGATCGCGTCGACGTCGAGCTTGGGAGTCCCCACCTAGCGAGCGTATCCGCTAGGTGCTCGGGCCGGCCGAGGTGAGCAAGAGATCACCGAGTGACTCCAGCGCGTCGGGCGTGACGCCGCCGGGCAGCACCGGCAGCTCCACCACCGGCCGGCCGAGTCCTTGCAGGTCGGCGCGCAGCGACGCCTCCGCGGCGACCCTGGTCTGATATGCCTTCGCCTCGCCGGCCAGCCCCGCGAGGGTCTCCTTGTCGGCGGTGATCCCCGCCGCGGTCAGCCCCCGGCGCAGGTCCGCCTGGGTCACCTTCGCCCCGGCGAGCACCGGCGGCCGGGTCGCGTTGACGATCACCGTGCCGATCGGGATGCCGAGCCTGGTGAGATCGTCGATCGAGTCGGCGGTCTCCTGGACCGGCATCTCCTCCAGGAGGGTGACCACGTGCACCGCGGTCATCGGCGAGCGCAGGATCGCCGCGACGCCCTCGCTCTGCGTCTTGATCGGCCCGACCTTCGCCAGGCGGGCCGTCTCGGCGGTCACATTGAGGAAGCGGCCGATCCGGCCGGTCGGCGGCGCGTCGAGCACGACCGCGTCATAGACCCGGCGGCCGTCGACGGTGCGCGTCACCGCCTCCTTGATCTTGCCGGTCAGCAGGACGTCACGCAGGCCGGGCGCGACGGTCGTGGCGAAGTCGACAGCGCCGACCTTGCGCAGCGCCCGGCCGGCCACGCCCAGCCGGTAGAACATCTCCAGGTATTCCAGGAGCGCCTCTTCGGCGTCGACGGCCAGCGCGCGGACCTCGCCGCCACCGCTCGCCGCGGCGATCCGCAGCTCCTGATACGGCAGCGGGTCGCGGTCGAAGAGCTGCGCGATGCCCTGCCGCGCCTCGACCTCGATGAGCAGCGTGCGCCTGCCGTCCCGGGCGAGCGCCAGGGCCAGGGCGCCGGCGACCGTGGTCTTGCCGGTGCCGCCCTTGCCGGTTACGACATGAAGACGGGCGGGCCAGCCCATGTTTCCCGCTCGGCTGCCCCGCCCGTCCTGAGACTCGCGCGTTGTCACTCCTCGACGCTACAGGGCGCCGTCCATGACTACCCGGCAGTGATCTCGCACACCCACCAGCCGTTGTCGTTCGTCGCGAGGAACTTGTACTTCGTCTCCGCGACCTTCTCGTCACTCGTGGCGACCTTGATCGCGACGTTCAGCGTCGCCGCGGAGGTGTCCTGCTTCTCCACCGTCGGCGCGGGCCAGGTGTACGTCGGGCTGCTGAGGCCGGCGTCGTACTTCTTGATCTCGTCGACCCGGGCGGCGAGCTTGTTCTTGTCCCGCGACGACGCGCACACGTACTTGAGCGCGTCGGTGGTGCTCTTGTCCTTGTAGACGGCCTTGAGGAACCCGTTGACCGCGTCGACCGCGCTCGCCTGGCCCTTGCCCTGGTTGCCCTTGCTGACGAAATACGCCGCCGCGCCGCCGCCACCGCACAGGACCAGCGCCACCGCGAGGACGATCAGGGTGATCATCAGGCCGCGCTTCTTCGGCGGCTGCTGGGGCTGCTGATAGCCGGGCTGGTAGCCACCCGCATACGGGTCGGCCGGGAACCCGGAGGTCGGCTGGCCGGGGAACCCGCTCGTCGGCTGGCCCGGGAACCCGCTCGTGGGCTGGCCGGGGAAGCCGCTGGTCGGCTGCTGCTGCAGCGGGCCGGTCGGGAACTGCCCGGTCGGCTGCGGACCGGTCGGGAAGGCGCCCGTCGGCGGATACTGCTGCGGCTGCTGCGGGAAGCCCTGCTGCGGATACTGCGAGGGGTCCGGCTGCCCGTACTGCGGGGGCTGCTGCCCGTACTGCGCCGGGTCGGGCTGCTGAGGCGGGTAGCTCGCCTGAGGGAACGGCGGCTGGATCGGCACCGCATACGGCTGGCCGGACATCGGAGGAGCGGACGTCGGCGGGGCCGAGGTGGGCGGTGCGAACGGGTCCTGCGGTGCCGGCGCGGGCGGCCAGCCCTGTCCCGGAGGAGTCTGCGGTGCCTGTCCCGGCGCGGCGTAAGGGTCGCCTGGCTGGCCCTGATATTCGGGCTGCCCAGGGTACTGGGGCGGTTGCGTCATATCTCCACCTCGTGTGCGACGGCCGGTCCGCCGGCGGTCCGGCTCCCGGGACCCGTGCGGCGCGGCCCTTAGGGTAGCCGCCGCGCGCTTGCCTTGGGGGGCCCGATCCGGTCGGTGCGCACCGGACGACCGATAGTCTCGCGTCATGCAGAAATGGGAGTACCTGACCGCGCCGCTGCTGGTCCACAACACGAAACTGATCCTGGACAACTTCGGCGAGGACGGCTGGGAGCTCGTGGCGATCGTGCCCGGCCTCAACCCGGAGAACCTCGTGGCCTACTTCAAGCGGCCGAAGGCGGCCTGACGTGGGCAGTGAGGTGTTCGCCAGGCTGGAGGAGCTGGGGCTGACGATCCCGCCGGTCGTGCCGCCGGTGGCCGCCTACGTGCCGGCCCTGCGGACCGGCAACTACGTCTACGTCTCGGGCCAGCTGCCGATGGTCGACGGCAAGCTCGCCGCCACCGGCCTGGTCGGCGGCGACGTGACCCCGGAGCAGGCCAAGGGCCTCGCCCGCCAGGCCGGGATCAACGTGCTCGCCGCCGTGCACGCCCTGGTCGGGCTCGACAAGGTCGTGCGGGTGGTCAAGATCGTCGGGTTCGTCGCGTCGGCACCGGGCTTCACCGGCCAGCCGGGCGTCGTCAACGGCGCCAGCGAGCTCTTCGGCGAGCTCTTCGGCGAGGCGGGCAGGCACGCCCGCAGCGCCGTCGGCGTCTCCGCCCTGCCGCTCAACACCCCCGTCGAGGTCGAAGCGATCGTCGAGGTCGCATAAGGCACGGTGCGGTCGCCCGGCCGGTGCGGACAGCGCGGGTTCCAGCGCGGGTTCCATGGCCGGTCGGGTGACGTGTCGAGCGATCCGGCCCGCCGTACGATCACTTCGTGGTAAGCCACGTCACCGCCCCGACCGCCGAGGTCCTCACGACGTTGCCCGACTGGGTGACGCTCGTCCGCGCGCCCAACCCGGGACCGATGACGCTCGACGGCACCAACACCTGGCTCCTGCGGGCGCCGGGTGGCGGCGTCGTCGTCGTCGACCCGGGCCCGCTGGACGAAGGCCACCTGCGCGCGGTCGCCGGGCACGCCCCGGTCGCGGCCATCATCCTGACGCACAGTCATATCGACCACACGGAAGGTGTGCCGCGCCTCGCCGAGCTCACCGGCGCGCCGGTGCATCAGCCACCGGTACACGCGACGCTGGACGTGGACGGGGTCCTGGTCGAACCCGTCGTCACGCCCGGGCACACCGCCGACTCCGTCTGCTTCGCCGCGCGGCACGGCGAGCAGCGGGTCCTGCTGACCGGCGACACGATCCTCGGCCGCGGCACCACGATCGTGGCCTGGCCCGACGGCGACCTGGGCGACTATCTGAGCAGCCTGGGTCGCCTCGCCACCTTCGAGGGGGTGCCGGCCCTGCCCGGGCACGGCCCGGCGCTCACCGACACCGCCGTCGCCGCCCGCTTCTACCGACAGCACCGCGAGGCGCGCCTCGCGCAGGTCCGCGAGGCCCTGGCCGCGGGCGCCACCGAGCCGGCCGAGGTCGTCGCCCGCGTGTACGCCGATGTGGACCGCAACCTCTGGGAAGCCGCCGAGTGGTCGGTGCGCGCACAACTTGCCTACCTGAGTCGGGAATCACATCCACCCCACTTAGGGTTGGACGCAACGTGACGTGTTCGGTGTGCGGGACCGTGGCCGTTCCAGGTGCGCGGTTCTGCCACCATTGCGGCTCGGCGCTGCCGGCCGCCGCCACCCTCCCCGCCGCCGAGCGGCGGATCGTGACAGTGCTCTTCGGCGACCTGTCGGACTTCACCGCCTGGTCGGAGGACCTCGACCCCGAGCGGGTCGGCGCCGTCACCGACCGGGTCCTCGCCGCCCTCGCCGGCGCGGTCAAGACCTTCGGCGGGCACGTCGACAAGCTCACCGGCGACGGGATCATGGCCGTCTTCGGGGCCCCCGTCGCGCACGAGGACGACGCCGAGCGGGCCGTGCGCGCCGCGCTGTCCATGCAGCGGGCGGTCCGCCGGGTCCTCGACGACGAGCGCGGCGGCGGCGCACCCCTCGGGCTGCGCATCGGCCTCAACACGGGCACCGTCGTCGCGGGGGTGCAGGCGGGCATCGAATACACCGTGATCGGCGACACCGTGAACACGGCGGCGCGACTCGCCGACGCCGCCGCGATCGGTGCCGTCTACGCGGGCGACCGCACCTCCGCGACCACCCGGCGGCTCGCCTCGTGGCGCGCGCTGCGGCCGCTGCGCCTGAAGGGCAAACGGGAGCCGGTCGAGGCGTTCGAGCTGCTCGGCCTGCTCGACGCGCCCGGCACCCGCTCCGGCCTCGGCGACGAGGCACCGTTCGTCGGCCGGGAGGCCGAGCTCGCCCGCGTCTCCGGCCGCCTCGCCGAGATCGCCGACCGGCAGGAGACCCGCGTCCTGGTCTTCACCGGCGAGGCCGGGCTGGGCAAGTCCCGGCTCGCCGGCGAGATCGAGCGCTTCGCGGCCGGCTACCTCGGCGGTGCCGGCTACACGCCCAGCGTCGGCTTCGCCCCCGGCGGCGGCGCCCGTGTGCTGTCGGTGCACTGCGCCGCGTTCGGCGAGCGCCGCCGGCTCGCGCCCCTCGCCGACCTGGTCCGCGCCGCGATCGGCCTGCCGCCGGACGCGACGAACCTCACCCGCGAGGCGGTCGAGGAGCGGCTGCGCCGCCTCGCCCAGCGGCTGGCCCGCGCCGCCCGTGGCCGTCCCGAGCCGCCGCGCTTCGCCACCGACCTGCTGCTGAGCCTGATCGGCTACTCAGACTCGTCCGCCGAGGCGTCCTGGGTCGCGCCCGGTGCCAAGCCCGACGAGCTCGACCTGCACGCAGTGCCCAACGCGGTCGCCGAGCTGCTGTCCGGGATGGCCGCCGAGACGCCGCTCGTGGTCATCGTCGACGACCTGCACGACGCGACCGCCGACACCGTCGACGCGCTCGTCGCCGCCGTCGAGCGGATCACCGGCCCGGTCCTGATCGTGCTGCTCGGCCGGCCCGAGCTGGTCCGCTCCGCCGGCGTCCTGACCCGCGTCCCCGACGCCGAGCTGGTGCCGATCCCGCCGCTGCGGGGCGCCGACGCGGCCCGGCTGCTCAGCGCGTATCTCGGTGGCGGGCGGCTCGCCGCGCCCGACGAGGACCGGCTCCTCGCGACCGCGCAGGGCAACCCGTTCTACCTTGCCGAGCTGGTCACGCTGCTGCAGGAGCGAGGTGCGCTGAGCACCGTGCCCGGCAGCGACCCCGTCGGCTGGCGGCTCACCCCCGGCTCCTTGGGCGGCCGGCTGCTGTCGCGCGACCTGGCCGCGGTCCTCGCCGCCCGTATCGACGCGCTGCCAGCCGACACCCGCGCCGTGCTGCGCGACGCGGCCGTCATCGGCGACACCGTGCCCAGCCGGGCACTGGAGGCGCTGCGCTTCAACCCGCCCGGCCAGCCGGCCCGGCCCGCCGTCGTCGCCGCCGTCGAGCTGGAGCGCGCCGTCGAGGAGCTGCTCCAGCGGCGCATGCTGCGGCGCGCCCGCGGCGGCTACGCGTTCGCCACGCCGCTGCTGCGCGAGGCCGCCTACGCCGGCATCGGCAAGGCCGACCTCGCCGAGCGGCACGCCGCCCTGTCCCGCTGGGCGGCCGCGTCGGTCGCCGCCCACCACGGCGGCGGCAACAGCGCCGGCACCGTCACCGGCATCAACATGACCACCGGCGCCGCCGACGCGTTCATCGCCGAGCACGCCGAGCGCGCCTCCCGCCTCGCCGACGTCGTCGGGCTGCGCCCCGACTCCCTCGCTCGCTCCGCCGCGCCGCTCGGCGTGCAGGCACTCGGCCGGGCCGCCCGCGAGGCCCTCGCCACCGGCGAGCCCGCCCAGGCCGCGCAGGCCGCCGACCGGGCCGCCGCGCTCGGCGGCGGTGTCGTGCCGGCCGGCGACCGGCTCGTGCACGCCCGGGCGCTGCTGCAGCTCGGCCGGGTGCCCGAGGCCCTCGCCAGCGCCGAGAAGATCACTTTGAACGGGCCCGACGACCCGGCCGTCCGGGTGGGCGCCCTCCTCGTCGCCGGCCGCGCCTACCGGGCCACCGGCGACCAGCGCCGCAGCTACCAGACGCTGAGCGACGCCCTGGACGCCGCGACCGAGGCCCGCCTCACGTACGAGCGCGGCGACGCCATGCGCCGGCTGGGCATGGCCGACTTCCTCGAGGGCCGCCTCGCCGAGGCCGGCGGGCGCTTCGCCGAGTCCTTCCAGATCGCGGTCAGCTCCGGCGACCGCCGCGCGCAGGCCTGGTCCCTGCAGCACCTGGCCTGGGTCACCACCACCCGTGGCGACTTCGCCGGCGCGGACGCGGCGCTCGGCCGGGCCGCCCGCCGCTTCGCCGAGCTCGGCGACCCCGTCGGCCGGGCCTGGCTGCGCGGCACCACCGCCTTCGTGCGGCTGCTCGCCGGCCGGCTCGGCGAGGCCAGGCGCCTCGCGAAGGCGTTCCTGCCGTTCGGCGAGCGGGTCGGCGACGCCTGGGCCGTCGGCACGCTGCGCGCGGTCGAGGCGTTCGCGGCCGCGGAGAGCGGCGACCTGGCCGACGCCGACCGGGAGGCGCGCCGGGCCTACCGCGACTTCGCCGCCGCCGGCGACGACTGGGGCCGCGGGCTCGCCCTCGTCGTGCGGGGCGTGGTCGCCCGCGAGCTCGCCGAGCCCGCGCACGCCTACGACCTGCTCACCGACGCCACCGAGTACGGCGAAAGGACCGGCCACCCGCTGCTCATCGGCATGTCGCGGACGATGCGCGGCTTCGTCAGCCTCGACCGCGGTGACGCCGCGGCCGCCGAGGACGACGCCAGGGCCGTGCTCCAGGTCGTCGAGACCCATGACGTGCTGGAAGCGGCGAAGGTCGCGCCCCGGGTCCTCTTCGGCCTGGCCCGCCAGGCGCAGGGCGACCTGGAGGCGGCCCTGGAGGTGCTCGGCTGCGTGGCCGCCGAGCGCCCGGGACCGTCGGTGATGTTCTCCCGCCGGCACGCGGTCGCGGCCTACGCCGGTGCGCTGCTCGCCGCCGGCCGCCAGGTCGAGGCCCTCGACTGGGCCCGCCAGGCGCAGACCCTGCCCGGCGAGGACGTCCGCAGCCGCGTCTACGCCGCCCGCGTCCTCGCCGATACCCTGGAGGCCAACGGCCAGTGCGACGAGGCCGCGGTCGTGACCGCCGCCCTCGCCACCTCCTGAGGACACGTTGTGGCCGATGCGTGACGGCGAATGTCCGGAGGCTGTCGTACCGTTCTAGCCGTGACCGCAGCCGCACCCCTGCCCACGGTGCCCGGTATGACCGGGTTGACCGTCTTCGCGCGCGGCGGCTACGCGACCGTCTACCGGGCGACCCAGGAATCGGTCGGCCGCGAGGTCGCCGTCAAGGTGGAGCATCGCACGCTGGAGACCGAGCGCGACCGCCGCCGCTTCCTGCGCGAGGCCCGCGCCGCCGGGCGGATGTCCAGCCACCCGCACGTGGTCGACCTGTTCGACGCCGGCGTGACCGACCTCGGCCACCCGTATCTGATCATGGAGCTGTGCGACGGCTCCTACGCCGAGCGGATGAAGGACTCGCCGCTCAGCCCGTCCGAGGCGCGCGACGTCGGGTTCAAGATCGCCGACGCGCTCGCCGACGCGCACGCGCTCGGGGTGCTGCACCGCGACGTCAAGCCGGCCAACATCCTGTTCAGCCGGTTCGGTGAGCCGGCGCTCGCCGACTTCGGGCTGGCCATCCTCGCCGAGTGGCGCGACGAGTCGATGACGCTCGACACGCTCACCCCGGCATACGCGCCGCCGGAGACGTTCCGGCAGTCGCCGCCGGCGGGTTCCGCCGACGTGTATGCGCTGTGCGCCACCCTGTATGCGCTGATGCGGGGCCGCCCGCCGCGCTGGCGTGACGACCAGGCGCCGAGCCTGCTGTCGCTGGTCGACATGTTCAACGAGCAGATCCCCGACCTGCCCGGCTGCCCCGAGAGCCTGATGGCGGTGCTGCGCGCCGGCATGGCCAACGACGAGACCACCCGCCCGTCCGCGATCGAGCTCCGCGACCTGCTGATCGGCCTGCGCCTGGAGCCCGTCCGACCGGTGGTCGTGCCCCCGCTCGGCTCGCCGCCGGTCGAGCCGGTCTTCACGTCGAAGGCGGAGCCCGCGCCGGCGAAGCCGGACCGCATCCTCGCCTCCCCGTTCATGGGCGGCGGCGACCAGGAGCAGACGGTCCAGCAGGCGGCGTGGCTGGCCGGCGGCCCCCCGCCCGTCGACCCGCCCGAGGGTGGCGTCGTGCTGGACACGCCGACCCCGCCGCCGGGCGCCCGCCGGTTCATCATGATCGCCGCCGCAGTCCTGCTCCTCGTGGTGGCCCTGGCCGGCGCCGGCATCGCCTACAACCTCAGCGCCGGGCCCGCCGTGACCCCCAGCCCGACCCCGGCGAACAGCCCGAGCGCCGCCCCGACGACAGAGAAGGGCACGGCCTGCCCGCCGGGCGCCCCGAAGGCGGCCCGCTGCTCGCAGACCCTCGAGTGCTTCGACGCCGGCAAGCAGCCGGCCGACTGCGGCGGGTCGCACGTCTGGGAGGTGTTCGCCTCCGGCGACCTCGCCAAGGGCACCCAGGTGAAGGCCGCCAGGGACAGCGCCGTGGTCGGCGAGGTGTGTAGCAAGAAGACGCTGCTGCTGGTGTACCTGCCGGCGGTCAGCTGGTCGATCGACGTGCTGCTGCCCGGCCTGGACGAGCAGCGGGCGGGCCCGACGACGTTCCGCTGCCTGGCCGGCAACCCGCCGAACGCGTTCACCGGCCCGCAGCTGAAGCGTCCGTAGGTCAGTAGGACTTCTCCTGACCCAGCAGGTGCTGGGCGACGAAGTTGAGGATCATCTCGCGGGAGACCGGCGCGATCCGCCCTGCCCGGGTGGCGCCCAGCAGCGTCGCGACGCCGTATTCGGTGGTCATGCCGTTGCCGCCGTGCGCCTGGATCGCGGTGTCCACGGCGAGCGCCGAGGCCTCCGCCGACGCGTACTTCGCCATGTTCGCGTTGACGCCCGCCTCCAGGTCACGCCCGGCGTCATACAGCGCGGCGGCCTTGGCCACCATCAGCCGGGCCAGCTCGACCTGGATGTGCGCGTGCGCCATCGGGTGCGCGACGCCCTGATGGCTGCCGATCGTCCGCCCCCAGATCGAGCGGCTGGCGGTGTACGTGGAGGCCCGCCCGAGCGCATACCGGGCGGTCCCGCACGCCATCGCCGCGACCGTGATCCGCTCCGGGTTCAGACCGGAGAACAGCGCCGGCAGCCCCGCCTCCGGGTCCTCGCCGATCAGGGTGCCGGCCGGGACCCGTACCTCGTCGAAGAAGAGCAGGAACTGGTTCTCCGGCGACACGATCTCCATGTCCAGCTTGGACGCGGTCAGCCCGGGGGTGTCGGTGGGCACCAGGAACAGCGCCGGCTTCAGCTTGCCGGTGCGCTCGTCGGCCATCCGGGCCACCACCACGACCTGCGAGCACTCGTCGAAGCCGGAGATGTACACCTTGCGGCCGGTGATCACGTAGTCGTCGCCGTCGCGGCGGGCCACAGTGGACAGCTTGTGGAAGTTGGAGCCGGCGTCGGGCTCGGTGATGGCGAAGCAGACCTTGCGGGTGCCGTCGGCGAAGCCGGGCAGCCAGCGCTCCCGCTGCGCCTGCGTCCCGTGCCGGGCGACGATCGTGGCCGCGATGGCGGGCGAGACCACGAGCAGCAGCAGCGGCGCGCCGGCCGCGGCCAGCTCCTCGCAGACGATCGCGAGCTCGGTGATGCCGCCGCCGCCACCGCCGAACTCCTCGGGCACGCTGACGCCGAGGTAGCCGAGCTTGGCCGCCTCGTCCCACAGCTCGTCGGAGTGCTCGCCGGCCTTCGCCTTGCGCACGAAGTACCCGTGCCCGTAGCGCTTGCCGAGCTTCGCCACCGCGTCGCGGAGATCCTGCTGTTCGGATGTGTAGTCGAAGTCCATGAGGGGTGGGCTCCAATCAGAAAGGTGAACTACGCCGGGGTGAGCACCGCCAGCAGCGCTCCCGACTCGACCTGCGAGCCGGCCGCGACCCGAAGGTCGCTGATGACCCCGTCGGTGGGGGCGTGGACGGGGTGTTCGAGCTTCATCGCCTCGACGGTCAGCAGCAGCTCGCCGGCGGCGACCCGCTGGCCGGGCACGACGAGGACCCGGCCGACCGCGCCGGGCAGCGGCGCGACCAGGGAACCTTCGGGCTGCTCGGCGATCGGCAGCGGGTAGCGGGGGAGCTCGGTCAGCGTCACCGAGCCTTCGGAGCTGTCCACGTAGGACACCGGGCCGGCCGCGGCGACCGCGAACTGCAGGCGCACCCCGGCGACGTCGAGCACGACCTGCTCGGCGGTGGCCGACAGGATCTCCACGGGCGGGTGGTCCGGCGCGCCGGCCGGGTCGAGCGCGGCACCGGGCAGCCCCACGTCGTCGGGGTCGACGCGGCGCACCGCCCAGGCCGCCAGGTCGTTGAGGCGGTCCAGCCGGTAGCCGACCTCGATCGTGCCGGTCGGACCCTCGTACACCACCGTCTGCAGCGCACTGGGGACGTTGCGCCATCCGGAGGGCAGCCCTGGCAGCGTGGCGGTCTTGGCCCGCCTCGCGGCGCCGGACAGCGCCGCCGCCAGGCACGACAGGCGCACCGCGTCCACCGACGACAGCAGCGGCGCGAACACCTCGGGGTGCCGGTCCAGGAACCCGGTGTCGGTGCCGCCGGACAGGAACGCCGAGTGCCGCAGCACCCGCACCAGCAGGTCCCGGTTGGTGGTGACGCCGTGGAAGCGGGCCCGCGCGAGCGCGTTGGACAGCATGCGGGCGGCCTCGGCGCGGGTCGGCGCCCAGGCGATCAGCTTGGCGAGCATCGGGTCGTAGTGCACGCCGACCACGGAGCCGTCCGCGACCCCGGAGTCCAGGCGCAGCCCCGGCGCGGGCAGCGGGGCGAACGAGTGCGCGACGCCGGGCACCTCGAAGCGGTGCAGCGTGCCGGTCGAGGGCATCCAGGCGTAGGCGGGGTCCTCGGCGTACAGGCGGACCTCGATCGCGTGCCCGCGCAGCGGCGGCGGGCCGTTGAACGGCAGCGGGCCGCCCTCGGCGACGACGAGCTGCAGGCGCACCAGGTCGACGCCGACCACGCACTCGGTGACGGGGTGCTCGACCTGCAGGCGGGTGTTCATCTCCAGGAAGAAGAACTCGCCGGACGGCGCGAGGAGGAACTCGACCGTGCCGGCGCCCACGTAGGACACCGCGCGGGCCGCCGCGACCGCCGCCTGGCAGAGCCGGTCCCGCAGCTGCGGGTCCACGGCCGGCGACGGCGTCTCCTCGACGATCTTCTGGTGGCGGCGCTGGATGGAGCACTCCCGCTCGCCGAGCGTCACGACGTTGCCGTGCGCATCGGCCATGATCTGGACCTCGATGTGGCGGGCGCGTTCGACGTACCGCTCGCAGAACACGGTCCCGTCGCCGAACGCCGACGCCGCCTCGCGCCGCGCGGCCGCGACCGCCTCGGCGAGGGACTCGCGGTCCCGGACGATGCGCATGCCCCGGCCGCCGCCGCCCGCGGACGCCTTGACCAGCACCGGGAACGTCTCGACCTGCTCGGGCTCGAGCGCGGTCGGCAGCATCGGCACGCCCACGTCGGCCAGCAGCGCCTTCGCCTCGATCTTCGAGCCCATCAGCGCGATCGCCTTCGGCGACGGCCCGACCCAGGTGAGCCCGGCGTCGATGACGGCCCGCGCGAAGTCGGCGTTCTCCGACAGGAACCCGTAGCCGGGGTGCACGGCGTCGGCGCCGCACTTGCGGGCCGCCGCGATGAGCAGGTCGCCGCGCAGGTACGTGGCGGTCGGCGCGTTGCCGGGCAGGTGCACGGCGTAGTCGGCCTCGGCGACGTGCGGTGCGTCGGCGTCGGAGTCGGAGTAGACGGCGACCGTCTCGACGCCCATCGCCCGGCAGGTGGCGAACACCCGCCTGGCGATCTCGCCGCGGTTGGCGACAAGTAGCCTGCGAATCACGGCTGGTCCTTTGCTTAGAGGCGGAAGACGCCGAAGTGGGGGTGCTGGTCACCTGAGCGGACGAGCGCCAGGCACATGCCCAGGACGGTGCGGGTGTCGCGGGGGTCGATGACGCCGTCGTCGTACAGGCGGCCGGACAGGAACAGCGCCGCCGACTCCTGCTCGACCTTGTGCTCGACCATGAACCGCATGGTGCGGTCCTGTTCCTCGTCGTAGGCGTGGCCCTTCGCCTCCGCCGCCTGCCGGGCGACGATGGACAGCACCCCGGCCAGCTGCTGCGGGCCCATGACCGCCGACTTGGCGTTCGGCCAGGTGAAGAGGAAGCGCGGCTCGAAGGCGCGGCCGCACATGCCGTAGTTGCCGGCGCCGTACGACGCGCCGATGTTGATCGTCAGGTGCGGAACCTTGGAGTTCGCCACCGCGTTGATCATGAGCGCGCCGTGCTTGATGATGCCGCCCTGCTCGTACTCGCTGCCGACCATGTACCCGGTCGTGTTCTGCAGGAAGAGCAGCGGTGTGCCGGCCGCGTTGGCGAGCTGGATGAACTGCGCGGCCTTCTGCGCCTCGGCGGAGAACAGCACGCCGCGGACGTTGGCGAGGATACCGATGCGGTGGCCGTGGACGGCGCCCCAGCCGGTGCACAGGGCCTGGCCGTAGGCGGGCTTGAACTCGTCGAACTCGCTGGCGTCGAGGATTCTGGCCAGGATCTCGCGGGGGTCGAACGGCACGCGGAGGTCCGCGCTCGGTATCCCCAGCAGGTCGTCGGCATCGAACTTGGGCTCGGGGCCGTAGGTTCTCGCGAGCGTTGTTCCGAAATTTCGGACACATTCCCTTGCGAGCCGGAGCGCGTCGCGTTCGTCCTCGGCGATGTAGTCCGCCAGCCCGGACTTCGAGGCGTGCATCGCCGCGCCGCCCAGCGTCTCGTCGTCGACGGTCTCGCCGGTGGCCATCTTCACCAGCGGCGGGCCGGCGAGGAACACCTTCGCCCGGTCCCGCACGAAGATCGTGTAGTCCGACATGCCGGGCACGTACGCGCCGCCGGCCGTCGCGTTGCCGAAGACCACCGCGACGGTCGGGATGCCCGCCGCCGAGAGCCGGGTCAGGTCGCGGAACGCCGCCCCGCCGGGAATGAAGATCTCCGCCTGCTGCGGCAGGTCCGCGCCGCCCGACTCGACCAGGTTGATCAGCGGCAGCCGGTTCTCGCGGGCGATCTGGCCGGCCCGCTGGGTCTTCTTCAGCGAGAACGGGTTGACCGCCCCGCCGCGGACCGTCGGGTCGTTCGCCACGATCACGCACGGCGTGCCCTCGACGATGCCGATGCCGGCGACGACGCTCGCGCCGACCGGGTAGTCGGTGCCCCACGCGGCGACCGGGCAGATCTCCAGGAACGGCGAGTCGCGGTCGACCAGCAGCTCGATCCGCTCGCGGGGCAGCAGCTTGCCGCGGGCGTGGTGCCGGGTCACGTACTTCTCGCCCCCGCCGCCGCGCGACTGCCGCAGCGCCGACTCCAGCTCGGTCAGCCGCTCCAGCATCGCCTCCCGGTTGTCCAGGTAGACGCTCCCGCGCGGGTCGATCGCACTGGTCAGGATCGGCATGCCTCTAGACCCCCAACTGCTTCGCGATGATCTCGTTCATGATCTCCGTGGTCCCGCCGCCGATACCCATGATCCGAGCGTCCCGGTAATGGCGCTCGACCTCGGTGTCGCGCAGATACCCGAGGCCACCGTGCAGCTGCACGGCCTGGTCGACGACGTGGTCGCAGGCCGCGACCGCCGTGTTCTTCGCCATCGCCACCTCCGTAACGAGTTGCTCGCCACTTGCGACACGTTCCGCGGTGTGTCGCACGTACGTGCGGGCGACGTCCACCTGCCGGGCCATCTCGGCTAGGCGGTGCCTGACCAACTGCCGGCTCGCGAGGGGACGGCCGAACGTGTGCCGGTCGCGCACCCAGGCAAGGGTCAGGTCGAGGCAACGCTGCGCGGTCGCGTAACACTGCACGGCGAGGGAGAGCCGCTCGGCCGCGAAGTGCCGCATGAGCTCGTGGAATCCGCCGACGTCGTGGGTACGAGGGACGCGGACGTCCACAAAGGACAGCTCGGCGGTGTCGGAGCAGTGCCAGCCCATCTTCTCCAGGGTCCGGGTGACGGTGAACCCCTCTGCGACCAGCAGTTTGATGCCTTCCTCGGTGCGCACCGCCGTGGTGGCGAAGTCGGCCCTGGCGCCGCTGGTGATGAAGAGCTTCGTGCCGTTGACGATGTACGAGTCGCCGTCGGCCTTCGCCGTGGTGCGGATCCCGGCGACGTCGGATCCGCCGTCGGGCTCGGTGATCGCCAGGCAGCCGATCAGCTCGCCCCGCAGGGTCGGCCGGACGAACCGGTCGATGAGGTCGCGGTCGCCGCTGCTCACGATGTGCGGCAGCGCGATGCCGTGCGTGAACAGCGCCGCGATCAGGCCCGACGAGCCGCCCGACTGGATGATCTCCTCGGTGACCACGATCGAGTCGAGCAGGTCGCCGCCCTCGCCGCCGACCTCCTCGGGGAAGCCGATGCCGAGCAGGCCGAGCTCCGCCGCCCTACGGTGCAGGTCGCGCGGGACCTCGCCGGCCCGCTCCCAGCCGTCGAGGTGCGGCACGATCTCCTTGCGGGTGAACTGCCGCACCAGGTCCCGCAGCTCGGGCTTCGCGAACGCGTCGGTCATGGGATTGGCTTCTGGTGCGCAGCACGGGGGGTGTGGGGTGGCGCAGCCCCCCTCGGAACCGCCGGCGCAGCCGGGGGAGCTGGAAACAGTTCGTCAGGGATGTCGACGACCCTGGAGCGCAGCCACTCGCCGAGCGCCTTGCCCTGCGGGTCGAAGCGGGTGCTGGCCGCGACCCCGTCGCCGAGGATCCCGTGCACCAGGAAGTTGAGCGCGCGGAGGTTCGGCAGCTCGTGCCGGCTGACGTCGCGCACCTCGGGCAGCAGCTCTTTCAGCTTGTCCTCGGTGAGTGTCTCGCGCAGCCATGCGTATGCCTCGTCGGAGCGGGCCCAGACGCCGATGTTGGCGTCGCCGCCCTTGTCGCCCGACCTGGCCCCGAACAGTGTTCCCAGCGGCATTCTCATCGGACCTCGACCTCCGTGCCGTCAGGGAGGACGGCGACCTGGTGGACGGCGTCGCGCGGCACGAACTCCGCGCGGAAGATCCCGAACGGCGTGGCGTCGCCGGGCGGGCCCGTCAAGGTCAGTCCCGGATAGGAGGCGAGGGCGAGCTCGACCGCGGCCTGCGAGAACGCGCGACCGGCCACCTTCGGGTCGGTGCTCTTGATGTGCACGGCGAGCAGCGCGCTCGCCCGCTGCTCGTCGTCGGCGTCGGGGTGGTCGGTGCGGGCCAGCTGGAACTCCAGGTCGCCTTTGATCTTCCGCCGGAGCTGACGCTCGACGAGGGCGGCCTTCTCCTCGATGTGCAGTCCACAGAGGACGAACGTCATGCTGTTGCGGAAGCCGGCGAGCGCCGGGGTGCCGATCTTCAGCGTGTCCGGCGGCGGGCTGCCCTTGACGCCGTCGACCGCGACCCGGTCGTCGCCCTGCTGGGTGAGCCGGATCGTGTCGAAGTGCGAGGTGACGTCGGGACCGAGATATTCGGGGGCGCCGATCTCGTACAGCAGCTGCGCGGTGACCGTGTCGACGGTGACGGCGCCGCCGGTGCCGGGATGCTTGGTGATGACGGACGCGCCGTCCTCGTGCAGCTCGGCGATGGGGAAGCCGGGATGGTCCAGGTCGGGCAGCTCGGTGAAGAAAGCGTAGTTGCCGCCGGTCGCCTGCGCGCCGCACTCCAGGATGTGCCCGGCCACGGTGGCGCCGGCGAGCGCGTCGAGGTCCCCGGGCCCCCAGCCGAAGTGGGCGATGCCGGGCCCGACGACCAGCGAGGCGTCGGTGACCCGGCCGGTGACCACGATGTCCGCGCCGGCCTTGAGGCACTCCGCGATGCCGGTCGCGCCGATGTACGCGCCTGCGTCGGTGGCCGTCACGTGGGCGACCTTGGCTGTTGTGATCGTTTCGATCGCCTTTCTCAGCCCGGCGGGGTTGAGGCCGCCGGCGTTGGTGACGATCTTCGTGCCCCTGTCGAGGGCGGTGCCGACGAAGCCTTCGAGCTGCCTGAGGAACGTCTTGGCGTAGCCGGTGGACGGGTCCTTCATCCGGTCCTTGGCCAGGATCAGCATGGTCAGCTCGGCGAGGTAGTCGCCGGTCAGCACGTCGAGGTGGCCGCCGTCGAGCATCTCCTGCCAGGCGGTGGCGCGGTCGCCGTAGAAGCCGGAGGCGTTGCCGATGCGGATCACTGCCGGGGCTCCCTTCTGTCCCGGGGTTGCCTTGTGTCCTGGGGTTGCCTTGTGTCCCGGGGTTGCCTTGTGTCCCGGGGTTGCCTTTTGTCTCCGGGCGGGCCGGCGAACGCCTGGGCCAGGGTCGTCCACTCGCGGGCCTCGTCGCCGGTGGCCTGCAGGGCGAGGTCCGCCGGGTTCCGGCGCTGGGTGACCAGCAGGCAGAAGTCCAGTGCCGGACCGGTGATCCTGTTCGCCGCATCTTCGGGGCCGAACGTCCACAGGTCACCGTCCACCGTGGACAGCTCGACGCGGAACGGTTGCTCCGGCGGGTTCTTGCCGTGGCTCAGGAAGCTGTGCCCGATCGTGCGGAAGCCGATGTTGGCCACGTGCCGCAGCCGTCGCGTCGGGCGGCGGTGATCCTGCGCGTCCTCACGGTCGGGGAACGTCTCGGCCACGTCCTGGCCGTGCGCCCACGTCTCCATCATCCGGCCGGTCGCGGTGGACAGCGGCGACATCGCGGTGCCGAACCAGGGGAGCTTCTCGCCCGGCGGCACCTCGCCGAGCGCCTCGGCCAGGGCGTCGCGGCCCTCCCGCCAGCGGCGCAGCAGGTCCTCGGGCGGCACGATGTTGTCCGCCGCCGCGCGGTCCACCATCGTGAACGGATCCTCGATCGCGCTCATCCGCTCGATGAAGGCGGCCGGGTCGGTCGCGGCGAGCGTGGCCACCGTGTCGGTCCAGTGCAGGTGGGCGATCTGGTGCGCGACCGTCCAGCCCTTCGCGGGCGTCGGCCGGCTCCATGCCTTGTCGTCCAGGGCCGACACGAGCCGGTCGAGCTCCCCGGACTCCTCGCGCAGGTCGGCGAGGACCTCCGCCAACGTCACCATGTCAGGCCCCCAGGATCGTCGTGAGCTGCAGCTTCCACGCTGCCAGGAGCTGGCTGCGGCGGTGGCTGTCGTCGGTGAGCAGGTTGGCCACGCCGAGGCCGCGCAGCAGGTCGAGGGTCGCCTGGACGGCCTCGCGGACGCCTGGGCGGCGCTCGTCGGCCCCGAGGACCTCGACCGTCAGGCGATGCATCTCCCGGCCGAACTCCGCCTCGATCGGCACCAGCGCGTCGCGCAGCTCCCTGTCGGTGCGGGCGGCGACCCACACCTCGAGGGCGGCGACGAACAGCGGCCCGGTGAAGGCGGTCGCCAGCATGTCCAGGACCTTGTCGAGGCGCTCGTCGCGGTCGCCGGTGAGCGCGGCGGCGTCCTTGCGGATCTCGTCGGCCCGCCGCTCGGCCAGGTGCGTGACGGCGGCCAGGACCAGGGCGGCGCGCGTGGGGTAGTGGTGTAGCTGGGCGCCGCGGGAGACCCCGGCACGCTCGGCGATGACCGTGGTCGTCGCGCCCGACCAGCCGTGCAGGACCAGGCAGTCGACCGTCGCCTCCAGCAGGCGCTGCTGGGTGGCGCGGCTGCGTTCCTGCTGCGGTGCCCTCACCCGTTCGAGGGTGCTGCCTGAAAAACAAACAGTCAAGACTGACTTTTTTGACGGCAAGCAAAAAGGCACGCGGCGGCGTGCCTTTTTGGGGTGTCTGTGCCGGACTGCTGTGCTCAGACGCGGGCGCGGCGGGCGAGGCGCTCGGGGTCCATGATGATGACGCTCTTGCCGTCGAGGCGGAGCCAGCCACGGGAGGCGAAGTCGGCGAGGGCCTTGTTGACGGTCTCGCGGGAGGCGCCGACGAGCTGCGCCATCTCCTCCTGGGTCAGGTCATGGTTGACCCGCAGGACGCCGCCGTCGCGGGTGCCGAAGCGACCCGCCATCTGCAGCAGGGTCTTCGCCACGCGACCGGGCACGTCGGTGAAGATCAGGTCGGCGAGAGCGTCGTTGGTGCGGCGCAGCCTCCTGGCCAGCACCCGCAGCAGCTGCTCGGCGATCTCGGGCCGGTTGGTCAGCCACGGGCGCAGGGCCTGCTTGCGCAGCCGGGCGAGGCGCGTGTCGAGCACGGCCGTGGCGGTCGCGGTGCGCGGACCCGGGTCGAACAGCGACAGTTCGCCGACCATGTCGCTCGGGCCCATCACGGCGATCAGGTTCTGCCGGCCGTCCGCGGCGCGGCGCCCTACCTTGATCTTGCCGGACAGCACGATGTACAGACTGTCGCCCGGCTCGCCCTCGCTGAACACGATCTCGCCCTTGCGGACGTCGATCGTCTCCATCTCTTTGGCGAGGGATTCGGCAGCCTCGGGCTCGACGCCCTGGAAAATGCCGCTGCGGGCCAGTACCTCGTCCATCGCGTCCACCTCGAATCCGTTGGCGGGTCACTCGCCATGAGCAATCACGCGAACGTCAGTTTATGCACACGCCGATAGTGTCGCGGGCGTCGGGCAGGATGCTCACGATACATGCCGACCTGCGGCGCGGCGTCCTTCAAAGGTACTGGTGACGCACCGGAACCGGACGGTCACGACGTCGCGGGGGTGCGATATGTTCGCCGCGGGGCGACTCGACCCCGCCGGTCCTTGAGTTCTGGGGTGGGAAGCGCATGACGGTCTATGGTGGTCCGCCGAGCGACCCGTCCCCTTGGCCGGACGATCGCGAGCAGCCTCCACACGATCAACCGCCGGCGCGCGGGCAGGGTTACGGCCAGCCCGGTCCTGATCCTCGCGGCGCCGACCAGCAGTGGGCTCCGGATCCGCGGGGCGCTGACGGGCGGGCTTCTGACCCGCGGGGCGCGGCGCGTGGCGATGACGGGCATTGGGCCGCCGATCCTCGGGGCGGGGCCAGGGGCGACGGGCGCCGGGGCGACTGGGGCGCGGAGCCCGGGACGGCCGCCTGGGGGTCCGACGCCGGTGCCGCCGCCTGGGGTGGCGACGGTGGGCGCGGTGCCGACCCGGCGACGGCCGCCTGGAGCGCCGACACCAGGCCGGGCGACCCTCGCGGCACGGAGCTGCGCGGCGGCGACTTCCGGGCGGCGCAGCAGCCGCCCAGCGCATGGGCCCCTGAGGACCACCGCACCCCGCAGCCTCCTCCGGGCCCGGCCTTCGGCGGCGGCGCGCAGGGCACGGCGTCGGTCCGTGGGAGCGCGTCCCCGACCGGTTCGCTGTTCGACCCGGCGCGGGGCGCCGCAACCCCCGGCCGTGACGGCGGCGGTCCCCAGGCCCGGGGCGCCGCCTCGACCTCTTCCTTCGACTCCGGGCCTCAGGCCCGCGGCAGCGCTCAGCCGACCGGGTCGATGTTCGACGCGGGCGCGCAGGGCACCGGCCCGGTCCGCGGCGGTGGCGGCGCTCAGCCGGCGGGGGCGATGTTCGACGCCGGTCCGCAGGGAGCCGCTCCGGTCCGTGGCAGCGCTCAGCCGACAGGTCCGATGTTCGACACCGGTGAGCGGGCCACGGGTCAGGTCCGTGGCAGCGCCAGGCCGGCGGGTGGCACGTATGGCGCCGCCGCAGTGCCCGCCTCCGCCCCCGATCCGACCGGCCCGGTCCGCGACACGGGCGCCTTCCAGGACGGCCCGCCGCAGGGCACGTTCCGCGACGGTGGCCCGCAGGGCACGTTCCGCGACGCGGGTCCGCAGGGCACCGGCACGTTCCGCGACGCCGGTCCGCAGGGCACCGGCACGTTCCGCGACGCGGGTCCGCAGGGCGCCTTCCGGGACGGTCCGCCGGCGCCGGGGCCGTTGCGCGAGCCGAACCCTCAGGCGACGGGCACGTTCCGGGACGCCGACCTGCAGTCCACCGGGTCGTTCCGGGACAGCGGGCCGGCCGCCGGTGGGATGTTCGCGGCCGGTGGGCCGGTGAGCGGCCCGGCGTATGGCGAAGGACCCGCGTATGGCGACGGTCCCGGCTACAACGACGGCCCGGCCGGTCCGGCCTTCGGCGCCGGGCAGGCCACGGGCCCCGTCTACGGCGGCCAGGCGACCGGCCCGGTCTACGGGGCCACGCGGGCGCCGGACCCGGGCGCGACCCGGGGACCGGAGGACCTGTTCGCGGCGCAGGCGTATCAGCCCGAGGAGCGGGCCGGGCGGCGGAAGCTGCCGCTGCCGGGGGAGAACCCACCGCCGCGGGGCGGCAACGGCCGGCGCACGGCGATCATCCTGGGCGCGATCGCGGCGCTCGTGATCGGCGCCGGGACCGCGGGGGCGGCGACGTTCCTCAGCGGCGACGACCCCGAGCCGGGCAAGAGCCAGCCGCCGGCGGTCGCGAAGCCGGGCAGCGAGGCGGCCACGCCGGGCGGGACGGCCGCGCCCGCCGGGGCCGGCGCCGGGACGGAGGTCACGATGACCGCCACCGGTGACATCGTCATGGGCATGGCGCCGGGTGGGCTGCCGCCCAACAACGGCAAGGGCTTCTTCGACCCGGTCAAGGAGTTCCTCACCGCCGACTTCCAGATGGGCAACCTGGAGCAGGTGCTGACGGAGGACACGGGCGTCGGCAAATGCTCGGCCGAGTCGGCGGGCAAGACGTGCTTCGCGTTCCGGACGCCGCCGTCGTACGTCAACAACCTCAAAGACGCCGGGTTCCACATGATGACCATGGCCAACAACCACGCCTACGACTTCGGCGAGGTCGGCTACAAGAACTCGCAGAAGGCCATGGACGGCGCCGGCATCAAGTACACCGGCTGGCCGGGGATGGTCTCCATCGGCGAGGCGAAGGGCCTGAAGATCGCGGTCGTCGGGTTCGCGTCGTACAAGTGGTCCAACCTGTGCAGCGACCTCGACGCGGCCGAGACGGTGATCAAGGAGGCCGCGACCAAGGCCGACCTCGTCGTCGTGCAGGTCCACCAGGGCGCGGAAGGCTCCGACAAGACGCACACCAAGCCTGGCACGGAGTTCTTCCTCGGCGAGAACCGGTGCGACACGATCGCGTTCGCGCACAAGGTGATCGACGCCGGCGCGGACCTGGTCGTCGGGCACGGGCCGCACGTCATGCGGGCGATGGAGTTCTACAAGGGCCGGCTCATCGCCTACAGCCTCGGCAACTTCGCCGGCTACCGCGCGCTGAGCTACAACGGCACCGTGGGCATCGGCGGAGTGCTCAAGGTGACGATGACCGGCGACGGCACGTTCAAGAGCGGCTCGCTGACCGCGACCTACATGGTGGCGCCGGGCCTGCCGAAGCCGGACCCGAAGAAGCAGGCGATCCCGTTCGTGTCCAACCTGACGAAACAGGACTTCCCGACCACAGGGGCGAAGATCGCCGCCGACGGGACCATCACCCAACCGGCGGGCGGCTGATCCGGCCGTCCACCGGCCGCCGGGCCCGAGCCGCCGTCGCACGCCGACGCTGTGCCGGCCACCGTCGCGGGGCGACGCTGTGCCAGCCACCGTCGCGGGGCGACGTATCGTCGGAGCGTGACAGAGACTGCGCTGGGGTTGAAGCGGCGTGCCCGCAGGATGGGCCGGGCACTCGCGGAGATCCATCCCGACGCGCACTGCGAGCTCGACTTCACCACTCCGCTGGAGCTCGCCGTCGCCACGATCCTGTCCGCGCAGACCACCGACGTGCGGGTCAACCAGGTGACCCCGAAGCTGTTCGCGCGCTACCCCGACGCCGCCGCCTACGCGGCGGCGGACCGCGTCGAGATGCAGGACATGCTGCAGCCGCTGGGGTTCTTCCGGAACAAGACCGACTCGCTGATGAAGCTCGGCCAGGCGCTGATCGAGCGGCACGACGGGCAGGTCCCCGGCACCCTCGACGAGCTCGTCGCGCTGCCCGGGATCGGCCGCAAGACCGCCAACGTGATCCTCGGCAACGCGTTCGACGTGCCCGGCATCACCGTCGACACGCACTTCCAGCGGCTGACCCAGCGGTGGCACTGGACCAGGGAGACCGACCCGGTGAAGATCGAGCTCGCCGTCGGGGCGCTGATCGAGCGCCGCGACTGGACCATGCTGTCCCATCGCGTGATCTTCCACGGGCGGCGCGTCTGTCACGCCCGCAAACCGGCCTGCGGCGCCTGCACGTTGCGGCGCGACTGCCCGTCGTACGGGATAGGACCGACCGACCTCGAAACGGCGCTCGCCCTGTTGAAGGGCCCCCGCGTCGCCGAGCTGACCGAGCTGGCCCTGGCCTCATGAGCCGCTTCGTCGTCGCGGCGTTGTCCACCGTTCTCGCCCTCTCCGCCTGTACCGCGGCCGCTCCAAAAGCCGATGATGTGGCCGCGGCGCCGACGGGGCCGGCGTGCCTGAGCCCGGTCGGGTCGCCGTCCCCGGCCGTCACCGGTGGCAAGCCACTGCCCGCGATGGCCGTGCGGTGCTTCGACGGCGGCCGCTACGTCGACGCCGCCCAGCTCGGTGCCGCGCCGACGATCCTCAACCTGTGGGGGTCGTACTGCGAGCCCTGCCGCACCGAGCTGCCGGCGTTCCAGCGCTTCGTGACCGCGGCCGCCGGCAAGGTCCGCGTGGTCGGTGTGGTCGTCAAGGACTCGCCCGCCCGCGCGCAGTCGGTGATCGATGACAAACAGCTCACGTTTCCGATGCTGGAGGACCGCGACCAGCAGTTCTCGATCGCGTTGAGCCAGACTGTGGGCAAACCTGTCTCCAGCGCACTGCCGGCCACCCTCTTCGTCGCACCGGGAGGACGCGTCGTTTACACGTACCAGGGAGAAGCCCTCGACGAGCAGAGGATCCGTGAGCTCACCGCCCAGCACCTCGGGATCGACGTGCCGGCGTGAGTGACCTGCCCGACTGGATCGAGCCGCTCCTGACCCGCCTCCGGGACACCGAGGCGGGCGACTTCACGCGGCTGCCCACACCCGAAGGCGAGGGGCAGCGGCAGAGCGCGGTCCTGGTCCTCTTCGGCGAGCAGCCGGACAGCGGCCCCGACATCCTGCTGCTCCAGCGGGCCGCGACGATGCGGAACCATGCCGGGCAGCCCGCGTTTCCGGGCGGGGCGGTCGACCCCGGGGACGCCGACACGATCGCGTGCGCGCTGCGCGAGGCGGAGGAGGAGGTCGGGCTCGACCCGGCCAGCGTCGAGGTCGTCACGATCCTGCCGACCCTGTGGATCCCGGTGAGCAACTTCCTCGTCACGCCGGTGGTCGCGTGGTGGCGCTCGCCACACCCCGTCGGGCCGGCGGATCCGGCCGAGGTGGCCCGGGTCGAGCGGCTGCCCATCCGCGATCTCGTCGATCCGGCGAACCGTCTGCGGCTGCGTCACCCGAGCGGATGGATCGGCCCGGCGTTTCGGATACACGACATGTTGGTGTGGGGATTCACCGCCGGAGTGGTCTCCACGCTGCTGGAACTCGGCGGATGGGCGGTCGACTGGCCGACGGACCGGGTCGAGGAACTGCCGGCACCTGGTGCCGCCACCGTAGGCTGAATGCGTGTCTGGCAGCGTGATCGATATCGTCCTTGTGCTCCTCGTGGTGATGTTCGCCGTCAACGGCTACCGCCAGGGGTTCCTCGTTGGTCTGCTGTCATTCGCGGGGTTCTTCGGCGGCGCGCTGCTGGGCCTGCAGATCGGGCCACGGATAGCGGACTTCTTCGACGACGACCCGATCCGGGTCGTCGTCTCGTTGGCGGCCGTCTTCGGCCTCGCGGTCGCCGGGCAGGCCCTGGCCAGCTTCGTCGGCAACCGGCTGCGCAGCGCGATCGTCAACCGCACCGCGCAGGGCGTCGACAACGCCGGCGGCGCGGTCGTCTCCGTCGTCGCGGTGCTCGTCGTGGTCTGGCTCGTCGCCGCGCCGCTGAGCCAGTCGTCGCTGCCGTGGCTGGCCAGCTCGGTGAGCAACTCGTTCATCCTCAACGGCGTCGACAAGGTCATGCCGCAGCAGGCCGACCAGCTCTCGGCCGCGCTGCGCGACACCGTCGACACCCGCGGCTTCCCCGACGTGTTCGACGGCCTCTCGCCGACCCGCGTCCGGGAGGTCGAGGCGCCCGACCCGAAGCTCGCCGGCTCCAAGCTGGTGAAGGACTCGGAGCGGTCCGTCGTCAAGGTCCGGGGCATCGCGCAGAGCTGCTCCCGCCGCATCGAGGGCTCCGGCTTCGTCTACGCCACCGACCGTGTCATGACCAACGCCCACGTCGTCGCGGGCACCAAGTCGACCACGGTCGAGGTCAACGGCTCCCAGAAGAAGGCGGTCGTCGTCGCGTACGACCCCGACCGCGACCTCGCCGTCCTCTACGTCAAGGGGCTGAACGCGCCGGTCATGCCGTTCTCCACCAAGAAGGCCGAGACCAACGCCGACGCCATCGTGATCGGGTATCCGCTGGACGGGCCGTACAACGCGCAGTCCGCCCGCATCCGCGACCACCGCGACATCACCGGCCCCGACATCTACGAGGACGGCAAGGTCACCCGCGAGATCTACACGATCCGGGCCCTGGTCCGCAGCGGCAACTCCGGCGGCCCGCTCGTCTCTCCCGACGGCACGGTGCTCGGCGTCATCTTCGCGGCGGCCGCCGACGACCCGAACACCGGCTTCGCCATCACCGCCGCCGAGGCCGCGGTCGTCGCCGAGGCCGGGAAGTCGCACAACGATCCGACCGGCACCGGGAAGTGCGCATGACCTGCCGTTAGAAGTGTCGTGCGTGCCTGGCCCGGTGGCGGGCCAGGACCACGGCGGCGCCGACGACGAGCACCAGCAGCGTCGTTGCCAGTCCGATCGTGATGCTCGACGCCTTCTCGCTGTCCTCATCGTCCGAGGTCTGCCTGGCCCCTGCCAGCCCGGCGTCTTCGTCGGCCGGCATCGGGGCGGCGCCGCCCTCGTGCGTCGGCTGCGCGGCCGAGGCGCTGGGCCTGGCCGGCTTGCCGCTCTCCGCCTTCGGCGCCGCCGTTGTCAGCGGGTTGGTGGCCACCTCCGCCACGGGCTCGCGCAGCGCCTTGAGGGGGTCGACCTCGCCGAAGCCGAACTGGTCGTCCCGCCCCTCGGGCCCCAGATCCTTCGCCGTGCCGATCAGCCGGTTGATCACATTCGCGGCACTCATCTTCGGGTACTTCGCCCGGATCAGCGACGCGGTCGCCGCCACCAGCGGTGCGGCGAAGCTGGTGCCGGAGACCTGCCAGTACCCGCCGCCGGGCCGCGCGCCGGTCAGGTTGTCGGCGGGCGCGGTCAGCACGGTCTCGGGGCCGGTCAGCGACCCTTCCCACAGCCCGTTGCCCCCGCCGCCCTGTCCACCCGTCTCCGACGGGCTCACCGTCGGCCGCGCGCTCGGCGACGCTTTCCCGCCGCTCAGCCCGGCCACGGCGACGACGCCCGGCTCGCGGGCCGGGTACCACACCTCGTGGATCGACGGGTCCGTCGCCACGTTGCCCGTGCACGCCACCACCACGACGTCCCGCGCGGCCGCGTACCGCAGCGCGTCGGCGATCGCGTCGCTGTGCAACGCCCCGCCGAGCGACAGGTTGAGCACCCTCGCCTTGTGGTCGACGGCCCACCGGATGCCCTTGGCGACGACGCCCGGGTCGTCGTACTTGTTCAGCTTGTCGAGCACCCGTACCGGCAGGATCTTCGCCCCCGGCGCGATCCCGGCCACCCCCGCGTTGCCATCCGCCCGCCCCGCGATCAGCCCCGCGACCGTCGTGCCGTGCCCGACCGGGTCCTTGCGGCCGTCACCCCCGTCGACGAGGTCCACGCCCGGCAGCACCTGCCCCGCGAGATCGGGATGCCCCGCGTCGACCCCACTGTCCAGGACCGCCACGATGACCCCACTGCCCGTCGACACCTTCCAGGCGTCCCTCGCGTCGAGTTCGTTGAGCTGCCACTGCGTCGACCTGGCCTGATCCGCCTCAGCCGGCTGCGCCACAACCAGCCACACCAACAGCGCGAAGACCGCCGTAACAAGGCCACGGGCGGCGGCACGGGGGAGGAGGACGGGTGCGATGGCCCCATTCTGGACCGTGTTGGCGGGGTCTGTCAGCCTCCCACCCCCACACCCGGGCGATTCTTAACCAGCCCCTAAACGTCCCCTGCGAAACCGCTCCCCACCCGCCACCGCCGACGCCTTCGTCACCGGTCGCGGCCGGCCGCTGCTGACCATGCGCGGCTGGCTGCTGCGACCCGGATGGATCGCGGCAGCCCTCGTTCGCCGAGGCCGTGGGCCCGTGGGCCCGTGGGTCCGGCGACGGTCAAGTGAGGAGGCCGTAGAGGCCCAGGACGGCGCAAGCGAGTGGAATGGCTGACACCAGGCAGAGGATGTCGAGGATGTCGGCGGTGCGGCCGGCGTACGGCGACAAAGGCCGCAACGCCGCCCGCGCCCCCATCAGCGCGACAGCCAGACCGGCCCCGGCGATCAGCGAGGCCAGCACAGCCGTCGGCGGAGCGGCGAGGGCCAGGACTGTGAGCGCGCACCCACCCGAGACGAGCAGCGGAACGCGGTGCCGGACCGTGACGAACATGCGGGCCCGTAACAGCAGCGCCAGACCGGCGACGGCGACCAGGACCAGGCCGGACACGTCGCGGGAATGGGTGAGCACGGCCGCGGCCGCCGCCGCGGTCAGCCCGATGCCCAGGAGCATGCCGGTGAGCATCTCGTCGGTGCGGGCGACGGCGGCGAACACGCGGTCGCGGTCCGGCGGCGCGCCCAGCCCGGCGCCGGTCGCGGTGAGGTCGCCGGGCAGGGCGACGACGGGCATGGGCAGCTTGCCGAGGCGGATCGCGAGCAACGGCGTGCCGGCCACACCCGCGACGACGGTCGCGAGGACCGCAGCCGCGGCCGCCGCGGGCCGCAGTTGCACGGCCAGGAACGCCCCAGCGGCGCCGAGCAGAGCTGTCGTGGCCGCCGCGACGAAAAGCCGGAGCAGGTGCGCGACACCGGCGCCGGCCAGCAGCGCCGCGACGAGCAGGGCGGTGCAGGCCAGCAGCGCCCGACCCGCGGCGCCGGCGAGCGGCGGGGCGGCGAGCCAGCCGAACGCCGCCGCGAACGGCAGACCGGACGCGGCGACGGCCGCGCCGGTCAGCGCGTCGCCATAGGCCCTGGAGGCGACGGTGCCGGTGAGGGTCAGGACCAGAGCGGCGACCGCGGCGACCAGAGGCAGGTCACCGCGGACCGTTGCCACGAGCGCGACGACCAGGCCGGCGCCGGCGGCGATGAGGGCCGCCGCCCGGGTCGCGGCGGGGCTCCATGCGACGCCCTGGCGGCGGGCGCCGGCGGCGATCGCGTCGACCACGTCGTCGAACTCGAGGTCGGGCCAGCTCGCCCGGGCCGGGACCAGGTGCAGGACGGCGCCGTCGCGGACCTCCTGACCGGCGAGGCCGGTGGTGGTGGACAGGGCGGTGCCGTCACCGCGGCGCAGGAGCCAACCCCCGTGACGCTCGCCGTCGTCGGCGAGGCCGACCCCAGCGTGCTGCAACAACTCGGGCAGGAGCTCCACCAGCGGGACCGCGTCGGGCAGCGCGACGTCGACTCGCCGCTGTGGCGAACTGATCGTCACGCGGGCCAGACCGGGCGATGCTGCGGGCATGGGTCAGAGGTACCACGATCAATGGATCAATGTCGGCCCGCGATGCCGTTTTCGACGCTCTGTGAAGAACTCGTCACGCTGGATGCAACCGGCTCCCGGCACCCCCGCGCAGGTTTTACAGTCCCTGGCATGAGCACGGTCGTCGTCAATCGGTCGCCCCGGCGCCCGGCGCCCGAGATCCCGAGCGGTGAGCTGGTTGTCCAGGCACCGCCCGAGATCCCGGCCGCACCGGCGTCGCGCTGGCAGCAGATGGTCCAGGTGGTGCCGATGCTGACCGGCACCCTGGCGACCGCGCTGCTGTTCGCCGGGCGGGACGGCGGCACGTATTCGTATGTGATCGGGGCGGTGTTCGGTTTCTCCACACTCGGCATGCTGCTGACATCGGCCGGCGCGGGAGGCGGGCCGAAGAAGGCGGAGATGATGGCGGCGCGCCGCGACTATCTGCGCCACCTGGCGGCGCTGCGACGGCAGGTCCGCGACACGGCCGCCAAGCAGCGCGCCGGCCTGCACTACCGCCATCCCGATCCGGGCTCGTTGTGGTCGACGGTCGACAGTTTCCGCCTGTGGGAGCGGCGTCCGACCGACGGTGACTTCGCGGTCGTGCGGGTCGCGGTCGGCCCGCAGACCCTCGCGACGCCCCTGCACCCGCCCCTGACCGGGCCGCTGGAGGACCTCGAGCCGCTGACGGCCGGGGCGCTGCGACGGTTCCTCGACACCTGCTCGGTGGTGCCCGATCTGCCGGTGGCGCTCTCGCTGCGCAGCTTCGCAAGGGTCCACCTGAGTGCCGAGGCTCCCGATGAGGCTTCTGCCGCGTTGGTGCGAGCCATGTTGGCGCAACTGGTCGTGTTCCATGCGCCGGAAGATCTGTTGGTCGCCGTGTGCGCGGGACCGCACCGCCGCGACCGGTGGGAGTGGACGAAATGGCTGCCGCACGCCATGCATCCGACCCGCACGGACGGGGTCGGGCCGGTCCGGCTCGTCGCGGGATCGGCGGTCGAGCTGGAGGGGCTGCTCGACGACCTGCTCGCCAACCGGGGGAGGTTCGCCGCCGAGCGGGCCGCGGCGCAGCGTTCCGCGCCGCACGTCGTCGTCGTGCTCGACGGTGGTGACCTGGCCGGCAGCGGCCATCTCGGCACCACCGGAGGCGTCGACGGGGTCACTCTGATCGACCTGGACGGTGCGCCGTCGCGGCTGCCCGATCGGACCGCGATCGTGCTCGACCCGTCGGACGGGCGGCTGGTGACCACGTCGGTGGCCGCCGACGGCGACCCAGCGGGCCCCGGTGAATCCGTCGGCGTTCCCGACGGGCTGTCGAGCGCCGAGGCCGAGTCGATCGCCCGAAGGCTGGCCCCGCTTCGGTTGGCGGTCGTTGGTCGTAACGACGCCGACAATGCGAGAAGGGAAACCGGTGCGGACCTGGCGGCGTTGCTGGCGCTCGACGACCCGTGGTCGCTGGACGTGGCGAGGGCATGGGCGCCGCGCCCGCACCGCAACCGGCTGCGGGTGCCGATCGGGGTCGGACCGCAGGGGCAGCCGGTCGAGATCGACCTGAAGGAGTCCGCGCAGGACGGGATGGGGCCGCACGGGCTGCTCATCGGCGCGACCGGATCCGGCAAGTCGGAGCTGCTGCGCACGCTGGTCCTCGGCCTCGCCGCGACGCACTCGTCGGAGACGCTCAACTTCGTGCTGATCGACTTCAAGGGCGGGGCGACGTTCGCGCGGCTGGACCGGCTGCCGCACGTCGCCGCGTTCATCACCAACCTGGAGGCGGAGCTGCCGCTCGTCGACCGCATGACCGACGCGATCAACGGCGAGGTCGTGCGGCGGCAGGAGCTGCTGCGCCGCGCCGGGGACTACGACTCGGTCCGCGACTACGAGCGGGCCCGCGCCGGGGGAGCGCCGCTCGTGCCGCTGCCGAGCCTGCTGGTGATCTGCGACGAGTTCAGCGAGCTGCTGGAGGCGAAACCGGACTTCATCGACCTGTTCGTGCAGATCGGGCGGGTCGGCCGGTCGCTGGGCGTGCACCTTTTGCTGGCGTCGCAGCGGCTCGAGGAGGGCAGGCTGCGAGGGCTTGACACGCACCTGTCGTATCGGGTGGGTCTGCGGACGTTCTCGTCGCTGGAGTCGCGCACGGTGCTCGGCGTGCCCGACGCGTATGAGCTGCCGCGCTCGCCCGGGCACGGCTATCTGAAGTCGGGCACCGAGCCGCTGACCAGGTTCAAGGCGGCATATGTGTCGGGTGCCCACCACCAGCCGCGACGTCCGGGTGCGGGCGGGGGCGAGGGGCGGCGCGTGCTGGTGTATGACACACGGTTCGCCCCACCGGTCGTGCCGCGGGAAGAGCCACCCGAGCCGACCGGCACCGCTAGCCTGCTCGACATACTCGTGGACCGGCTGGCCGGGCAGGGCGTCCCCGCGCACCAGGTGTGGCTGCCGCCGCTGAGCACGTCACCGGCGCTCGACGAGCTGCTCGGCCCGGTCGTGGTCGAGGCGGGGCGCGGGCTGGGCGTCGCCGATCCGCGGCTGCGCGGGGCGTTGCGGGTGCCGGTCGCGCACGTCGACAAGCCGCTGCTGCAGCGCCGCGACGTGCTGTGGCTCCATCTCGACAGCGCGCACGGGCACGTCGCGGTCGTCGGCGGCACGCAGAGCGGCAAGTCGGTGGCGCTGCGCACACTGATCGTGGGGCTCGCGCTGACCCACACGCCCGCCGAGGTCCAGGTGTACTGCCTGGACTTCGGCGGCGGCCAGCTGCTCGGCCTGCGGGACCTGCCACACGTCGGCGGGGTCGCCGGCCGGCTCGACCGGGCCGCGGTCCGCCGCACGGTCGGCGAGGTCGCGGCGCTGCTCGGCGACCGGGAGCGGCGCTTCGCCGAGGCGGGCGTGGACAGCATGGCGACGTATCGGCGCCGGCGCGCGACGGTCAGCGCGGCCGCCACGGACGACGCATGGGGCGACGTGTTCCTGGTGATCGACGGCTGGGCGACGGTCCGCGGCGAATACGAGGACCTCGAGAGCGCGATCACCGACATCGCGACCCGCGGTCTGTCGTATGGCATCCATGTGGCCGTCTCCGCGTCACGCTGGATGGACTTCCGGCCGGCGCTGCGGGACCTGCTCGGCTCCCGGATCGAGCTGCGGCTCGGCGACGAGAGTGACTCGCTCGCGCCGCGCAAGGCCGCCGCGAACGTGCCGAGGGACTCGCCAGGCCGTGGCGTCACGTCCGACGGACTGCACCTGCTGGTGGCGCTGCCGACGCTGACCGCGGTGCCGCCCGCAGCGGCCGGGGTCCCGCCGACCGGGCCGCTTTCCGCGCCGACCGGAATCCCGCCGACCGGGGTGCCGCCGACCGTAGTCCCGCCTGCGGTGGCCGGGGTGCCGCCGACCGGGCGGCTTTCCGCGTCGACCGGGGTGCCGCCGACCGGGGTCCCGGCGGCAGGTGCGCCGACGGCGGGTGAGATGCCGCCGACGATGGCGGCGGTGCCGCCGGTGCTGGCCAGTGGTGATCAGGCTGCCCTGGTCAGAGCGGTCGCGGCGGCGTGGGACGGTCCGCCGGCGCCGCGGGTGCGGATGCTGCCGGCGCTCGTGCCGCACGCGGCCATGATCGGTGACCGGGCCGGTTCCGGCGATCCGCTCGACCTGCCGGTCGGCGTCGCCGAGTCCGACCTGCGTCCGGCCCGGGTCGACTTCGGCGCGGAGCCGCACCTGCTGGTCTTCGGCGACGCGGGGTCGGGCAAGTCGACGCTGCTGCGGGGCCTGGCCACGACGATCAGCGGCCGGTTCGCGCCGGAGGAGGCGCGGATCGTGCTCGTCGACCACCGGCGCAGCCTGCTCGGCGCCGTGAGCGGCGAACATCTCATCGGCTACGGCACCGGCGCGCAGCAGACGGAGGACCTGATCGCATCGGTGGCGTCGTACATGCAGCGGCGGCTGCCCGGGCCCGACATCACTCAGGACCAGCTGCGCAGCCGGGGCTGGTGGACCGGGCCGGAGTGCTTCGTGCTGGTCGACGACTACGACCTGGTCGCCACCGGGGCGGGCAATCCGGTCGGGCCGCTGCTGCCGTATCTCGCCCAGGCCCGCGACATCGGCCTGCACCTGGTCGTGGCCCGGCACAGCGGCGGTGCGTCACGGGCGCTGTTCGAGCCGGTGCTGCAACGGCTGCGGGAGCTGTCCTCGCCGGGCCTGCTGCTGTCCGGGGACCGGGAGGAGGGCGCCCTGCTCGGCAACGTGCGACCCGGCCCGCTGCCACCCGGCCGGGGCTGGCTGGTCACCCGCCGCGACGGTGCGCGCCTCATCCAGGTCGCACACGTCGAGGCGGACTGAGACGCAATCCAGGTCGCATACGTAGAGGCGAGCTGAAACGCACCCGGCCGCACTCCGGGCCGCCGCACCCGAAAGCGCCCTGGAAGAGGACATCCTCGCAGTGGGGGTTTCGCCGACGGGGAGTGACCGCCTGAAGATCTTCGCCGCGGTGGGCGCGGCGCACGCGTCCAGACCGTGGTTGCGACAGCGCCGGCCGCGCTGAACGCACCCGGCGCACGGGGGGCGGCCGCGTCTGAAAGGCCGGTCGCACCTGAGGCGCGCCCGGTCACGCCTGGAGCGGTCAGACCTCTACCGCGCCTGGCCGCGGCGGAGAGCGCCGCGGCCGCAGCGGTGTTATTCGGTCGCGCGTGCGTTCGGGGCGACGCCCGGGTCGTGATACGTGCCGTTCGCGATCGCCTCCTGGTAACGCTTGCGGGAAGCGGCGATCTCGGCCTCGGCCTCGACCCGCCCGACCCACGTCGCGCCCTCGACGCTCTTGCCCGGCTCCAGGTCCTTGTAGACCTCGAAGAAGTGCTGGATCTCCAGCCGGTCGAACTCGCCCAGGTGGTGGATGTCGCGCAGGTGCTCCAGGCGCGGGTCCTCGGCGGGCACGCACAGGACCTTGTCGTCGCCGCCCTTCTCGTCGGTCATGCGGAACATGCCGATCGCCCGGGAGCGGATCAGGCAGCCCGGGAACGTCGGGGACTGCACCAGCACGAGCGCGTCGAGCGGGTCCTCGTCCTGGCCGAGCGTGCCCTCGATGAAGCCGTAGTCGGCCGGGTACTGCGTCGAGGTGAACAGCGTCCTGTCGAGCCTGATCCGGCCGGTCGCATGGTCAACCTCGTACTTGTTGCGTTGACCTTTCGGGATTTCGACCGTCACGTCGAAGTCCATCTGATGACTCCTCACCCTCGCACCGCTGCGCCGACCATTAGTCTCCCTGACAGCACCACGGTGAAGAACGGGGAGGGTCCGTTGGCGAGGGAAAGACCACAGGTTGGCACTGTTGTCGCGGCCGTCGCGCTGGTCGTGGCACTCGTTGCCGCGCTCGCTTCGGTGTACGCCGGACCCCGGACCATCCGGCTGCTGGGGCTCGTCGACTCGGATGAAAAGGCCAAATGGTCCGCCGGCGTCACGCCTGAGCTGCCACCGGCGGTACTGCCGGCGATGGACAGCCAGGCGCCGCTGCCGTCACCGGACGGGGTGAAGGCCGCCCTGGCGTCGCTGCTGACCGCGCCCGCGCTCGGCCCGCACATCACCGCCTCCGTCGTGGACGTGGCGACGGGGCAGGTCCTGTACTCGTCGGAGCCCGACGCGGCCATGACGCCGGCTTCGACGACGAAGGTCGTCACGGCGGTGGCGGCGCTCGCGGCCCGCGGGCCGGCGTACCGCATCCCGACGCGCGTCGTCGCGGGCGCGCAGCCGGGCGAGGTCGTCATCGTGGCCGGCGGCGACCCGACCCTCGCGGTGTTCCAGACCCCGTATTACCCCGGCGCCGCCCGGCTCGACGACCTCGCCGCCCAGGTGAAGAAGGCGCTGGGCAGCACGGTGCCGACGAAGGTGGTGTACGACCTGTCCGTGTTCACCGGTCCGGGCATCGGTCCGGGCTGGGACGCTGACGCCACCACCGAGGGGTCCGGCGCGGTGATCACCCCGCTGATGACCGAGGGCGGCCGCCCGAGCAGTGGCCAATACGCCAAGCGGTATCCGCAACCGGACGTCCAGGCGGCGCAGGCCTTCGCCAAGATGCTCGGGCTGCCGCCCACCGCGGCGGTCGCCGGCACGGCCCCGGCGGGTGCGCAGGAGCTGGGCAAGGTCGAGTCGGCGCCGATGGTACGACTCGTCGAGTTCATGCTGCTGCAGAGCGACAACGTGCTCGCCGACATCCTGGCCAGGCAGGTCGCGCTCGCCAAGGGCCAGCCGGCGTCGTTCGAGGGTGGCGCCGCCGCGATGCGGACGGTGCTGGAGGAGCTGAACCTGCCCGTGACCGGGTACGGGCTGGTCGACGGCAGCGGCTTCTCCCGCAATGACCGGCTGTCCCCGGCACTGCTGACCGCGCTGCTGGCGATGTCCGCCCGCTCCGACCGGGCCGACCTGCACGGCATCTTCAGCGGCCTGCCGGTCGCCGGGTACAGCGGCACCCTCATCACACGGTTCGTCAAACCGCAGGAAGGTGCGAGTGCGGCCGGGCTGGTCCGGGCCAAGACGGGCACGCTCACGGGGGTCAACTCGCTCGCCGGAATCGTCGTGAACGCCGACGGGCGGACCCTCGCCTTCGCGTTCATGGCCGACCAGACCACCGATCGGGACAAAGCGGTCGTCGCGCTCGACCGGGTCGCCGCCACGCTCGCCGCCTGTGGCTGCCGGTAGTTGACCCGTCGCTGAAGGTCGACTCCGGGTCTTCTCAGCAGCAGGCGGTGGTCGGGCGCGGGTACGGTGGGTTCATGGCGCAGTTCGTCGATTGGGATCTGGCCGCGGCCACCGCCGCGGCGTTGGGCAAGAGCGGCCCTGCCGTGTCCTACGAGGAGGCCGCCGCCGCAGTCACCGATCTTCGGGGACTGGCGGACGAGGCGACCGAGCACGTCAGCTCCTTCACCGGCCTGCGCACGAAGATGCTGGCACCGCCGGTGCGCATCGTCGACCGCCGCGACTGGGCGGCGACCAACATCGAGGGCCTGCGGCAGGTGATCCAGCCGCTCGCGGAGCGGCTCGCCGGCGGCAAGCAGCCGGGGCCCGTCGCCAGCGCGATCGGGTCGCGGTTCACCGGCGTCCAGGCGGGCACCGTCCTGGCATATCTGTCGGGCAAGGTCCTCGGCCAGTATGAGGTCTTCTCCGCCGACCCCGGCCAGCTGCTCCTGGTCGCCCCCAACATCGTGGAGGCGGAGCGCCGGCTCGGCGCCGACCCGCGCGACTTCCGGCTCTGGGTGTGCCTGCACGAGGTCACCCACCGGGTCCAGTTCACCGCGGTCCCCTGGATGCGGGGCTATTTCCTGGGTGAGGTTGGCGCGTTCGTCGACGCCTCCCAGCTCAACCAGGACCAGCTCGCCGAGCGGGTGCGGCGCGGCATCGGCGCCCTCGCCGACGTGGTCCGCGACCCCGACAGCAAGATCTCTGTGCTCGACCTGGTCCAGACCCCCGCCCAGCGGGCCGTCCTCGACCGGCTCACCGCGCTCATGACCGTCCTGGAAGGGCACGCCGAGTTCGTCATGGACGGCGTCGGCCCCGAGGTCGTGCCGTCGGTGGAGGACATCCGCGCCAAGTTCAACCGGCGCCGGGAGTCGACCACCAACCCGCTCGACCGCGTCCTGCGCAAGCTGCTCGGCATCGACGTGAAGATGCGTCAGTATGCCGAGGGCCGCAAGTTCGTCCACGCGGTCGTCGAGCGGGTCGGCATGGACGGGTTCAACAAGATCTGGCAGTCGCCGCTGACCATCCCTCGGCTCGATGAGCTCGGCGACCCCGACGCGTGGGTCGTCCGGGTGCACGGCGCGAGCGCACTGCACCGGCCCGTCATCGTCCCGCCCCCGCCGCAGGCCGCCGCCTCGCCGGTGAAGGCCGCCGTGGTCGAGGCCCCGCCTGCGCCCGTGCCGACGGTGGTGGAGCCGGTGGAGGCCGAGGCCGGGATCGCCGAGTCCACCCAGGTGGCGGGCCTGTCGGCCGATGAGGTCGCGGCGTCCGCTCCGGTCACCGCCGCGGCCGTCCCGGTCGCCACGGCGTCCGCTCCTGCCACCGCGACGTCCGGTCCGGTCACCGCGGCGGCGACGACGGTCGCCCCGGCTGCCGCTGAGCCGGTCCAGGTGGGTGCGGTCGAGGTGCCGCCGGCGCCCGTGCCGACGGTGGTGGAGCCGGTGGAGGCCGAGGCCGGGATCGCCGAGTCCACCCAGGTGGCGGGCCTGTCGGCCGGTGAGGCCGCGGTGCCTGCTCCGGTCACGACGGCAACGACGGCGGTCAGCGCTGAGGGCTCGGCGACATCCGAGACGCCGAAGTCCGCCGGGGCTGCTGACGCCGCTGGGGGTGCTGAGGCCGCTGGGGGTGCTGAGGCCGCCGGGGCCTCCGATCGCGACGATGAGGCGGAGCCCGCCGAGGTGGAGCCGCTGACCGGCGCCGTGGCGGACAGCAGCACGGACAGCAGCAGCACGGGCAACGGCGCCGTGGACGGTGGGGGCCAGGAGAAGCCGGCCAAGCCCGACGTCACCGGCTGATCGGGATGGCCGCGCTCGCGCCGGCCGTGGCCGCGGTGCGTGCCGCGGTCCGGCGTGGGCTGGCCGGGGTGGCGCCCGGTGACACGGTGCTCGTGGCGTGCTCCGGTGGGGCCGACTCCCTGGCGTTGGCGGTGGCGGCCAGGTTCGTCACGCAGCGCATGGGGACGCACTGTGGGCTGGTGACGGTCGACCACGGACTGCAGGAAGGCTCAGGGGACAGGACCGCCCGGCTGGCGGGGTGGGCGCGCGAGCACGAGTTCGACCCGGTGGACGTCCGGACCGTCAAGGTCGGTGGGCACGGCGGGCCGGAAGCGTCAGCTCGCAACGCCCGGTATGCGGCCCTCGTCGCCGCGGCGAAGCAGCACCGGGCGGCGCTGATCCTGCTGGGCCACACGCGCGACGACCAGGCGGAGACGGTCCTGCTCGCGTTGACGCGTGGGGGCGGGCCGCACGGGCTGGCGGGCATGCCGGCCAGGCGGGAGCGGCAAGGGGTGGTGTTCGCCAGGCCGCTGCTGGACGTGCCGCGGGCCGACACCCGGGCGGCGTGCGAGGTCGCGGGGCTGACGCCGTGGGAGGACCCGCACAACACGGACCATGCGTTTGCCAGGTCGCGCGTGCGGCCGCTGGTGGCGGCCCTCGGACCGGCCGTGATCGACAACCTGGCCCGCACGGCGGGGCTGATCGCGGCGGACACCGCGCACCTCGACGACCTGGCCTCGGACGCGTTCGACAAGGCCGCCGTGGGGGACGACCTCGACATCGCGCAGCTGGAGCGGTTGCCGACGGCGGTACGGACGCGAGTGCTGCACGCGTGGGCGCGTCGGCTCGGGGTGTCCGGCGGCGCGCTCTCCCACCGCCACGTGGTGGCGATGGACGCGCTGGTCACGGACTGGCACGGGCAAGGTCCCGCGGCCCTGCCGGGTGGGCTGCGGATCGCCCGACAGGGCGGCAGGCTGCGCCGGATCGCATAAGATCAACGGATGTCGAATGACCTGCATCCGCGCCGGGCGGTGTACGCGCCGCGTGGTGTCGTGGCGACCACCCAGCCGCTCGCCGCTTCAGCGGGGCTTGCGGTGCTGCGCCGCGGCGGCAACGCCGTGGACGCGGCCGTCGCCACCGCCGCCGCGCTGACCGTGCTGCAACCGGGGTCCAACGACATCGGCAGTGACCTGTTCGCGATCGTGTGGGACGGCGAGCGGCTGCACGGCCTCAACGCCTCGGGTCGCTCGCCGGCGCTGCTGACCCGCGACCTGGTGCTGGAGCGCACGCCGTCGGCCCGGGCCGGGGAGGCGCTGGGCGGCGCGCAGGCGGCCGCCGAGCGGGTCATGCCGGCGCGCGGCTGGCTGCCCGTGACTGTGCCCGGCGCCCCGGCGGGCTGGCGTGACCTGCACGGACGGTTCGGCTCGCTGCCGTTCGCGGACCTGTTCGACGACGCGGTCGCCTACGCCGAGCACGGTTACGGGGTGTCGCCGATCGTCGCGCACCACTGGGACCGCGCGGTCGAGGTGGTGCACGCCGCACTGCACGGCGACGAGTTCACCGAGTGGACCCGTGTCTTCACCCACGGTGGCCGGGCGCCGCGGGCGGGGGAGCGGTTCAGCAACCCGGACGCGGCCCGCACGCTGCGGTCGATCGCGGCGAGCGGCGGCGCTTCGTTCTACCGGGGCGAGCTGGCCGAGGCGGTGGTGGCGCACGCCGAGCGGACCGGCGGGCTGCTGCGCGAGGCCGACCTGGCGGAACACGCGTCGCTCTGGGTCGAGCCGCTGTCGGTGCGGTACCGCGGACACGAGGTCTGGGAGCTGCCGCCGAACGGGCAGGGCATCGCCGCATTGCAGGCGCTCGGGATCCTCGACGGGTTCGCCGCGGGTGGCGACGGTGACCTGCACCGGCAGATCGAGTCCGTCAAGCTCGGGTTCGCCGACGCTCATGCGTATGTGGGCGACCCTTCGCTGGTCGTACACCAGCCGAACCTTTTGAATCCTGACTACCTGGCGAGACGCCGGGCGCTGATCGGCCAGGATGCCGTAGAGCACCCGCCCGGTGACCCCGCGCGAGGCGGGACGGTCTACCTCTGCACCGCCGACGCCGACGGCCGCATGGTGAGCCTGATCCAGTCGAACTACATGGGCTTCGGCTCGCACGTCGTCGTGCCGGGCACCGGCTTCAGCCTGCAGAACCGCGGCGCCGGGTTCTCGCTCGGCGAAGGTCACCCGAACGAGGTGGGACCGGGCCGGCGACCGTTCCACACGATCATCCCCGGCTTCCTGACCAGGGACGGCGCGCCGGTCGGGCCGTTCGGCGTGATGGGCGGCCACATGCAGCCACAGGGACACGTGCAGGTGGTCCGGTCGACGGTGGACGACCTGCTGGATCCGCAGGCGGCTCTGGACCGTTCGCGTTGGTACTGGCACACGGGGCTGGACGTCCGGCTGGAGCCCGGCCTCGCCGACGCCGCCGGCGACCTGCGGCGGCGCGGTCACCAGGTGCGGATCGTCGACGAGCAGGGCGCGTTCGGCTACGGGCAGGCGATCTGGCGGACACCGTCCGGCTATGTCGCGGGCTCCGAGCCGCGGGCCGACGGCGCCGCGCTGGGCTATTAATGGCGGACGTCTCCCGGGGGTGACCCGCCGTCGATCCGGGAGGGCCGATACGGCAGGCTAGGCGCATGGCCGACGGCACCACCTGGCACGCGTCCGACATCGACCACGTGATCATCAGCGAGGAGCAGATCCGGGACAAAACGGCGGAGCTCGCCAAGCAGGTGGCGGCGGACCACGCCGACGTCGACTCGATCCTCCTGGTCGGGGTGCTCAAGGGCGCCGTGATGTTCATGGCGGACTTCGCCCGCGCGCTGGGCCGGGTCGGTCCGCCGGTGGAGCTCGAGTTCATGGCGGTCTCGTCGTACGGGCAGGGCACGACGTCCTCCGGGGTCGTGCGCATCCTCAAGGACCTGGACCGCGACATCGCCGGTCGGCACGTGATCGTCGTCGAGGACATCGTCGACTCGGGTCTCACGCTGTCATGGCTGCTGAAGTACCTGCAGAGCCGCTCCGCGGCCCAGGTCGACGTGGTGGCGCTGCTGCGCAAGCCCGATGCGCTGAGAGTGAACGTGCCGGTGCGGTATGTCGGCTTCGACATCCCCAGCGAGTTCGTCGTCGGATACGGGCTCGACTATGCCGAGCGCTACCGTGACCTGCCCTTTGTCGGGGTGCTCAAGCCCTCGGTCTACGGGCAGGGCTGACCCCGCACTTCCTGGGAGTCTGCTGGGAGCATCTCCTCCCCGGCCCACGCCGATCCGCGACTGTCGGTGCCACGGTGTACCGTCAAATGGTCGCGAGCGTCAACCAAGCCATTCTGTCGACGCTTTCGACATCGCGTCGGCACAGTGGGTCCGGCGCGGTCAGCGGTCTTACGGATGGAGGGGCCGGGCGCCGCGTGCGCTCGACGACAACATGGAACGTACCCGTTTGTTCCGCCGGCCGGTGGTCTGGATCCTCCTGGTGATCATCGGTGCGATCATCCTCAGTTCCTTCTTCACGTCCGGCCCCAGCTACACCAAGGCGGACACTTCGCAGGTGCTTGCCCTGTTGCGTGAGGGCAAAGCCAAGAAGGCGGTCATTCAGGACAAGGAGCAGACGCTCAAACTTGACCTGAAGACCAAGGAGACCATCAAGGGCTCCAAGACGGACAAGGTCGAGACCTCCTTCACCGCGCGGTCCGCCGACGAGCTGCAGAACGAGCTCGCCGAGCTGCAGGCCGCCAAGAAGATCGACCAGTACAACGTCAATGTCACGCAGGACAACATCTTCGTCAGCCTGCTGATCAACCTTCTGCCGATCGCGGTGCTGGTCGTCCTTCTGCTGCTCTTCATGTCGCAGATGCAGGGCGGCGGCTCGCGGGTGCTCAACTTCGGCAAGTCGAAGGCCAAGCTGATCTCCAAGGACACGCCGAAGACGACCTTCGCCGACGTGGCCGGCTCCGACGAGGCCGTCGAAGAGCTGCACGAGATCAAGGACTTCCTGCAGGCCCCGGCCAAATACCAGGCCCTCGGCGCCAAGATCCCGAAGGGCGTCCTGCTCTACGGCCCGCCCGGCACCGGTAAGACGCTGCTGGCCCGCGCCGTCGCCGGCGAGGCCGGCGTGCCGTTCTACTCGATCTCCGGCTCGGACTTCGTCGAGATGTTCGTCGGTGTCGGCGCCTCCCGGGTCCGTGACCTGTTCGAGCAGGCCAAGGCCAACGCGCCCGCCATCGTCTTCGTCGACGAGATCGACGCCGTCGGCCGTCACCGCGGCGCCGGCATGGGCGGCGGGCACGACGAGCGCGAGCAGACGCTCAACCAGCTCCTCGTCGAGATGGACGGCTTCGACACCAAGGGCGGCGTGATCCTGATCGCGGCCACCAACCGGCCCGACATCCTCGACCCGGCGCTGCTGCGCCCGGGCCGCTTCGACCGGCAGATCCCCGTCGACCGGCCCGACATGGAGGGCCGCAAGGCGATCCTGCGGGTCCACGCGAAGGGCAAGCCGTTCACGCCCGACGTCGACCTCGACGCGGTCGCCCGCCGCACGCCCGGCTTCACGGGCGCGGACCTGGCCAACGTCATCAACGAGTCGGCGCTGCTGACCGCCCGCCACGAGAAGCGTGCGATCACCAACGACTACCTCGAAGAGGCGATCGACCGGGTTGTCGCCGGCCCCGAGCGGCGCACCCGCATCATGAGCGACCACGAGAAGAAGGTCACCGCGTATCACGAGGGCGGCCACGCGCTGGTCGCCTGGGCACTGCCGCACTCCGCGCCGGTGCACAAGGTGACCATCCTGTCCCGCGGCCGTTCGCTGGGCCACACGCTGGTCCTGCCGACCGAGGACAAGTACACGCAGACCCGCTCCGAGATGATCGACACCCTGGCGTATGCGCTGGGTGGCCGCGCCGCCGAGGAGCTCATCTTCCACGAGCCGACCACCGGCGCCGGCAACGACATCGAGAAGGCGACCGCGCTCGCCCGTTCGATGATCACGGAGTACGGCATGAGCGCCAAGCTCGGCGCCGTGAAGTACGGCACCGGCGAGGGCGAGCCGTTCCTCGGCCGCACGATGGGCCACGAGCGGGACTACTCGGAGAAGGTCGCTGCCGAGATCGACGGCGAGATGCGCGCCCTCATCGAGATCGCGCACGACGAGGCGTGGGAGATCCTGGTCGAATACCGCGACGTGCTGGACCAGATCGTCGAGGAGCTGTTCGAGAAGGAAACCATCTCCCAGACCGACATGGCCCGCATCTGCGCCCGCGTGGTCAAGCGGCCGCCGATGGCGCCGTTCAGCGGCAACGGCCGCCGGCGGCGGGCCCTCGAGGCCGGCGCCAACGGTGCCGAGGTCGGCCAGCCGGTCGGGCTGAACGGCGACGGTGACCACGTGCGGATCACCAGCGGCGGCGAGACCACGGACGGCAAGAACTGAGCGAGATCAGTAGCACCGAGCCCGACGCCGAAGACAACGGCGCCGGGCTCGGTGCATCAGTCGAGACCGAGCTCGACCACGTCGCCGCCCGGCTCGTCAGCGGGAAGCTCGGTGGCGTGGAGGTCGAGCGCAACGTCGACCTGAAGCGCATCGAGGTGGCCGTCCGCGAGATCCTGCTCGCCGTCGGCGAGGACCCCGACCGCGACGGGCTGCGCAAGACGCCCGCCCGGGTCGCCCGCGCATATGCCGAGCTCTTCGCCGGCCTGCGCGTCGACCCGGCCCAGGTCCTGTCCACGACCTTCGAGGCGGACCACGAGGAGCTCGTCCTCGTCCGCGACATCGAGGTCATGTCGATGTGCGAGCACCACCTGCTGCCGTTCCACGGCGTCGCGCACATCGGCTACATCCCCGGCCACGACGGCCGCATCACGGGCCTGTCGAAGCTGGCGCGGCTCGTCGAGGTCTACGCGCGGCGGCCGCAGGTGCAGGAGCGGCTCAACTCGCAGATCGCCGACCTGCTGATGAACGAGCTCAACCCGCGCGGCGTCATCGTGGTCATCGAGTGCGAGCACATGTGCATGTCGATGCGCGGCATTCAGAAGGGCGGCTCGCGCACGATCACGTCCGCGGTCCGCGGTCTGCTCCGCGACGACGCCAAGTCCCGCGCCGAGGCGATGTCCCTGATCCTGCGCGGCTAGCCCGCCAGGGTTTCGCAGCTGCCGAGCCCGGCCGATGGTCGACGACCATCCGGCCGGGCTTTCGCCGTGTCGCCAGCCGTTCGCATCGCTCGCTTCGATCCCGGCGCCGGTCCTCTTCGTGCAGCTGACCGTGCCGGGTCTCCGCGTGCGGCCAGCTGCGCAAGTGCTCTGATCAGCCGGGCGTCGGACGTGCTGCGCCCCGGGTCACTCTTGTCCGTCGTGGCCAGGTGGCCTGCGTCAGCGCAGTACCAACACCGCGACGAAAACCATGAGGGGGACCAGGGCCAGGAGGCTGATCGTCAGGCCCATCACCGGGGTCCTGGACGTCGGCCGTCGGGTGGTCGCGCCGATCGTCAGCCAGCCCAGGCCGAAGGCCAGCGCCGGCAGTACCAGCGCACAAGGCAGCGCAAGGAGGCTGATCTCGTCGAAACGTTCGCCCGCCAGCAGGGTCGGCACCTGAACGACCGCTGCGAGCACCGCGAACGTGAAGTAGATCGCGGCGTTCATCCAGACCCGGGTGCTGGAGGCGGTGTCCGACCGGCCGGGAACGGCGAGCGCAGCCTCAGACTGCTTCAGGCCCGCCGCCGCCACGCGGAGGGCATGGGACACCCTCCCGGGTAGCGAGTCGGGCGCTGGAGGGCTCACAGGGCGCACGGCACCCGTCCCGGTGGCGCCGGTGGACACGGGGGCAGGCACGCCGCTGACGGCCATCGGCCGGATGGGACCGCCGCTGACCTGAGCGGGGCTCTTCGCGAGACCGGGGCTCGGCGCGTGCGCCTGGCCGGGGCTCTGCGGACGGGCGGGGACACCGCTGACCGGGGGGCGATAGGTCGGCTGTGCGCCCGTCGGGCCGCTCAACGCGTTGCTCTGGTACGGGCCCATAATCGCGCCCGTGTTGCCCGCGGTGCTGCCCATGTACAGGTTGCCGGTCGCCGGCGGCGTCGGGGGAGCGCTCACCGGAACGGTCGCCGTGCGCGGACCCTGGTGCGGGGCCTGCGTAGCGCCGCGGCGGCGGCCCGCGGGCTGCGCGGCGCCGGTCAGCACCGAGGCCGCCGTCTGCGTCTCCTGCCAGCTCGGCAGCATCTCGAACGGCCGGCCGCCGATCTCGCGGGAGACCTCCGCCAGGTACGCCTGGTGGTGGGCCAGCTTCGCCCGGATCGCCGACAGGTCGTCGCGCGCGGCCTTCAGCGCCGCCTTGTGCTCCGCGACGAGCGCGATGACCTCCCGCCGGACCGCGTCGAGCCGCTGCCCGGCGGCCACGTAGTTCAGCCACGCCGTCCTGCTCGGCTCGCCAACCGGCGCCGGTGGCGTGCTCCAGGGGCCGGCGAGCTGGGCGCACACACGGCGTACCAGATCAGCGGGTGGATCAGGGTCAAGATATACGGGAGCGTTGAGCCTTCCGGGCGTGACGCCGGTGCCGGAGAACGTGGCCCCGGGCGGGTCGCCCACCCACGCGTGCGGGTTGCGGATCGCGATCTGCGTCGCGTGCGGCAGCGGCGCCTGAGTGGTCTCCGCGGTCAACGGGGGCGGCGGCCAGCCGGCCGCGATGAGATGCAACCTGCCCGCCGGACCCGCGTGCGCCAGCCCCGCGATCCTGGCCAGGTCCCGGCCCTCCGTCAGCTCCGGCAGCGACGCGATCACGATGAGCAGCGTCGGACCGGCACCGTCCGTGCGGGCCGCGAGCCAGCGCTCTCCGTCGTCCAGTACGGCGCGGAGACCCTCCACATCGGTCACCGGCGGCGGCATGACCGGCTCGATCCCGGTGAACCACCCGAACGTGGACCCCGAGTCGACCGAGTCGACCGCCCGGATCCGCACCGACCCCGGCGGCGACGACGCGAGCAGCCGCAGCACCAGACTGCGCAACAACCCCGCGACCCGGCTGTCCCTGGCATCGGCGTCGATGGCGATGTGCCCCGCCCGCAGCAGCGGCACCACGACCGGGAACCGCGCGTCGTCCAGCGGATGCGCCTGCCCGACCCTCACGAACGTCGGCGGCAGCGGCCCCCCGAGCGGAGTGCTCGGCGCCAACGCGTCCAGCTGCGCCCCCAACCACCCCGGCGCCAGCAGATTCGCGTCCGCCCGCAGCTCAGCGGTGAGGTCGTGCTGTTCCGCATACTGATCCGCGGGCGCCGCGTTCGGCGAGTAACCATCGAGGATCGGCCCGGCGGCGGCGACCAGCGCAGCGGTGTGCCGGTGCAGCGCCGCCGCTCGCTCGATCCGTGCCCGCAGGCGTGCCACCGTGCCCCTTTCCGCCCTCTCCGATCCAGCAGATGCCGGAACGGTAACGCAGACCGCAGAACCAGTCAGTAGGCGCACTGGGAGTCTTACGTTCCCGCAGGTGCGAGCTTTGTCCTCCAGCCCTCCTGATCTTGCACCTCCTGCTGTACGTCCTTGCGCACCCCGCTCACTCCTCACCGCGCCCCTTCGGCGGTGCTGGGGCTTCTTTCATCGCCGTGCTTCGGCGGTGCTGGGTTTCGGCGGTGCTGGGCTTTGGCGGTGCTGGGTTTCGGCGGCGCTGGGCTTTTGTCACGGTCCGGCGCGGTCCGCCGTGCCACCCGCGGCGCGGGAGGGTGCCACCCTCACCGCGGCCGGATAGCCTCTGAACGTGGACCCATCGAAGCCGAACGAGCCGAACATCGATCAGGGCAGGTCGATCCCCCGATCCCGGCCCAGCGACGACGATGTCCTCGAAGGCGAGATCATCGGCAAGGACGAGCCTCTGCGCCGCCCTGACCCCGCTCCCGGCCCACCTCCCAAGCCTCCGAAGCGAGGCCTCGGCTTCCGCAAGACCTTGCTCCTGGTCATAGCAGTGACAGCACTCGGCCTATGCCTGGGCGGCTCGATTACCGCCTATGTCCTGTACGACAAGGCCACCACCCCCGACCGCAGCACGCCACGCGCCGCGTTCGAGCAGTATCTTGACGCTCGAGTCAACGGGAGCACGCCTGAGCGTTTCAATCTGCTCGTCTGCCGTTCGACCAACCTGCGAGACTTCGACAGCTTGGTTGCAACGATCGAAGCGCGTGAGAAAGAATTCGGCACCGATATCCAGATCAACGTCGTTGATACGCAGATCAACGAATCCGCCGGCGGGCGTGCGACAATTGAAACGAACATTGTCATGAGTTTTGTCAAAGACTCGGCTCGACAAGACCAGCAGCGTTGGCATTTCGAATTGGCCGACGAAGGTGGTTGGCGGGTCTGTTCTGCCCGACGTATCGACTCGTAGCGGTCATTCAATCCACAGGAGGTGGATCGGCAACTCAAGAGTTTTCGGTGCTTGACCACTCCAGGCCCAGCGATACCAGTCCAGCTCCGTGCACACCCGAACGCAGATGTCTCCCTCCGAGCTGTTGTACGGTTCCGTCACCGCTCGGAGATCTCGCTCATCTTTCCCAGCTTTGTCATTTGGTCCCGGCAGTCGGATCACGCGCAGCCCTGTAACGACTCCGGTATCGCGTATCCGCCGCGGTGGCCGAACTGGCGGCGCGTCCAGCGAAACCAGTCGTCCCACCAGATCCGTGCCCTTGTCTGCCGGCACTACTGCCGACGAGATCCGTTCCGCCCAGACCCGCTCGATCGGCACCAGTGGTGCGAAGACCTCTGTCTGTTCCGATTCGGCCCGGTACCATTCTTGTTCGGGCAGCACCGGCACATAGGTCCGGCTGGCCTGAACGACCGAGTCGTCAACGCGTAGGTCGCCACGCCAGCCCAGGCCGGGCAGGCCCACCATCGCGCGTCGGCCGCGCAAATCGCGGACGGAGGCGGCGGACACCATTTCGATGCCTGCCGGGATTCGTTCGACATCGCCGGCCAGCAGCTCCCAGTCGGGAAGGTCGCCACTGCCTGGAAAATCGCTCACGGCTCTCCCCCGAGTGGCGCGCCGACATGCTGCATGAACTGAACCGGGTCGACCGCGCCGTTCTTACTCGAGTCACCGTTGATGTGTGTCTCGAAATGCAGGTGCGGACCTGAGGAGTGCCCCGTTGTGCCCGAGAATCCGATCTCCTGACCAGGCGCGACCTTCTGGCCGACCACGACGCTGGGCTGCCTCACCATGTGGCAGTACCGGGTGATGATGTCGTTGGCGTGCAAGATGTCCACGAACCAGCCGCACCCACGAACCGACGGCGAGCCGTCCCGGTCGCAACCCCATGGCTTGCCATTCGGTCCGATCGCGTCGCAACGGACTTTGATGACGCTGCCCGCGGCGGCGGCGCGGATAAGGGTCCCCCGCGGGACGATAAGGTCGACGCCCTGATGGGTCGGGCGGGATGCGGTCCTGTAGCCCGATCCCACTTTCCCTTTGACCGGAGTTGTCCACCCGGATGCGGAGATCTGACCAGCGCTAACGCATTGCAGGTTGGTTTGATCACCAACGGCCCGTGCCGCACCGCCGGTCAGGGAGTTGACCACCGTCGACGCGAGTTCCTCATGCTTGGCGTAGGCATCGGGATACGCACTGCGCTGGACTTTCTGTGCGGCACGGGTCAGGCTCATCGTCTGCCAGCCGGGGATCGTCACAAGCTTTTCGTAGAACTTCCGCGATGCGTACATCGGATCCATGATCTGCACGGGGGTTCCCCACCCAGTGCTGGGCCGCTGCTGAAACAGCCCCAGCGAATCATGGTCGTTTCGTTTGCCGAGATTCGGCAGATTGCGCAGCCACGACTCCTGCATCGCTGTCGCGACAGCGATGACCCAGCCCCGCGGCGGCACGTTGAGGTCTTGCCCCACTCGCACGATGATCGCCGCGTTGCGAACCTGCTCAGGACCGAGAGTGCGGTGCTTCGGCATTTCCGCGGACACGTCGATCAGCTTGCCGTTGCCGCAGCCGGAGTCATAGTTCGTGGTCCTGGTTGCCGCGTCGAGGAAAAACGAGACCACCCCACCTCCGCAACACAGCAGCACCAGCACTGCTGCCAGCGCGATCAGCAGCGCTGGGCGGAGTCTTCGCCGGCCGACCTCACCTTGGCCGCCGGGTATGTCGAACGCGGTCACGCCGTCTCCCAGCCCAGCGCGGTGACCAGCCAGCGTCCGCCGATGATTTCGAGGTGGAGGACGATCGTCCCGCCGTCTGCGGGCAGCTTGGCCTCTACCGCCTGACCTTCCTCCTTCAGGGTCGGCTGCCCAGTGATCGTGGTTGCCGGGACGTCGCTCGGGTCGGTCTCGGCGAGGGCTTCCATGAGGTCACCCGAAGCGTCCGGCTTCAGCCCGGCCCGCCACTGCTCGCCGGAAACTCCGGGTTTGCGCAACCAGGCATCTGCGAACCGCGTGGCAACGGTGCTCACATCGGCGGCGCCCTTGCTCAACGACGGCGCCGGCGAACTTTGACCTTCGATAACTCCGTCGTCGCCGAGGGAGCTGTATGGATCTGGTGTTGTCGTCGCCGGAGCAACAGTCGGTCCCAGCGCGTCGTTGTCTGTTGGGTCGATTTTGGTGACGATGATCCGGCCGAACCCCACGACCACGAGCACCACAACGGTGAGCACCAGCGCGATGCCGTACCGCGTGCCAAGCAGACGCAGAACCGTACGCATGGATGATCACCCCGGCAGGTTTGCCGACTCCGGCCGTCGCGCTGGCTGCCGGTCCGTAGTGGACCGTTCCGAGTCGGGTCGATAAATCGAATACGACGGTGCAGTCTCCGCCGGCGAGTCCGGCTCTTCCCACGTCGGCTCTCGACGTCTACGCTCCGGACTGCCTTCTCGCGTCGGGCGCTCCTCAGGCCGCGCGTCCCGTTCTTCGGTACCTGTCTGCCGCTCGCCCGTCTGCCGCTCGCCGGTACGCGCCGTCGACGAATCTTCGTCCCTGGATTCCGGCCGCTGCCGGACCGGACCGTCCTCGACGTGTCGCCGCGGCTCGTTCGTTCCCCCAGCGTCGACGACCTTCAGCGCGGCTGCTTGGCGGACGTCACGCAGGAACAGCCGGTGCCAGCTGCCGGCTGAGGTGATCGCTCGGGTCGAATCCTTCCCGCCGAGCTGTGTTATCCGGCGATACGGTCGCAAGAGCAGCCAGCCGACGACTCCGGTCAGCCAGATCAGCAGGACCTGCAACCACCCTGCCAAAGAATCGGTTTTGAGAATCAAACTGACTGCAAACAAATAGATCGCAGAGCCCGCTCCAAATATGACGATGTTGAACATCGCCGCAATGACCGCGTTGCCGAGCCGCCTCAGCCCCGCGTTGGCTGGTCGGAGCAGACCGATCGTTCCAAGGAGTGGTGACGCGATCACCGCCCACCGGAAAATCAGAAAGCCCAGGATGACCAGCACTGAGGATGTGAGGTCGAAAAGCGCAAAGAATAGAGCCGAAAGGATCGCCATGAATCCGGCACCGATGCGATCCATGCCGTTGCCGCCCTGCAGGTGGCTGTATGCCTCAGGGTCGTCCGCCCGGATCTGTTCGGCGATCTTCTTCCATCGAGTGCTCTTCTGCTCGAGTTTCACGTTGCGGAGCGTGGACGTCTCCGCTGGAAGTGTGCTCTTGGAATTGGTGCGCTCTTCGTTAATTTTGCGCACACGCTCTTCGTCGGCGCGGATCTCCTCGATCTCGTTCCAGCTGAACGCCTTCGCGTCGTACAGTGCAGGGCCGTACTTCTGTGCGGTGAGGCTGTCGGCGGAGCCGAGAGTGCCTCGGAGCCAGTTCTTATAAAGAAGGCCGTCCACCACCGTGTCGCTGGCGCGAACTGCAGGTGGACGGTGATCTTTACAGGCTTCCGGGTTGATGAGAGGGCATGGTTCGTCGTTTGACTCTTCAGCTGGGCCTACGGCGTTATGGATGATGTCCAGGCTGGAGATGAGAGTCTTGTCGGCGAGGCTTGCCGCACGGCTCGGCCAAGCGGCGATGCCCGTTATCAGGACCATGACGAACACTGCCCAGCCTGCTGTGGTCACGGCGCTCGACAGATCTGATTGGCGTGACCGCCACAACAGGTACATTCCCACGATAGCGATCGTTACGGCGCCGAATGCGGTGAACACTTTGTCGTAGACGGCCTTCGTGCCCTGTTCTACAAGCGGCTCTGCCCATCCCCACATATATGTGGGATCCCAGGCGCGCTCGCGAAGAGCGTTGGATGCTCCGGTTATCGAGGTCGCAATCAGAAACTCGCCGTTTGCGATCGTATTCTCGAACTCGGCACTCGGGTTCGTGACCACTGATGCGCATTTAAGGTCGTATGTACTGAAGTCGTAGCCGGCGTAGCCGTACAAGCTGTAGCGACCTTGGATGCCGATTTCTTTGGATGATGGAAGACGCTGGGCGAACCAGCCTGCCATGCCGGAATCGGGCGAACTCGGCGCAGGGGCGTCGAGGCAACTCGCGCGCTCGGCGATCTTGCTCTGCAGCCTGTCGGCGCAACTCTGGAAGTTGGTGGGGTTGCGCCACTCTTGCACCGTGCACAGGTTGTCGTCGGGGGCCTGGGTGGGGGCGCCCGGGGTGGCGGCGGCTGGGTTTGCGGGGCCGGCGAAGAGCGTGGCCACCGCGGCGACGATGACCACGGCTGCGTGCACGGGCAGGCGGCTCACCTGTCGACCTCCGGGTCGTCGTCGTGGACGTCCACGACCTCGCCGCCGACGGTGTTGCTGGCTTGGATGCCGCCTGGGGTGGTGTCCAGGTAGCGCAGGAGGTCGCGGACGTAGGACACGTCGACGCGGATCTTCTGGACGCGGCCGTCGACGTCGCGCATCACGAACTCGCGGAAGCCGAGACGCGAGGAAGACGACGTGTCGACCTGGGAGAGGGCGGCGAGGGTCTGTTCGTAGCCGACATCCGTCGGGACCCGCAGCAAGCGCAGCGCTTCGGCGGCGATCTCCGAGTCTTCGGCGATGCGGCCGACGAAGACGGTGGAGACGAGGTTCTGCACGTCCAGGCCGAGGATGTCCCGGGGGTTCTGCGAGGCTACCAGCGCGGCCAGGTTCCACTTGCGGGAGTCGCGGGCGAGGCGGACCAGGAAGGAGCGGCCGGAGCGCCAGCCTTCCATGAAGTGGGCCTCGTCCAGGCCGACCAGCTTGCGCTGGGTCATGTCGCCGCCGTAGCAGCGGCGGACCGCGAGGCGGTGGGCCGTGTGCAGCATGGGCAGGGCGAGGGACTCCTCGGCGGACCAGTACTCGCGCTCGATCTTGAGGTCCGGCAGGCGCAGGCCGGCCATGGTGATGACGGTGAGGGTCGCGTCGGCGCCGAGCAGGCCGGGCGGCGGGGTGCCGAAGAAGAGCATGGCGAGGGGCATCTCGGCGGTGTCCAGGAGCAGGTTGCCGAGCTCGAGGGCGTCGTGGTCGCCGGTGTCGCGCAGGGAGCGGATGACGTCCTCGAGGGTGGAGGACTCCTCGGCCGGCACCTGGCGCACGGCGTGGCGCAGCATCGTGGCGGTCGAGGCCTCGCGGGCGACCTGCGGCGGGACGAGCATCATGCAGATGTCCTGCACGAGCATGCGACGCTCGGCGCGCGCGTTGGAGACGGCGATCTCGAACTCGCGGTCGCCGGGGGGGCCCGGGACGTAGTGGCCGCGCTGCGGGGTGGGGATCAGGGAGTACGGCGCAAGGGTGCCCTGCTCGGAGCCGGTGAGGTTGAGCACGCGCGAGTAGGGGGCGAGCTCCGGCATCGCGCACAGGCGGGCGAGCGGCCCCGAGGGGTCGAGCAGCGTCACCTGAACACCACGCCGGGCATTCAGATAGCCCAGCGCGCCCATGAGGGTGGACTTGCCGCCGCCCGGCTCGGCGACGAAGACGGCGAGGCCCGAGCGCTCGCGGACCTCCATCGGGAAGTGCAGGTCGAGGAAGACCGGGCGGCGGGAGGTGCCGGCGGTGCGGCCGATGAGGTCGCCGCGGCGGTCGCCGACGGTGGAGGCGGCCTGCGGCAGGGCGGCGGCGAAGAGCTTGACCGGCATGCGGCGCAGGTAGCCGGTGTTGGCCAGGGGCTCGCCGGGGATGAACTCGCGGGCCAGCCAGTCCTGCTGCTTCGGGTGCTGCAGCGCGACCCGCATCTCCCGGGAGTACATCTGGGTGATCCGGCGGGCCCGCTCCAGGCATTCCTCGCGGGTGCGGCCGCCGACGGCGATGCGGTGCCAGCCGTGCGCGCGGGAGGAGTCGACGGGCAGGCCGGTGCTGATCTCGTCGCCGATGGTGAGGGCGCGCTTCGCGAGGCGCTCCAGCTCCGGTGGCGCGTCGATGCCGTGCTCGCTGTAGTCGGCCTGCTGGGAGCGGATCAGCCGGAGCCGGTGCTCCAGGTTCCGGAACGAGTCGTTGGGGCCGAGGATGTCGATGCGTGAGGAGAGCTCCATCGGCCACGGCAGCCGCTCGTGGAAGTGCAGCCACGGCTCGTGCCGCTCGGGGATCTCCAGCGGCTCCATCCGGCCGACGGTGAGGACGGCGACGTGGCGCTCCTCGCCGCTGACCCGGTTGACCAGTTTGACCGTGGACCCGTAGGGCGTGCGGTAGCGCTCGACCTGCTCGGTGAGGGCGAGCAGGTCGCCGCGCTCCCAGCCACCGTCCAGTGACGCGACCTGTCCGGGCGGTGACATGCACAGCGCGACGGAGCGGTACAGCAGCCATTCCAGCTCATAGGCGGTGACCCGGCGGCCGCGCATGCCGAACGCGCCCAGGACCTCGTCGAACTGCTCGACGGTGCGGGCCATCCTGCGCCGCTCGGCGTCGGCCACACCGCGGCGGAAGAGGGAGCCGATGCGCTCGGCGAAGGTGTCGCCGAGGGTGCGCCGGGCGAAGGAGATGCCCAGGTAGGTCTGGCCCTCGGCGTGGTTGATCGCCAGGAGGTGCTTCTGCGCGGCGACGAGGTGGTCGGCCCACGACGGTCCGGCGCCGGCGGACGGCAGCGGAAACGGCGTGTTGCTGTCCACGACGCGCGCCCACTGGTCGGCCGGGAACGGCCGGGTGGTGCGGCGCAGGTGCAGGCGGAAGCCGGCGAGGCCCGCGTACTGCTCCGAGATCGCCGACAGCAGCGCCTCACGCTCGGCGTCGGGGCGGAACGCCCAGCGGACCTCGGGCAGCCAGTACCAGGCGGTGACGGTGTTCGGCGTGAACGTCAGGTGCCCCGCGATCTCGGTGATCGCCAGGTCGATCGACGCCTGCCGGTCCTTTGGCCGGGGCTTCGGGGTGCGGTCCAGCGGCGTCTTCTTCCCCGCCGCGGGCCGGGACGCCTGGCCGGGCGGCGGGGTCGTCCTGCGTGCCGGCACGACCTTCCCGTTCGCCGGTTTCGCGGGTGTACGACTGGCGCTCCCGACCGACGGCCTGCTCGGCAAGCGGGTGGAGCGGTCCGGCGCCTGCCGCTGCGCCGGCTGCTGGGACCGGCGCTCGGCAGTGCCCGCCCGCCCGGAAACGTCGGTCGCCCGCCCGGGAACGTCGGGCCGCCCAGGAAGGTCGGCCCGCCCGGGAACGCCGGGCCGTCCAGTGACGTCGGCCCGCCCAGAGACGTCGGGCCGTCCGGCAAGGTCGGCCGGCCGCCCGGGAAGGCGGGGGTGCTCGCCACTCCAGTCGAAGGTGTGCTCACCGCTGCGCTCGAGCCGGTCGGCGGCCGGCGACGGACCCGCGGGCAGCGCCTGGGGCGCAGCGGGCTGCCGTCGCTCATAGGCGGTGGCCGGTAGCGCCTCGGTCCGCGGGACCACCCGCTTGGGGGCGCGCAGATCCTCGGGTGCCCGGCCCGCGCCGGACGTCGGGGCCGCGGACACCGGGATGCCGGAGATCGGCCGGTTGCTGCCGGCGCCGATGGCCTTCACGCGGTCGCGCGGCGGGTCGTCGAACAGGCCGAGGAACGGCGAGTCGACGTCCGCCGCGGGCGGCGCGCTCGCCGGCCGGTCGGCTGCCGGGCCACGGGCCGGGCCGCGGAACATCGCCACGCGACCGCCCTCGGCGGCGGCCCTCAGACCGCCGTCGTAGTCAGACGTGTGCGCAGCGTCGTCATCGGTGTCCGGGTTGTTGGAATAGCCCCCAGTACGACGGGGAGGCGGGTTGGTCATGCGAGATCACCGGTGAGTTCCGGGCGGATACGCACCCTGGTGGCCACGAGTCGCGCGTCACGCTGCTCGCGGCTCGGCTCCCGGGTGTGGCGCCAGTCGGTCAGGGCTGTGCGGACCACCATCCGGGCGGGACGGTCGGGGTCGACGTAGCGGAAGATCAGCGACGTCGCCACGATCGCGAGGGCGATCTCGTAGGCGGGGAAGAAGTCGACCTGCAGCGTGATCATGTATCGGATGAACATGAACAAGGGCACCAGGAGCGCGAACACCCCGTACTGCGCATACGGCAGCTGGATGGGCAGGGTGTAGCCGGGCGGCCCGAGGTAGACCAGGCGGGCCCGGTAGATGTCGTCGTCGGTGCGCAGCCGCATTCTCGTTCACTCGTCTCAGCAGTGAGGCCAGGAAGGCAAGGCAGCTCTAGTTTCCGAAGAGCAGTCGGACGAGCGAGTCCCCGAAGAAGAAGAGCGACGCGGCGCCGGCGACGAAGGCCAGCCCGATGATGGCGATGGCGGAGCTGGTCAGCACCCGCGAGACCTCGCCCTTGCTGGCCCGGCCGATGAAGATGACGCCGAGCACGGCCAGCAGGATCGGCACGATCTTCTCGATGAAGAAGTTCAGAATGCCGTCGGTGTTGATCGTCTTCGGCGCCGGGGACGGTGTCGGCGCCAGGGCTATCGCGTCCGCCACGCGGGCGGTCTCCCCCCACAGCGCCTGGCCGATCTCCAACAACATCATCAGACCTCCCCGGAGGCGCGACGGGCGAGGTGCACGCCGCGCGTTAAGCCTCGCTGATAAGACGACCCGGTCATACGACCCCGGCTGCTGTGTCGCCCCCCAGCGGAACCTTATCCGGGCGTTTGCCCTGCTAAATGCCCATTGTCGGGTTTAACGGTCCGAATAACGTTCACTTGCAGAGAGTACGTTGCAGCCCCCTTACCGACAAGCTGACCGGTCCGTGATCAGTGTTGCTGATGAGGCGTCTGAGCGGTTACCCCTGGTGGGGGGCAGGTGACTGACCGAAGGTGAGTACCTTCATTCAAGTGACGCTCCTTCGCCGTCCTGCCCCCGTGGTCATGGGGGTGCTCAACGTGACCCCCGACAGCTTCTCCGACGGTGGCCGCTACGCCGGCCTGGGCGCCGCGGTCGACCACGCCATGCGGATGGTCGACGAGGGCGCCGACGTCATCGACATCGGCGGCGAGAGCACCAGGCCGGGCGCGGAGCGGGTCGACGCGCGCACCGAGCTGGACCGGGTCCTGCCGGTCATCCGCGAGCTTGCCGCGGCGGGGGTCGCCATGAGCATCGACACCACCCGCGCGGCGGTCGCCGCCGAGGCCGTCGCCGCCGGGGTCGCCCTGGTCAACGACGTGTCCGGCGGGCTCGCCGACCCCGACATGGCCCGGGTGGTCGCCGAGGCCGGCTGCCCCTGGGTGCTGATGCACTGGCGGGGGCATTCGCGCAAAATGGCCGATCTGGCGGTTTACGACGATGTCGTCAAAGAGGTGCGTGCCGAACTCCTGGAGCGGGTCGACGAGGCCGTCGCCGCCGGCGTCGCACCCGAACGGCTGATCCTCGACCCCGGCCTGGGCTTCGCGAAGCATGCCGAGCACACCTGGCGGCTCGCCGCGCACCTGCCGGAGTTCGTCGCCCTCGGCCATCCCGTCCTCGTCGGCTCGAGCCGCAAGTCGCACCTCGGCCGGCTCCTGCACGACGCCGACGGCACGCCACGGGCGACCGGGGACCGGGAGGCGGCGACCATCGCCACCACCGTGCTGTCCGTCGCCGCGGGGGCCTGGGGTGTGCGGGTCCACGAGGTCCGTGGCAACGTGGACGCGATCAAGGTGTGGCAGGCCGTGCAGGCGGCACGATGAGCGAAGGTGATGACATGACGGCCGACCGCATCACCCTGACCGGGCTGCGCGTGCGCGGCAACCACGGCGTGTTCGACTTCGAGCGCGCCGACGGCCAGGACTTCGTGATCGACGTGGTCCTGGAGCTCGACCTCGCGCCCGCCGCGCGGTCCGACGACGTCACCGACACCGTCCACTACGGCGAGCTGGCCGGCCGCCTCGCCGAGATCGTCGCGGGCGAGCCCGTCAACCTGATCGAGACCCTCGCGCAGCGCCTCGCGGACGCTTGTCTGCCGGACGCTCGTGTACGAGCGGCGACCGTCACCGTCCACAAGCCGCAGGCGCCGATCCCCCACGAGTTCGCCGACGTCGCCGTGACCATCCGCCGGGAGCGGGCGTGACCAGAGCGGTGCTGTCACTGGGCAGCAACCTCGACGACCGCGAGGCCAACCTGCGCGGCGCCGTCGACGGTCTCGGCGACACGGTGATGGCCGTCTCCGGGGTCTACGAGACACCCCCGTGGGGCGATGCCGACCAGCCGCACTATCTCAACGCGGTCCTGCTCGCCGTCGACCCGGACGCGACCGCCCGTGACTGGCTGGACCGGGCCCACCGCCTGGAGGAGGCCGCCGGTCGCGTGCGCGATCCGGAGCGTCGCTTCGGCCCGCGTACGCTTGACGTAGACGTCATCGCCGTCTGGGACGACGCCGACCGGCCGGTCACGACCGACGATCCGGAGCTGACCCTGCCCCACCCGCGGGCACATCTCCGGGCGTTCGTCCTCCGGCCGTGGCTCGACATCCAGCCCTATGGGCAGTTGCCGGGTCACGGATGGCTCTATGAGCTGGTCCGGTCCGCCCCGGTCGCCGCCGACCTCGCCGACCTGCGCCCGCGGGAAGACATCCACCTCGAATCGTGATCTGGAGCCGAGCCGATGGCCACGCCGTCACCCGACGAACCGAACGCGACCGGGCCCAAGGGCCGGATGGAGCCGACCAGTCCAGCCACCCTCGTCATCGCGGCGCTCGCGACCACCGCGCTGGCCTGGATCGGCATCAGCAGTTTGTGGAACAGCCTGCCGACGCTGCCGTGGCTGCCGCCGCTGACCCTCATCGGCCTGGCGATCTTCGAGGGCTTCGAGGCGTATTCGACCCGCAACCGGATCCTCCGCAAGGAGGGCGCCGGGCCGCTGGTGCCGCTGGTGGTCGCGCGGTATGCGGTCCTCGGTAAGGCGTCCGCGCTCGTCGCGGCCCTGTTCGGCGGCCTCTACCTGGGCATGTCCTCGTGGCTGCTGACCCAGCGCGGGGTGCTGGCCAAGGTGTCGGAGAACCTGCCGCAGGCGCTGCTCGGCGTCGCGGCATCGATCGTCCTGCTTGCGGCCGCGCTGTGGCTGGAGCGCTCCTGCCGGGTGCCGACCAGCCCCCGCGACAAGGATCTTCCCAGGCAGGGCCGCATGGACAGCCGCCACGAGGGCGATCGCAGCGAGGACGAAAGCCTCGATCGATAGACTTCTGGCATAAACACTGTCGTCTTCCTCGCCTAAAGACTGTCGCAGGTCACAATCCGCGGTTACTGTGCGACCCGTACCGGTCGTCGGCTGGCAGGAGGCGCGCGCGATGGCGTACGACGACTCGCGGTTCCGCGGTGAGCCCGGGTTCCGTGAGGAGCCCGACTTCCGCTCGGGCGGCGTGCCCGAGGACGCGCCGACGCTCGGCGGCTCGAACCAGTCCGTCTACACGCCGGGTGCCTACTCGGCGGGCGCGGACTACAGCGTGCCGCCGACCGAGAGCACGCTGGGTCTCGCCGCCAGGCGGGCCACGCCCAGCCCCGCCCAGCTCGGCGACGTCTTCGACGACCCGGAGCACGGTGAGCCCGGCCGCGACCGGCTGGCGGTGCACGCGCTGTGGGAGATGGTGCTCCTGCTCGCCGCCGCCGCGCTGCTGTACCTGCTGCGCGACGCCAGACCGGAGGCCCTGCGCGGTGCCGAGCTCGAGTCGCTGATGCTCGCCGGCGCGGAGCTGGGACTCGTCGCGGTCGCCATGGGGCTCACCCTGCGGGCCGGCGCCGTCAACCTGGCCCTCGGCCCGATCGCCTACGCCTCCGCGCTGTTCTTCGCCGACAACTCCCACCGCGGCCTGGCGATGACCGCCGGCATCACCGCCCTCGTCGCGCTCGGCGTCGGCGTGGTCATCGCGGTGCTGGTCGTCGGCTTCCACGTGCCCGGCTGGGCGGCCAGCCTCGGCGTCGCGCTCGCGCTCATGGCGTGGATCGCCGACCAGAGCGCGGAGCAGGTCGTCGCCGGTGCCTACGACCCGCACGACCGGGCGCTGTTCTGGCTGCTCGGGGTGGTCCTCGTCGCGGTCGTCGGCAGCGCCGTCGGCCTGATCCGGCCGGTCCGCCGCGCGGTCGGCCGCTTCCGCCCGGTCGCCGACCCGGCCCGCCGGCGCGGTGGCGGCGCGGCCACCATCACCGGCCTCGCGATCGCCGGCTCGGCCCTGCTCGCCTCGGCCGCCGGCATCCTCACCGCCCTCGACGTCCGCCAGGTCACCACCACCGAGAACGGCATGGCCGCGGCCGGCCTCGCCACCACCGCCCTCGCCCTCGGCGCGGCCCTGGTCGGCGGCACCTCCGCCTACGGCCGCCGCGGTGGCGTGCTCGGCACGGTCCTCGCCGTCGCCGCGATCACGCTGCTCTTCCACTACTCCGCCGCGGAGAAGTGGAACATCGCGCCCCTGGCCGTCGCCGGCGGCGCGATCGTGATCGGCCTGATCGTGACCCGACTGATCGAGACCTTCGGCCGGCCGCGGACCCTCGCCGAGACCGAGGTCGAGGAGGAGGAGGTCTGGACCCCCGGCGCCTTCGGCTCCGGCTCCGCCACAAGTCAGGCCGAGCCCGACAACGCCTGGTCGGCGTCGCGCACCGGCGGCTGGACGAGCCAGCTGCCGGCCCGCACGACCGACGAGGACTGGGGCGTCGAGGAGCGATGGGGCAGCAGCCGCTGACCGTGGTGAGCGCATCGCTAAGCTGGTGTCATGACCGACGCCACCCTTGCGGAGCTTGACGCGCTGCCCACCGAGGAGCTGCGCGAACGCGCCTTCGCCCTCGCCCGGCAGCGTCGCGACGTGAAGTTCTTCTGGGACCTCTTCAAGCACGTCACCAGCAGCAACGACGAGACGCAGGACGGCTGGCTCGGCTCGCTCGACGCCACCATCGATGACGTCGTGGCCCTCTGGCGCGAGGTCACCGACCACACCTATGGCGAGTCCGAGCCGCTGGTCCGCGCCGCGTTCATCGACTACATCATGTCTCCCGACAAGTAACTATCGGTATCCGTTTATAAAATGTGTTTCCCGGGACTCATCCGGGGCATGGCAGTTACTCGTTCGCGCTACCGCTCCGCGTCCGGCGCGGCAGCCCTGGTGGCGTTCCTCCTGGTGCTGATCTTCGGCAGCCCCTGGTACGTCGACTGGGTCAACGAGGGCGACCGGGGGGTCTTCCTGGAGACCCTCGCGTGGCCCCAATGGAACATCGACAGCGACCAGTCGTTCCGTGAGCTGCTGGCCGCTGACCTGAAGGCGATCCTGCTGGTGGTCTTCACGGCCGTGTTCGTCTCACTGCTCGCCGGCGCGCAGCTCTCCAGCGCGCGCGGCACCATCTCGGCGATCCTGACCGGTTGGGCCGCCTTCATCTTCGCGGCCGCCCTCGCGGCCCTCATCACCGCGTTCCTGCTGGCGAACGCCTCGTTCGGGACCGCGGTCGTCAACGCCGCCGGTGGCGCCGGTTACGGCCTCATCGTCGGCTGGATCGTCGGCATCGCCTCCATGGCGGGCCAGCGCACGTAAGCAACGAGCGCACCGCGGAGACCGGCGACGGCCACCCCGTCGCCGGTCTCGCTGCGTCAACGCTTTGCGGTGTCCACGTCGGCGAGCGCCACCTGTACATCAGCGGCCGAAAGAAGACCGAGCGGCCGATCGGCGTCCTGGACCACCACCGAGCCCACCCCCGCCGCCAGCATCGCGCCGAAGGCGACCCGGAGCGTCGCGTCCGCGGACACCCTGGGCAGGTCACCGGGCGCGCCGTCGAGCGGGTGGAGCCGGTCGCGGGGGATCGGCGTCACCGACAGGCGCATCAGACCGCGATCTTCGCCGATGAACTGCTCGACGAACGCGTTCGCGGGGTTGGCCAGGAGCTCGGCGGGCGTCGCGTACTGCTCCAGGTGGCCGTGGTCGGACAGCACCGCGATCTTGTCGCCGAGCTTGATCGCCTCCTGGAGGTCGTGGGTGACCACGATCGTCGTCTTGCGCACGCTCTGCCGCAGCCGCAGGAACTCGTCCTGCAGCCGCCCCCGGTTGATCGGGTCGACGGCGGAGAACGGCTCGTCCATCAGCAGCACCACCGGGTCCGCGGCGAGCGCGCGGGCGAACCCGACCCGCTGCCGCTGCCCGCCGGACAGCTCGTGCGGGTAGCGGTCCGCGTACTCGGCGGGATCGAGCCCTACCAGGTCCAGCAGCTCGTCGGTGCGCTTCTGGATGCGGGATCTGTCCCAGGCCAGCATCCGCGGGACGGTGCCGACATTGGTGCGCACCGTTTGATGCGGGAACAGTCCCACATTCTGGATGACGTAGCCGATGGTCCGCCGCAGCCGCACCGGATCGACCCTCGTCACGTCCTCGCCGTCGACCAGCACCCGGCCGCGCGTGGGCTCGATGAGCCGGTTGACCATGCGCAGCACGGTCGACTTGCCGCAGCCGGAAGGGCCGATGAGCACGGTCACGTCGCCACCCGCGACGTCCAGGCTCAGCTCCTCGACCGCCGTGGTGCTGTTCGGGTACGTCTTGCCCAGCCGATCGAGGGTGATCGGCGCGCCGTCGGCCTTCGCGGTACGGTCCACACATGTCCTTCCTGGCTCGCGGTGAGGCGGGCAATCCCTGGTTTTCCTGGAGCTATATCCGGGATAACGCCGACACGATCCGGGACGCGCTGGTGGATCATGTGGCCATCACCGTCTGGTCGGTCGCGATCGCGGTGGCCATCGCGGTGCCGCTGGCGGTGCTGGCGTACTGGGTGCGCCCGCTCGCCACGCCGATTCTGACATCAGCCGGCGTGCTTTACACGATTCCGTCGCTCGCGCTGCTGGCCTTCCTGGCGCCCTTCCTGGGCACCGGCCGCACCCCGGTCGTCGTGGCGCTGGTGATGTACGCGTTGATCGTCATCATCCGCAACTCCCTCACCGGCCTGCAGCAGGTGCCCGGCGACGTGCGGGAGGCCGCCACCGCGATGGGCTACGGCAGGGCCGCCCGCCTGTGGCGCGTCGAACTGCCGCTGGCCCTGCCCTCGATCCTCACCGGGCTGCGGCTGGCGACGGTTTCGACAGTGGCGTTGGTCACTGTCGGCGCGGCCGTCGGCTCCCAGGGCGGTCTCGGCGCGCTGATCCTCAGCGGCTTCCGCAACAACTTCTACAAGGCGCAGATCGCCACCGCGGCGCTCATCTGCGTCCTGCTCGCCCTGGTGCTGGACCTGCTGCTGGTCGCGCTGACCCGGGCGCTCACGCCGTGGATGAGGAGGGCCAAGGCGTGAGTGGCCTGGAGCGGAGCGGAGTGGCCGCGAATCGTGGGCGCAGTTTTGGCTCAGGTCGGCGCTGGAGCGAAGCGGAGGCGACGGCATGAGCGCCATCAGCGACATGTTCCTGTGGTTCAACGATCCGTTGAACTGGACGAATCCCGACGGGGTGCTCGCCCGGCTGCGGGAGCACCTCGAGATCTCGTTCCTGGCGGTGTTCTTCGGCTGCCTCGTCGCGTGGCCCATCGGGATCTGGCTCGGCCGGCGCGGCTCCGGCTCCGGTGTCGTCGTCACCCTGTCCAACATCACGCAGGCGATGCCCGTCATCGCGCTGCTGACGATCCTGTCGCTGAGCCCGCTCGGCATCGGCATGCCGGCCGTGGTCGTCGCGCTGACCGTGTTCTCGCTGCCGCCGCTGCTGGCCAACGCGTACACCGGCATGCGCGCGATCGACGAGGAGGTCCGCGACGCGGGCCGGGGCATGGGCCTGCGGTCGGAGGAGATGCTGTTGCGGGTCGAGCTGCCGCTCGCCGTGCCCTACCTCGCGACGGGCCTGCGCATCGCGACCACCCAGGTCGTCGCCACGGCCACCCTCGCCACCCTCGTCAACGGCGGCGGCCTCGGCAACATCATCTCCGCCGGTTTCGGGCTCGGACCGGGCCGCGGCGACGCCCAGATCCTCGCCGGCGCGGTCCTGGTCGCCGTGCTCGCGCTGCTGATCGACGGGCTGATGGCGCTGGTGGAGCGCAAGATCACACCGAAGGTGCTGCGGCAGGCGGCGGGCCGCGCATGACCGGTCCGGGGCGACCGTCACCAGGGGCGCAGTGCCGGGCCAGGGCGGCGTAGGAGCACCACCGAACGTGTCGGTGTGACAGGTCGTTACGAAACCGTGCCTGGCTGCGGTTGCTGATTTCCCATGGGCAGAGTTGCCTATTCAATAGCGGGCGGGCCTCAAGCCGATGCGCCGTCCGTCGGACACGCGGCCGGTCACAGTGATCGCGCCGGGACACGGAAGGCGGGCCATTTTGCGAACTGCCATGCGCGCCACGCTCGGGGTCCTTCTGGGCCTCGCCACCGTAGGCCTCGCGGCCTGCGGCGATGAGGGCTCCTCGGGCACCAAGGCGCCGGCGAGTGTGAGCGGGGCCGGCTGTGCCCCGGTCGCTGGGGACAAACTCGTCGTCCTCACCGACGACAAGCAGCTCCAGACGGCAGACAACATCATCGCCGCGATCAACACGAAGGCCGCCGACCCGGCCCTCGTCGCGGCACTGGACAAGGTCTCCGACGCGCTCACCACGGAGAAGCTGATCCAGCTCAACAAGGCGGTCGTCGTGGACCGCAAGACCTCCAAGGTCGTGGCGGAGGACTTCGCCAAGACCGAGAACCTCACGACCGGCATCGAGAAGGGCAAGGGCGGCGCGATCAAGGTCGGCGCGGCCGACTTCGCGGAGAGCGCCACGCTCGGCGCGCTCTACGAGATCGTCCTCGACGCCGCCGGCTACGACGCTTCCGTCCAGACCATCGGCAAGCGCGAGGTCTACTACGGCCAGCTCACCAAGGGCGACCTGCAGGTCGTCCCGGAGTACGCCGGCACCCTGACCGAGTTCATCAACGGCCAGGTCAACGGCAAGGACGCCACGACACTGGCGTCCGGTGACGTCGACAAGACGGTCACCGCGCTCAAGGACATCGGCGGCAAGGCCGGCCTGACCTTCGGCAAGGCGTCGAAGGCGGCCGACCAGAACGCGTTCGCGGTCACCACCGCGTTCGCCGACAAGAACGGCGTGAAGACGCTCAGCGACTTCGCCACGAAGTGCTCCGGCAAGGACACCGTCCTCGGTGGCCCGGCCGAGTGCCCGCAGCGGCCGTTCTGCCAGCCCGGTCTGGAGAAGACCTACAGCATCCAGTTCGGCAAGTTCGTCAGCCTCGACGCGGGCGGCCCGCAGAGCCTGGACGCGCTGAAGAAGGGCACGGCCACGATCGCGCTCGTCTTCTCCTCGGACGGCTCGCTCGGCTAGCTCTGCCGATACGCACGGTAGTTGCCAAATGCCCGTCCTCAACGCCACGTGGCTGTCGAGGACGGGCATTTCACTTGTTCTGAAGACTAGGTAAGGTCTCTGCTCATGCCAGCCGCGGAAACCACCGGAGGACGGCCGAGCGCGAAGGTGCTCCAGATCCTCTTCTGGGCTGGTGTCGGCCTTGCTCCGCTGGCCGCGCTGCTGCTGCTGTTCGGCGGAGGGTTCGTCCTGCAGCTCGCCGCGGTCCTCGCAGTCGGCGTCGTCGTGCTCATCGGCCTGTCCATCGCGCTGCGCGGTGACAACGACAACGTGCGCGGCGAGGTCGAGGAGACGATGTTCGAGGAGCTCGACACGCTCCGCGACGAGATCCGCGGCGACATCACCCACGCGGCCCGCGCCACGCACGGTCAGCTCGTCGAGCGCATCGGCGTCCTGCACGAGACCGTCGACGCCCTGCGTAACCAGGTCGACATGATGCGCGGCCAGCTGGAGCGCACGACCCGGGCCGCGCAGCAGGCGGCCGCCGCGCAGCACGCCGGACCGCAGCCCACCGGCTCCGCGTCCGTGCCGCAGGGCGTCCTCCGGCACACCGAAACCGTGCAGGTCACCACCAAGACCATGGTCGTCGACCCGACCGACCAGCGTCGCGACGGCACCGTCTACGGCGCCCGGCCCGAGATCCCGCAGCAGCGCCGGCCGGTCGGGGAGCGCGTCTCCGACCGTGACGCCGACTGGCACGAGACCGGCCGGGTCGTCGACGGCAGCGGCCACTGGAGCGAGCCCCGCCGCCAGGGCTGGGACGACGACGCCGAGCCGGCCGAGCGCGGGGGACGCGCGGGCGCGCACGACCGCGGTCGATCCGACGGTCGCGGCGACGCCCGTGGCGACGTTCGCGGCGACTGGTCCGATCGGGACGGGGACGCCGGGCGGGCCGATCGCACCGGGCGCGCCGACGTGCGCGGCGACCACCGTGGCGAAGGTCGCGACTGGTCCGACCGGGGCGAGGCGACCGGACGCACTGTCCGCGGCGAGTGGGCCGACGGCGACGCCGGTCGTCCGGGCCGCGGCGAGTGGGCCGATAGCGACGGCGGTCGTCCGGGCCGCGGCGAGTGGAGCGACGGGGACGCCGGACGTTCAGGTCGCGGCGAGTGGGCCGATGGCGACGGTGGACGTTCAGGTCGCGGCGAGTGGAGCGACGGGGACGGCGGCCGGGCGGACCGTGGCGCCCGCGACCGGGACGCCGACACCGGCCGCGCCGACCGTGGGCGCGGCGACTGGGACGGCGGCGGCGAGGCGGGCCGGGGCAGGCGCGGCGAGTGGAGCGACCGCGACGCCTCCGACAGGGACCGCGGCGACCGGGGGCGCGGCGACCGGGACGACAAGGCCGACCGGGGCGAACGAAGCCGGGGGGACCACGCCGACCGCGGCGGACGTGGTGAGCACACCGACCGCGGGGAGCAGCCCGACCGCACCGACCGGGGGTGGGGCGCCGAGCGCATCAGCCGGTCCGAGCGCACCGAACGCTCCGAACGCTCCGAATGGACCGAGCGCAGCGAGCGGTCGGAGTGGATCGAACGTACCGAGGCATCCCGCGACGAACCGTCCTGGACCGAGCAACTGCTGCGCGAGCGGATGGCCCGGGCCGAGGAGTCGCAGGAGGTCGAGCGCTCCGGTGGCCGCCGCCGCGCCTACGACCCGGACGACGACGCGGGCAGCGTGACCGGCGTGCGCACCACCGACCGGTGGGCCTCGATGCACAGCGACGAGCGCGGCGGCCGCGAGCTCCGCATGGGCGAACGCCGAGCCGCCGTGCACGCCGACGAGACCGGCACCCACGTGCGGATCGAGGACCGGTGGGCGTCCGTGCGGCACGAGGAGTACGTGCCCGCCGTCGCCCCGGCTGCCTCCGACGACGAGCCCCGCCGCGAGAGCCCCCGCAGGTCGGAGGCCCGCCGCGAGCGTGAACGCCAGCGCGAGACCGGTGAACACTGGTCCGAGAGCAGCTACGAGGAAGCCCGCCGCGACGACACCGGCACCACCCGCTGGTCCGAGGTCCGCCGCCAGCCGGCTCTCGGCTCCGCCCAGGCCGCGCTGCCCGCCGCCCCTGCCTCCCGCTGGCAGGAGCCCGCCGCCCCGTCCCGCGACGAGGAACGCGTCTCCCGCCGTGCCCGCAACGACGACGACGAGGACTACGGCTGGAACGGCTCCCGCGAGGACCCCCGCACCCGCCCGGCCCCCCGCCAGATCGTCGACTTCGAAGGCAACGACGACCGCTGGCGCTGAACGCCGGCAAGCCCTGGTTACTTGTCGACGTCGCCCACGACGAAGAACATCGAGCCGAGGATGGCGATCAGGTCGGGGACCAGGGTGCCCGGGAGCAGCTTCGACAGGGCCTGGACGTTCGAGTAGGACGCGGTGCGCAGCTTCAGGCGCCACGGGGTCTTCTCGCCGCGGGACACCAGGTAGTAGCCGTTGATGCCGAGCGGATTCTCGGTCCAGGCATACGTGTGGCCCTCCGGCGCCTTCACCACCTTCGGCAGGCGCACGTTGACCGGGCCGGTCAGCTTGTCGACCTCGTCGAGGCAGGCCTGCGCGATGTCCAGTGAGGCATACACCTGGTCCAGCAGCACCTCGAAGCGGGCGTGGCAGTCGCCGGTGGTGCGGGTGACGACCGGCACGGAAAGCGAACCGTAAGCCAGGTAAGGCTCGTCGCGACGCAGGTCGAAGTCCAGGCCGGAGGCGCGGGCGACCGGGCCGGACGCGCCGAAGGCCGCCGCGTCGGCCGCCGAGAGGACGCCGACGCCGACGGTGCGGGCGAGGAAGATCTCGTTGCGGCGGATCAGGTTGTCCAGGTCGGGCATGCGCCTGCGGACCTCGTCGATCGCGGCGCGGGCCCGGGTGGTCCAGCCGGCCGGGACCTCCTCCTTGAGGCCGCCGACGCGGTTGTACATGTAATGCATCCGCCCACCGGACGCCTCCTCGAGCACCGCCTGGATCGTCTCGCGCTCGCGGAAGGCGTAGAAGACGGGCGTGATCGCGCCGATCTCCAAGGGGTAGGAGCCGAGGAACATCAGATGGTTGAGGATCCGGTTGAGCTCGGCGAGGGCGGTGCGCAGCCACACGGCGCGGTCGGGGACCTCGATGCCCATGAGGCGCTCGACGGCGAGGGCCACGCCGAGCTCGTTGCAGAACGCCGAGAGCCAGTCGTGCCGGTTGGCCAGCATGATGATCTGCCGGTAGTCGCGGACCTCGAAGAGCTTCTCCGCGCCGCGGTGCATGTAGCCGATGATCGGCTCGGCGCTCAGGACCCGCTCGCCGTCGAGGACGAGCTTCAGTCGCAGCACGCCGTGGGTGGACGGGTGCTGCGGGCCGATGTTGAGCACCATGTCGGCGGTGTCGAGCCCAGCACCGGTGCCGACCGTCAGCTCGGAGGTCATGAGGACAGCCTAGAGGTCCTGCAGGATCCGCAGCGCGCGCGAGACGTTGTGCATCGTGGCGGTGTCCGCGACCGCGACCCGCTCGAAGAACCAGCGCTTCAGCGGCGAGGAGAGCCGGTCGGGCATGACGACCAGGTCGTCGAGCTCGACGGCGAGCGGCGAGTCGCGCAGCTCCTCGGAGTCGGTGACCTCGGCGACGATCACGACCGGCACGTCGGTGCTGTTGAAGACGTCGGAGCTGATGATGAGGCCGAGACGCTCGCGGGCGCCCTTGATCAGCCAGACCTCACCGCGCCGCACGGCGCCCGCTGAACAGCTCCGCGTCGACCAGGGCGATCTCCTCCTCGTCGGCGAGCGCGGCGCGCTCCAGGTCGGGCTTGGCGCGGCGCACCGCCTCGGCGTGCGCGGTGAAGATCTCACGCAGGGCGCGCTCCTGCGCGGCGCGGTCGATCCACGCGCTGAGCGACACGCCGTCGCGCTCGGCCCAGTGCCGGGCGTCGGCGATGGTCTGGTCGGAGAACGACAACGTCACCTTGGCCGTCATATGAACAGTATGACTGATCGTCACACCCAGCGCATGACCCAATAGTGGCCGCCGAGACCCGACGCATCCGTCAGCTCGGCGGCGGCGCCGGCCCGCGACAGAGCGCGCACATAGCCTGCCGGGTCGGTCGAGGCCAGCGCCAGCGGCGGGCGCCTGCCGTCGACCCCGAGCAGCCGCAGGGCTTCCCGCTGTGTCAGCAGCAGGTGGTGTACGCCCAGCGAGTCCAACGCCACGGCGATCGTCAGATCACAGGAGCCGTCCGGCAGCGGCGCGGTCTCCTTGCCGTCCTTGAACCCGGTCAGGGTGCCGAAGAGCGGCCGCCCGCCCGCGAGGTGCCCGTAGTCGACGGCGAGCGCCAGCCCGCGCGCCACGCTGCCGACCGCCGCGGCCCAGGCCTCGTCGCGCGGGGCGCCCAGCTCGGCCCGCGCCCCTTCGGGGAGTCCGTCCAGGGGCCACCAGTCCGCGAGCCAGGCGGCGTCGCGAGGATCCAGCGGCGACGCGTCCAGCGCGAACGGCGGCGAGCCCAGCACGTACCGTGGCCGCAGCGACGAATCGAGCTCGACGATGTCGACCGGGATGTTGTCGAGCCACTCGGTGGCCACCAGCAGCCCGGTGATGCCGGACGGGATCGCCGTGGTCCACCCGATCGGGCCGGGCAGGTCGTCCGGGCGGGGCGCGACCTCGACCCCGACGGCGGCGACCCTGGCGGCCACGGCGGGCGGCAGGGCGGCCAGGACGCCGCGCAGCAGCTCACCGCGGCCGGCGCCGACGTCGACGAGGTCGAGCCGCCCGGGCGAGCCCAGGGCCTCGTCGAGGCGCTCCAGCAGCGCCGCGATCGCCCCGGCGAACAGCGGCGACGCGTGCGCGCTGGTCCGGAAGTGGGCGGCGGGGCCACCGCCGGGGCGGCGGAAGAAGCCGTCGTCACCGTAGAGCGCCCGCTCCATCGCCGCCCGCCACCGCACGCTCACAGGAACACTTTGCCTTCTCCCCGGTAGGTCGGCACCACGTCCACGATCGTGTCGCCGGACACGAGGTGCACCTCGTTGACGTGTTCGCACAGCTCGCCGGCCTTGGCGTGGCGGAAGTAGACGCGCTCGCCGAGGCGCAGCCCGGCCGCGCCGGGGCCGACGAGCGGCGTCTGCACCTCGCCGGCGCCCTCGGTGCCGATCAGCTTCAGGCCTTCCGGCAGCCACGGCAGCGGCTGGCGGGTGGGCGAGGTCTCCCCGGAGGCGATCCAGCCGCCGCCGAGGACGGTCGCGACCCGCGGGTCCGGGCGGCGCACGACCGACATGGCGAAGAACGCCGCCGGTTGCGGGCGCCAGCGTCGGTACGAGTCGAAGAGCCACGGCCCGAAGAGCCCGGAGCCGGCGGCGACCTCGGTGACCGCGGGGTCCTGCGCGGTGGCCTGGACGCTGCCCGTGCCGCCACCGTTGACGAACTCGAGATCGGCGTGGCGGCGCACCTCGGCCACGACCGCCGCCCGGCGCGCGAGCAGCTCCGGGAACGAGCGGGACTGGATCATGCGGATGAGCACCCCGCGCACCGGGCGGCCGGGGGGAGCGTCGCCCAGCCCGGCGATCTGCGCCTCGTACGACATGAGCCCCACCAGGCGGAATCCGGCTCTGCCGGCGACGGCGGCGGCGAGGTCGCCGGCCTGCCGGGCGCTGTGCACGGGCGAGCGGCGGACCCCGATGTGCACGCCGCGGGCGGGGCGCCAGGAGGCGTCCAGGTCGATGCACACCCGCACGGCGCCGGCCCGCTCGCCGGCGGGTACGACCGAGTCGATCAGGTCGAGCTGGGCGGTGCTGTCCACCATGACGGTGACGGTCGCGGCGAGCTTCTCGTCGGTGGCGAGGCGGTGCAGCGCGGCGCGGTCGGCGGTCGGGTAGGCCACCAGGATGTCGCCGGACGTGCCCTGCTCCGCGAGCCAGATCGCCTCCGGAAGCGTGAACGCCATGACGCCGTGCCAGCCCGGCTGGGCCAGGGCCCGGTCCATCAGCGCGCGGACCCGCACCGACTTGCTGGGCATCCGCAGCGGTTTGCCGGCGGCGCGGCCGAGCATCGCGGTGCTGTTGGCGTCGAAGGCATCGAGGTCGACGATCGCGAACGGCGGATCGAGATCGGCGGTGGCCCGGTCGTAGCGGACCCGTTGGGCGGCACGTGAGCTGGACACGACTCACCGTACCCAGTCGCCATTGAATATGAAAGAACCTCGCGTCCGGCGCGTCGGCCGACACCTGGGCGACACCCGGAGGCCGGTAGCGTGGTTACAGTAGGCGTTCGACACCGTCCGGTGGGACGCTCAGCACCGTCCGGTGGGGACGCTCAGCATCGTCCGGTGGACGCTCATCAGGGGAGGTGCCGTCATCGCCAGCAGTGACCTGTCCGGCTTCGGGGAGCTGAAGGCGGTCCTGCGCATCCGGGCGTTCCGCCGGTTGTGGGCCGTTCTGGGGCTCTCGTCCCTCGGCGACTGGCTCGGCCTGCTCGCCGCCGCGACGTTCGCCGCCTCGCAGGTGACCAACTCCGCGGCGCAGGGTGCGGCGTTCGGCTCGGTCATCGCCGTGCGCCTCCTGCCCGCCCTGATCCTCGGGCCGGTGGCCGGGGTCTTCGCCGACCGGTTCGACCGACGCCTCACGATGGTCGCCTGCGACCTGGTCCGGTTCCTGTTCTTCGCCTCGATCCCGGCGTCCGCGCTGATCCTCGACGACAGCACGCTGATCATCGCCTGGACCGCGATCGCCACGTTCATCATCGAGACCACCGCGATGATCTGGGCGCCGGCGAAGGAGGCGGCGGTGCCCAACCTGCTGCCCCGCGCCCGCCTGGAGACGGCCAATCAGCTGACGCTCGCCACGACCTATGGCATCACGCCCGTGCTCGCCGGTCTCGTGCTGATCGGCCTGGAGCAGCTCGTCGTGGTCGTGTTCGGCGCCGAGGGCCGCCCGAGGGGCGCCGAGCCGAGTAACGTCGCGCTCTGGTTCAACTCGCTGACGTTCCTCGCCACCGCTGTCACCGTGTTCTTCGGCATCAAGGAGATCAGCGGCCGGCGCACCGCCGACGTCGAGCGCAAGCCGGGCATGCTCAAGGAGTTCGCGCAGGGCTGGGCGTTCGTCCGGCGGACCCCGCTGGTCCGCGGCCTGGTGCTCGGCATCTTCGGCGCCTTCGCCGGCGGCGGCGTGGTCGTCGGCACCGCGAAGTTCTACGCCGTCTCCCTCAGCGCCGGCGACGCGGGTTTCGCGCTGCTCTTCGCCACGCTCTTCCTCGGTCTCGGGATCGGCATCGCCGCCGGGCCGCGGATCGTCGGCGCGCTGTCCCGGCGCCGCTGGTTCGGCCTGTCGATCATCCTGGCCGCGGGCTCCGTGCTGATCCTGGCCTTCGCCACCCACCTGGCCCTCGCCGTCGGCGGCGCGCTGCTCGTCGGTGTCGGCGCCGGGATGGCCTTCCTGTCCGGCACCACGCTGCTCGGCGGCGAGGTCGCCGACGACATGCGCGGCCGGGCGTTCGCCTTCGTGCAGACCGGCACCCGTGTGGTGCTCATGCTCACCATCTCGCTGTCCAGCGTCCTCGTCGGCGTCGGCGGGTCACGGCACCTCAGCATCGGCTTCACCGACGTGGAGGTCTCCAGCACCCGGCCGCTGCTGGCCATCGCCGGCCTCTTCGGCGTCTTCGCCGGTGTCGTGGCGCTGCGCCAGATGGACGACAAGAAGGGCGTGCCGCTGCTGGCCGACGTGCTCGGCTCGGTCCGTGGCCGCCCGCTCAGCGCCGACGAGCCGAAGGCTGCCCGCGGGCTCTTCATCGTCTTCGAGGGCGGCGAGGGCGCCGGGAAGTCCACCCAGGTCAAGCAGCTCGCCGCCGCGCTGCAGCGGCTCGGCCGCGAAGTCGTCGTCACCCGCGAGCCCGGCGCCACGCCGCTCGGTGCCCGGATCCGCAGCCTGGTGCTCGACCCGCCCGAGGTCACCGGCGAGGTCGTCACCCCCCGCGCGGAGGCGCTGCTCTACGCCGCGGACCGGGCCCACCACGTCGCCTCCGTCGTCCGGCCCGCCCTCACCCGCGGCGCGGTCGTCGTCAGCGACCGCTATGTCGACTCGTCCCTCGCCTATCAGGGCGCCGGCCGGACCCTCCCCGTCGACGAGGTGTCCTGGCTGTCGAAGTGGGCGACCGGCGGCCTCAAGCCCGACCTGGTCGTCCTGCTCGACCTCGACCCGTCCGTCGGGCTGGCCCGGGCCGAGGGCCGGGGCACGGCCGACCGCCTGGAGAGCGAGTCGCTCGCGTTCCACGAGCGGGTCCGCTACGCGTTCCTCGACCTGGCGTCCGCCGACCCCAGCCGCTACCTGGTCCTCGACGCGTCCAGCCCGGTCGAGGCGCTCGCCGTCGGGGTGCTGCAGCGGGTCCGGCACCTGATGCCCGCCGAGGAGGAGTTCGACCTCGAGGAAGCGGTCGAGGAGGCCCTGGAGGACGCCGCTGAGACGGTCACCGCGCTGACCGGCGACGAGCTGACCCATCAGCTGCCCCGCGACCACCTGCCGGACCGCTCCGACGACGGGCGGGAGACGCGGGTATGAACGCGGCGCCGCCGATCTTCGCCGAGCTCGTGGGGCAGGACGACGCGGTCGCGACGCTGACCCGCGCCGTCGCCTCCGCGGGCGCGATCGTCCGCGGCGACGTCCCCGAGGCCGGCATGACCCACGCATGGCTCTTCACCGGCCCACCCGGCTCGGGCCGCTCCGTCGCCGCCCGCATCTTCGCCGCTGCGTTGCAGTGCCCCGATGGTGGCTGCGGCGTGTGCACCGCCTGCCACACGACCCTCGGCGGCACCCATGCCGACGTCCGCTTCGTGGTGCCGGAAGGGCTCTCGATCGCCGTCGGCGAGATGCGCGCCCTGGTCCTGCGCGCGGCCAGCTCGCCGACCCAGGGCCGGTGGCAGGTCCTGCTCGTCGAGGACGCCGACCGCCTCACCGAGGCCGCCGGCAACGCGCTGCTCAAGGCCATCGAGGAGCCACCGCCACGCACCGTCTTCCTGCTGTGCACGCCCAGCACCCACCCCGACGACATCTCCGTCACGATCCGCTCCAGGTGCCGGGTCGTCCCGCTGCGCCAGCCGCCCGCCGACGCGATCGCCGCCCTGCTGCGCCGCCGCGACGGCCTCGACGAGCAGACCGCCGCGTGGGCGGCCGCCGCCGCGCAGGGGCACGTCGGCCGGGCCCGCCGCCTCGCCCGCGACCCCCAGGCCCGCGCCCGCCGCGAGGCGGTCCTCGCCGTGCCCCGCCGGCTGACCGGCATCGGCGCCGCGTTCGACGCCGCCGCCGCACTCATCGAGGCCGCCGAGGCCGAGGCCGCCGCGTCGGTCACGGAGACCGACGCGGCCGAGCGATCCGCACTGGAGACCGCGCTCGGCGCCGGCGGCACCGGCAAGGGCGCGGCCGGGGCGTCCCGGGGCTCGGCCGGCCAGCTCAAGGACCTCGAGCGCCGGCAGAAGTCCCGCGCCACCCGAGCCCAGCGCGACGCCCTCGACCGTGCCCTCGTCGACCTCGCCGGCTTCTACCGCGACGTGCTGGTCCACACCTTCGACGCAGCCGTCGAGCCCGTCCACGGCGACACCGACGAGCTCGCCGGCGCCGCCGCCGAGAAGTGGGCACCGGAGAGCACTCTGCGCCGCCTCGAGTCGGTCCTGCAGTGCCGCACCGCCATCGAAACCAACGTCAAACCCCGCATCGCCGTCGAAGCGATGATGCTCGCCCTCTGGCGCGGCTGAAGTTATCCACAGGCCGCGGTCCGGGGTTTCGTGTCACTCGCTGGTGCCGTACGGTCACCCGGGGGAGGGGCCGACATGGGGCGCGAGATCGACGAGACGTGGATCGAGGAAGCGGTGGAGCGCTACCGCCGCATCGACGCGCTGCTCGCCGAGTTCGACAAGGCGGTCACGACCGTCGAGGTGAGCGTGCGCTCTCCTGACGGCCTGGTCGAGGTGGTGGTCACCGCCGACGGCACGATCCGCGACGTGCGGATCGACCACCTGCGCGGCCAGACCGGCGACGAGCTGTCCCGCTCGGTCCGGGCAGCCGTCACCGGCGCCACCGAGGCCGCCGCCTGGGCCCGAAAGAAGCTCCACGCCGAAACCTTCGGTGACTACCGCTCCCTGACCTAGCCCCGCCTGACCTTGCACAACACCGCACGTCGGACGTGGATCGCGTTGGACGTGGGCCGCGTTGGACGTGCAGTGCTTTGACCGTGGATCGTCTTCGACAGTGCATCGGGGGACTGACATGCGACTCGACGACCTGGCCGGCCGCCTCGACGCCGCCGGCGACGAGCTGGCCGCGGCGAGCACCACGACAGCTCTCATCGACCCAGGATCCCGGGTCCTCGGCGGCGACGCCCCAGGTGGCCCCGGCGCACTGGGCCGTGTCCTGCACCGCACCCTGACCACCGCCCTGACCGCGCGCGGCCAAGAAGCCGCCACCCACGGCGGCCGGCTCGCCGAAACCGCCGAGTCTCTGCGCCGAGCCGCCCAGAACTACCGCACCACCGACGACGACGCGCGTCGCCACCACCAACAGCACGAGGGCACCTGATGGCCACCCTCCCCGGGCCCGCCGCCTGCTCCCCACCCCACTCCGCCGCCCGCCTCCCGTCCCGCTCCGCCCAGCTGTCGCCCGAAACCGCCGCCCTGCCGGGCCGGAGCTTCCGCGCTGGGTCCGGTGCCGAGTCCGGTGTCTGGCCGGCGCATCGCGTGAGCCGGGGTGTGCGCGGCGGCTCGTTGCGCCATGCCGGCCGTGCTGTGGGTCGGGCGGGGATCCGCGGCGGCGGGCTGTCGCGACATGGTGCTCGTGCCGTGCCGGGAGGGCAGCCGCTGTGCGGCGACACCGACGCCGTGGCCGGCAGGGTTGAGGGCTGCCCCGGCCGGTCCGGGCGGGAGGGCGTGTGATGGATGCGCTCGAGCGGTTGAGCGGGATCGGGATCGAGGTGCTGCACCGGGCCGATGCCGTGCTCGTTGCGGGCGGCGCGCCGGTCGGGGATCCGATCTGGGCGTTGTCGCGGGCTGTCGGGGCGTTGCCCGGGGATGCGCTGGAGTTCGGGTTGAAGCTCGACCCTGCGCCGCTGCGGGTGGCGGCGACGCAGCTGCGGGGCGATGCGGACAGGTTCGCCCGGCGGAGGGAGTGGCTTGCCGCGGACCTGAGTGGTGTGTGGGAGGGGTCGGGGGCGGAGGCTTTCGCCGCGCGGTGGGGGGCGCTTTCGGCGTACATCGGCGGCGGCGGCGAACCGGAGAGCATCACGGGCAGGCTGCGGGCCACCGCTGCTTATGCCGACGCGCTCGCTGACTGGTCCGAAGGGCTGCGGGGGGAGCTCGCCGAGGCGGTGGCGCGGGTGGCGACCTCGGCCGAGGCGGTCACCATGCGGGGCGAGCCGGTCGGGGAAGGGCTGCCGTCCGCCGCCGTGATCGAAGCGGCCGCGCGGATCGGGGTCCGGGTGCTGCAGCCGGTCGCGGACGCGTTCGGTGTGGCGCAGGACCTGCTGGCGCGCTGGTCTCCGGAGCTGGTCGAGCTGCGGTATACCGAGCCCACCACCGGGGCGACCGGCGCCGGCACCCCGACGACCCGGGTCGCCCTGTAGCCGCACAGGGCGGTGCACGAGGCGGCACTACGATCGCCGGATGTCAGTTGAGCAGCTTGCCGGATACGGCGATCGTGACTTCGCCGGTGACCTCGCGCGGTGGTTTCCGGATCGGGAGACGGCGCGGGTCGCCGAGGACACCAGGTCAGTGGAGCCGTTCCTGGCCAGGCTGCCGCAGGAGGCGGCCACGGCGCTGGCGGCGTTCGACCGGTTGGTGCGGAGCGGGACGATGCCGTGGGTGGTGGACGTGACCGAGGACTCGTACGGGTTCGACTTCGCCGGCAACGACTGCCAGATCCTCGACTCCGACTACGAGACCGAGCTCTCCGACGACGACGTGTGGTCGGTCGCGGCCGACGGGGGCGGCAACCTCTACGTGATGCTGACCAACGGCAAGATCGCCGTGTGGTTTCACGAGGAGGAGGTCATCGAGGCCGGCACCCAGTTCGACAACCTCGACGTGTTCCTCTACTCGATCGTGCGGTATCAGGCGGCCCGCGCGGGTGTGCTGGACCGGGCCGCCGTCGCCGAGGAGCTCCGCGCGCTCGGGCAGCCCGGTGCCACCGCTGAGGAAGTGGGCCTGATCGCGTACCTCACCTGAGCGAGATCGGCGGCTCCATCAAGCGCAGGCGCATCGGCTTGCGCGGGGCGAACCATGAGCCCGCCGACTGCGCGTTCCAGCGGCGGGCCGTGCGGTCCACGCCGATCGGGTAGATCGTCAGGGTGCCGTCGGCGCCGAAGCGCATCCGCAGGAAGCCCTTGTAGCCGGTGATGCCCTGCCCGGCGAAGAGCTCGTTGACGTTGACGCCGAAGGCCGAGGCGACCAGCAGGTACAGCGCGAACAGCTCGCCGGCCGCGACGCACGACAGCGGGAAGTACAGGACGATCGCGATGAGCAGCGGCAACGGCCACGCCTGGTCGACGAACGGCAGGTTGAGCCACGCCCAGGTGCCGAGCACGGCGATGCCGACGAACGCGGCGCCGTGGCCCAGCCCCAGGAGCCAGTGCCTGGGTCTGCGTTTCCCGGCGACGCCGGGCATCGCGAGGAAATACGCGCTGACCACGTCGACCGCCACCATCAGGAACGCCGGGATCGTGACGAGGCGCTGCTCCGCACCCGACATGACGCGGTCGGCGGCGTTGACGAAGGCCAGCATCGTCAGGGTCTGCAGGACACCGAGCAGCCCGAGGAACATGGGATTGCGCCACGGTACGCGCCAGAAAACGCCGAACGAGAGCCGGCGCGACCGGGCCCTGCTCGGATAGGCCGCCTTGAAGTCGAACTGCTGCGACGGGCTGGCGTTGCGCACCAGGGAGCGGCGCGGCGGCACCTCCAGCCGGGCGGGCAGTTCGTGCGTCGGGTACAGGTACGCGCCGCCGCCCCCGCAGGTGATCAGCTGCCGGTCGGCACCCTCGTAGCGGGCATAGTGATGCAGGTCACCGGAGAGCATCAGCTTCACGTCGGCGCCCGTCGGCGTGATGACGGTCCGCACGAAGTAGTCGAGGCTGTCGTAGGCCTTGCGGTCCTCCTGCGCCTCCACCCAGCTCGGCGCCGGCGGGCAGATGATGACCTTGTCGCCGGGACCGAGGCGGGCCGCGACCCGGTTGAAGTACCGCAGCTGCGGATCGTCGATGTAGGCGCCGGCCTGCACGTCCGTGCCGAGGAGCCACCACCGGTTGGGCAGCTCGATCGCGAAGTAGGACCGGGACTGCCTGGTCTGCCAGCCGCCGATCTTGCCCTCGCCGCCGCGCACGAACAGCCGGAGGAAGGCCGTCAGACCGTCGTACCAGTCGTGGTTGCCGGGCACCGCGTACATGCGCGGCGGTGGACCCTCCGAAGGCGGCTCGGGCAGCGCGGCGCGGAACGGCCCCTTGAACCGGTCCTCGTACTGCTGCCCGCTCGCCGTCGGATAGACCTGGTCACCGCCGAGGACGAGCACCTCGCCACGCGGCAGTTCGTGCCCCTCGACCGTCAGCTCCGGCTGGGCCAGCAGATACGCCACGGAATAGGTGGCGTTGAACCCGTCGCCCGTGTCGGCGCAGTAGTCGACCCACAGCTCGCCGTCCGGGAAGTCGTCGGCGGTGTCCGCACTGGAGAAGCCCGTGTATCCGGGTGCCTCACGCATGATCCGGTCGGGCATCGAGTCCTGCAGCTCGCGCTTGTCCAGATACGCCCCGAACAGATCGGCCAGCACGACCCGCACCGCCGTCCCGCTGAGCAGCACCGGGCTCAGCCACGGCACGGCCCGCCGCGGCGTGAACCCCATCTGGTCCGGGTCCAGGGCATTGGGCCGGTCACCGACCTGAGCGACCGGCGGCCCGGCCTCGGGCAACGGCAGGATCGGGTCGCCGGGCTGCGCCGTGAGGTCGCCGGGGGCGGCCGGCAGATCGTCGGGGATCACGCGGCCGAACGTTACTCGGGAAACCCCTCGCGCGCGCCCCCTGGGCGTGCCGTACACTTGGTCATCGTTGCCGCCTTAGCTCAGTCGGCAGAGCGATTCACTCGTAATGAATAGGTCAACGGTTCGATTCCGTTAGGCGGCTCGGCAACGCGGACGCCCTCCACCCCAGGTGGAGGGCATCTTCCGTTTCCGGCCAGGCGGCAGCGCGGCCGGCCATATCGACCTTCGGTGGGCGGCGACGTGGACCGCTGGGAGCTGTTCGGTGCTCTCCCGTAGCCGCCGCCAGGCGATCTGCGCGGGACGGCTGGGGACGGTGTCGCTCAGCCCAGTGCAGGACGGCAGGGGTCTCGGCGATCGCCCGCTCCCGCAGCGGATCGTCCTCACGGAACCAGGCAACGGCCGACCCCCCGGCCTGCCGCGCGGAGTCCACCACGACCCGCACCTCGCCGGCATCGTGGACGACCCCCGCCCCCGTCGCCCCCCAAGCACCGTGCCGTTGCCGCGGTGCGGCGCACCGAAGTGCGGCTGCGCCGGGCGGGTCGCCTCGGACGCCGCGAGGACCCCCATGTCGCTGCCCTCCAGCGCCTGCCGGACTTGGTCGGTCCGGGCGGTGCGCATCCCGGCATCAGAGGCCTTGAAAGTCGTTCATGTGTCGTGCAACACTCCTCTCTAGTAGATGGTCGATCGTATACGGTCGACGCTGAGCAGGGGAGCGGCGGAAATGGCTGATGCGTTTGACAGGCCGCTCGGTGGGTTTCAGACCAAGGCGGACCTCGTCTACGAGCGGCTGCGGGACGCGATCCTCAGTGGCGAGCTGCGGCCGGGCGAGCGGGTCAACATCGACGCGTTGTCGCGGCAGTTCGGGATCAGCAAGATCCCGTTGCGCGAAGCCATCCAGCGGCTCACCGGGCAGGGGCTCGTGGTGCAGCCCAACCCGCACGCCGGTGCGCAGGTCGCGCCCCTGTCGCTGCGGGAGATGCGCGGCGTCTACCTCGCCCGTGGTGCGCTCGAAGGGCTCAGTGCCAGGGTCGCCGCCGCGGTCATCACCGACGCCGAGCTCGACGAGCTGGAGGAGCTGCACGCGCAGATGCAGTTCCAGCACGGGCGCGGCAAGCTCACCCCGATGTCGGCGCTCAACCGGCGGTTCCACACCGGCATCGCCACCGCCACCCGCTACGCCACGCTGCGCGAGCTCACCGATCTGGCCCTGCTGCGCGTGCAGCACTACCGCGTCGGCGTCCGTGTCGAGCCGGCGTGGGGGCAGGTCATCACCGAGCACGAGGCGATCCTCGGCGCGCTGCGCCGCCGGGATCCCGACGCCGCCGAGCGGGCCGCCCGCGACCACGTCGAGTGGCAGCTCGGCGTGGAGCTCGCGGCGCAGCTCGACCCCGAGCTCATCGACCTCGACGACGACCACCCGAGCGTGATGACATGACCGGTCCGAAGGGCAACGAGAAGTTCGGCCTGCTGCTGACCCTGCCCGCCATGGCGCTGCTCGGCGCCGTGGTGCTCTATCCGCTGGTCGCTGCGCTCACCACCAGCCTGTTCGACCAGAGCCTGGTGCTGCCGGGCCGGAAGTTCGTCGGCCTGGCCAACTTCGAGGCGGTGTTCGACCGGCAGTTCTGGCCGACGCTGCGCAACACGGTGGTCTTCACCGTCGGGGCGACGATCGCGCCGGTCGTGGTCGGCTTCGCCCTCGCCCTGGCGCTCAACACCAAACTGCCCGGCCGGGCGGTGCTGCGCGGGCTGTTCCTGATGCCGTGGGTGATCCCCGGGGTCGTCGTGTCGTTCGTCTGGCTGTGGATCTTCAACGCCAACTACGGGCTGCTCAACGGCCTCCTCGTGCAGCTGCACCTGATCGACGAGCCGGTCGTCTGGCTCGGTGGTCCTGGCACGGCGATGGCGTCGGTCATCGTCGCGAAGACCTGGGCGAGCTTCCCCTGGATCATGGTCATGCTGCTCGCCGGGCTGCAGACGGTGCCGCACGCGCTGCACGAGGCCGCCGCGCTCGACGGGGCCGGCTCGGTCAGCCGGTTCCGGCACGTGACGCTGCCGCACCTGCGCGGCATCCTCGGCATCGTCGTGCTGCTGGAAGTGATCTGGAACCTGCAGCACTTCGACATGATCTACGTCCTCACCCACGGCGGCCCGGCCGGCTCGACCACGACGTTCGCCGTCGCCGTCTACGACACCGCGTTCAAGGCCTTCGACCTGGGCACCGCGAGCGCGCTCGGCGCCCTGTGGCTGGTGCTGATCCTCGGCCTGACCGTCGTCTACGTCCGTGTCACGGAACGAGGCGAAAAATTATGAAAAAAGCGGCTACGACGGTCGCACTCATCGGGATCTTCGCGTTCGGCCCGGTCTACTGGGTGCTCGTCACCGCGCTGACCCCCACGCACGAGGTGTTCCGGTTCCCGCCGCGGCTCTTCCCGGAGCACGTCACATTCGAGCACTTCATCGGGCTGGCCGACAATCCCGTCCTGCTGCGGTACCTCGGCAACAGTCTCATCGTGTCGAGCCTGACCGCGGTGCTGACGGTGATCGTGGCGGCCTACACGGGCTACTCGTTCGCGAAGTTCCGCTACCGGGGCCGCCGGTCGCTGATGTACCTCGTCCTCGCGAGCCAGATGTTCCCGCAGGCGTTGCTGCTCATCACCCTGTACCTGGTCTTCAGCCAGGTCGGACTGATCAACTCCTACCTCGCGCTGATCCTGTCCTTCACCACCTTCACCCTCCCGCTCTGCGTCTGGATGCTCAAAGG